>PMUN01000263.1 GCA_003166875.1 Bryobacterales bacterium | reverse complement strand
GGATGGCATCCTGCCCCACAACCAAACTAACCCTTTACTCAGCAGGCGAAGGAATTCCGGCAGGCGCAGGAAACTGCCACATTCGCGTGGAAAGATCTTTCGCGCCGGCGAGCACTAATGAGACAATTGCGGTTCCGAGCACAGCCATCCAAGCTCCGAGTGGCGATAGAGTGAATGCCGGGAGTCCGAATCTCAAGTAAACCAGCCATGCCAGCGTGAGCACGCCCGCTATAATTGCCTTTCGGTACTGTCTTACGCAGGCTGACATTGCGGCCACAGCGAACGGCAACGCAACCACCAGGTCAATCAGGTAATGCTCTCCCAGGCCCAAAGTCGCGAGCAGCGTCAGCGCCAGAAATACGGTAGCCAGCCCGCGCATCCAATTCTTCGAATAACGCATGCTCCACCAGATCAGCAATGCCCAGGCGCTGTGCAGGGATGGAACGGCATTGCGCGGTACATCGTCCAGAATGATCGGCTGAAAAGGCAGGGAGGGGGGCGGAGGATAATTCGGAAACTCCGCGCCGAAAACATGCACGGGGCCGGTTGCGGGACACACCTGATAAAAGACAAATCCCGCGATCCCGGTCACAATGAAGAGCACCAGCGGATTTGCGGGCATGCGCTGGCCGCGAACAAATAACAGGAAGACCAGCAGTTCCGCCAAGGGCAACGCCGCATAAACCAGGAAGCAAAGGTTTGATAGAAAAGGCGATGCGGCAAACCAACGCCCGATCACGAAGCTGGTTTGCGCGCCAAGCAATCCGTCGAACCGGTATAGGAACAGGTCAAAAACACGCGGTTGAAATTGAATGATGGCAGCCAGGGCTACATTGGTGAGAATCACCAGCGCCGGGCAAAACGTGGCAACGAGCAACGGGCGAAGCGCCTCGGTAGAACGGCACGCTTTCCACCCCAAAACCAGCATGCTGGCGAGTCCCAGGAACGCGCACGTTCCCACCAAACCGGAACCCGGATACTGACCAAAGATTCCGCGGCTACCCACGTACGCTATCCCGAGCAAGCTGGCCAGGACTGCGGTAATCGTGGCTTCAATCCAGTGCGGCCGGTTCGCAAAGTGGACTACGGCGGCTCCAACCACCGAAAACGCGAGAAAGGGCGTGTCGGCTCCGTTGAAAAGCCGAAAAGTGGCGAAGATCACTGCGATCAAGCATGCGACGGCTAGACACCGGGCTGCGGCGTCCAGGCGCTGGTTTTTGGTACCAACTCCCACCATCAATAGATCGGATGCGAAGTGCTGTTACTTTATCCCATTAGCGGACAGCCGGTATTGGCCCAGAGGACAAGCCGTCCTTTTCTTTGTATAACTTAGCTGTTGGCACCTCACTTGCGAACTATCGCTGGACAATGGGTTCGTTTCTTCAGGATCTACAATATGCGCTTCGCATTCTGCTCAAGCGGCCGGCGTTCACCGTGGTCGCGGTCGGTTCACTGGCCCTGGGGATCGGAGTGAACGCCACCGTTTTTTCCTGGGTGGAACGGATCCTTCTGAATCCGCTGCCTGGTGTCCCAAATGGCCGCGAACTGGTGTCCATAAAGACGGTCGCGGCGAACGGAGACCTGCTGGATTCGTCATTTCTGGATTTTCGGGACTTTCGCGATCAGGCGAAAACGCTTTCGGGCGTGATTGCGTTCAAGCAACGCCCTCTCTACCTGGGCGACCCTCCTCATGTAGAGCGGGTTTGGTCGGAAATGGTTTCCGGCAACTTTTTCGATGTGCTGAAAGTGAAACCGGTGCTGGGGCGGACCTTCTCCACCGAAGAGCAGGCCGAGCGTCCAGGCGGCTCGCCGGTTGCAGTGATCAGCGAAACCCTGTGGCGCCGCCGGTTCCAGGCCGATCCGAATATCGTTGGCCGCGTCATCAAGCTCAACCAGAAAGCGTTCACCATTATTGGCGTAACTCCGGCCGTCTTTCCAGGCACGGTCAACGGCCTCAATTTCGATCTGTGGGTTCCTTTGATGATGCACGCGGAACTCACCGGTTCCTGGAACTGGCTGGACGATCGCAATTCGCGGCCATTGGTGTTGATGGCTCGCGTAGCACCCGGCGCGGATTTGAAGCAGGCGGATACGGAAGTGAGAGCAATCGCGAAGCACCTGGAGGCGGCCTATCCAAACACCAACCGGAATATAGGCGCGCGAGTGCTGGCCATGGCCGATGCACCCGAGGGAGTCCAGAGTGTCCTTGGCAAATTGCTGAAGGTGTTGTTGGCCATCGGCGCGGCGGTTTTGCTGATCGTGTGCGCCAATGTGAGCAATCTTCTGCTGGCACGCGCTACAGCGCGGCAGAAGGAGTTCGGCATCCGTCTGAGTCTGGGCGCAACTCGAGCGCGATTGTTGCGGCAGCTTTTCACGGAAGCGCTAGTGCTGGCGCTGGCCGGCGGCGCATTAGGCTTGCTCGCTGCCAGTTGGATGACGCGCGGCATCGAAGTGCTCTTGCCGGCCACGGACTTGCCAATAGCCAATATGGCGAGCGGATTAAACAGCCTGGGATTTCTCTTTACGCTCGCGCTGTGTCTGGGGACGACCATCCTTTGTGGACTTGCTCCGGCGTGGCAGACCTTCCGCCGCAAAGCTCAGGATGTTCTGCGCGAGAGTGGCCGGGGCGTTTCGGCCGGCGTGCGGTCGCGAGCGCTCGGTGGTGCGCTGGTGGTGTCCGAGATGTCGCTCGCGTTGATTGCCTTGATCGGAAGCGGCCTCTTCATCCGGAGTTTCGAGAACGCGAAAACCGCTAACCCCGGTTTCCAGCCGGAACACGTTCTGCTGGCCGGATACGACCTGTCACAGAGCCGGTATCCACTGGAGAAGTCCCTCACTGTGCTGCGCCGCCTGCGGGATCATCTTCTAACTGTGCCGGGAGTTCAAAACGCCAGCATGTGTGAAGATGTTCCGTTGGGTTTTTCGAACGGCTCCTGGGAGGAAGTGGACGTTTACGGCTATGTTCCGCGCCGGGGTGAAAACATGAAGCTCTATCGCAATGTGGTGTCGTCCGGGTATTTCGCAACGCTCGAAATCCCTTTACTAGCCGGCCGTGATTTCAACGAACGTGACGACCGCCGGACGGACCGGGTGGCGATTGTTAACGAAACCTTCGTCAAACGATTTCTCGCCGGTGGGTTCGCGCTGGGGCACAAGTTCAAGGGATTCGGCGAAGAGATTACGATTATCGGTGTTGCCCGGGACAGCAAAGTCCATCAGCTATCTGAGCCGCCAACGCCCTATTTCTACGTTCCACTGGCCCAGTTCTATTCACCTAGCATGGGCGTCGGGATCGAAGTACGGACGGTGGACCGGCCCGAGGCATTCGCGGCCAGGCTTCGAGCCGAGATAGAATCCGTGGATCCGAATGTCGCCATCAGCGGCACCTCGCCGTTCATGAGTTACATGAGCGCTTCGTATTTTGCGCAAAAAGTAGGCGCCAGCCTGCTGAGCGTGCTGGGCGTCATAGCGCTCGCGCTGGCAACGCTTGGACTCTACGGCGTGATGACCTATTCCATGAGCCAGCGCTCGCACGAAATCGGTATCCGGATGGCGATCGGAGCGCGGCCCGGGCAGGTTCTCAAACTTGTGATGCGTGAGGGAATGCGGTTGTGCCTGATTGGGGCCGTGGCAGGCGTCGCGCTGGCGCTCGTGGTGATGCGGCTTGCATCCAGCGTCCTCTTTGGAATTGCGAGCAACGATCTGATTACCTGTCTGGGCGCGACGTCCGTTCTGATCTTCTTTGCGCTGGTAGCGACCTGGGTGCCGGCGCGCCGTGCCTCGCGCATCGACCCGATTGAAGCGCTTCGCTGGGAGTAACTCAGGACTCGAGATCGACCCCGTCGTAAATGAGGCGCAACGGCAGCGAGGCGCCGATTGAATCCAGTTTCAGTTCGGCATCCAAGCCTTGATGATCGCGCAGGGCCCAGGTATTTGCGTCCTGGTATATGTATTGCTCGATTCGCGCTTTGTTTTGATCCACCAGGATGTATTCTCCAGGGATGGGATGGTCCGATAGAGCTGGAGTTTCACTCCGCGATCGTACAACTCCGTGCTGGGCGAAAGAACTTCGAAGATAACAATTGGATTGAGAAGAACGTCCTTCTGGTCGTCCGCAAGCTGCAGCTTTCCGCAGACTACGGAAACATCCGGGTAGGAGTACATGCGCGAGGAGACTCGAACGCGAAGGTCAGAATTATAGGGCTTGCACTGGCCGCCGCGCAACGTCGCGCGTAACTCTGCCACGATACCTACCGCAACACTGGCATGGCGCGGCGATCCGCCGGACATCGCGTACATCACGCCATCCAGGAACTCGCTCTTGAACTCAGCCGCACGCTCGATGGCTAGGTACTGCTCTTCCGTAAGCTTAGAAACCGGATTCGACGCCATGGCCACCTGTTGGCAGTTTAGCATCCACGGGATATTATCGATACCCGCGTAATTTTACGCTCTCCCTCCACTTGAGGCGCAGGGTCATTTGACGCACTCCGTCGGCTGGGAACTTCCAATCCTAGAATTTGCCGCAACATGCCGGTGCCTTTGCCAGGGTCGCTGAATTGCTGACCTGCGTAAGCATGAAGGATTTTCTGCGCAACGCGGAACATCTGGTTCGAGTAGTACTGCTGCTGGCTATCGGCACGATCACATTCCTATTGGTCAGACACGCCGTTATCCCGCGCGACTTCGGCAAATACGGCCACTTTCGGCCCGCATCCATGGACGACGTCCGAGCGCGTCCTATCAAGTTTGCCGGCCACGAGGCCTGTGAGGCTTGTCACGCAGACCAGGTTGAGACGAAAAATAAGGGCAAGCACGCCAATGTCGGGTGTGAAGCTTGTCACGGACCNNACTGCCGTACTCTGCGTGCGCTGTCACGAAGCCAACTCCGCTAAGCCCAAGAGTTTTCCGCAGGTGGTCTCGGCGGAGCACTCCTCCGGGCTGCCTTGCAATACCTGTCATAAACCTCACAACCCGAAAATAGCGAGCGAGAAGTAGCCATGGAAATGACCCGGCGTGAAATGCTTCGAAAGTCCGGCAAGTTTATCCTCTTGACTGGAGCGGCCGCAACCGCGTTTGAGTACGTGCTGGCAGGTAAAGCCGAAGCATCGCCCAATTATGAGATCACCAAGCACTGGTGGGCGATGATCATCGACGTAGACAAGTGCATCGGATGCGGCAACTGCGTGCGAGCCTGCTCCGAGGAAAACGATGTGCCCGAAGGCTATTTCCGCACCTGGATCGAACGGTATCACGTGGAGGGTTGGGACAACGCACATCCGGAAGTGGACTCGCCCAACGGCGGCTTCGACGGATTCCCCGACAACCACAAAGGCGAGAAGAGTTTTTTCATCCCCAAGCTGTGCAATCACTGCGCGGATTCGCCTTGCACGCAGGTTTGCCCGGTGGGTGCTACGTTTACCACGCCCGACGGCGTGGTGCTAGTGGACGAGAAGTATTGCCTGGGTTGCCGCTATTGCATTCAGGCCTGTCCATACGGCTGCCGCTTCTTGAATCCCAAGAAGAATACCGCCGACAAGTGCACGCTCTGTTACCACCGCATCACGCAAGGCTTGACCACGGCTTGTTGCGAAGCTTGCCCGACCAGCGCAAGGGTGCTGGCCGATTTGAAAAATCCGAAAGATCCTGTTCACGAATTCTTGCGCACTCACAGCGTGCAGGTGCTGAAGCCGCACATGGCGACGGGCGCCAAGGTGTTCTACAAGGACCTGGACGGAGCGGTCCGGTAAGGAGAAAGACACATGCTTAACCTCATCCCCGGCGTGGAAGGCTACATGTACCCGAATGAGATCGAGCTGCAATGGAGCGTGCTGATCGTTCTCTATCCGTACATCACCGGCCTGGTGGCGGGCGCCTTCATTCTGGCGTCGCTCGAGCGGGTCTTCAAGGTGGAGGCGGTGAAACCCACATACCGCCTGGCGCTGCTCACCGCGCTGGCGTTTATGCTGGTAGCGCCGCTGCCGCTGCAGCTTCATCTGGGACATCCGGAGCGATCGTTCGAGATGTATCTCACGCCCCACCGATCCTCCGCCATGGCGATGTTCGGTTTCGTTTACCTCTGGTACTTGATGATCGTTTTGCTGATGGAAATCTGGCTCGACTATCGCAAGGAAATCGTGGGTTGGGCTGAGTCGTCGACTGGCGTCAGAAAGTGGATCTATCGAATATTGACCTTGGGCTCGCGCAATGTCAGCCCCGCCGCGCTTCGCGTGGACGACAAAGTTGGCTATTTCGTGACGCTAATCGGTATCCCGTCCGCATTTCTGCTGCACGGCTACGTCGGATTCATTTTTGGATCGGTGAAAGCGAATCCGTGGTGGTCGTCACCGCTGATGCCGGTGGTTTTCATCTTTTCCGCCATGGTTTCCGGTATCGCCGCGGTGCTGTTGTTGTATATGCTGACGTCCAAGCTCAGGAAGATGACCATCGATATGCGCTGCGTGGACACCATTGCGCGCTATCTGCTGTATGCGTTCATTATAGATTTTTCGCTCGAGATGTTGGATCTGGTCCATCGGATTTATGAAGCCGATGAATCCCTGCGGGCCTTGGATTTCATGGTGCACACCAAGCTGTATTTCTCGCAGGTGATTCTCCAGATCTTCGTGGGAACGCTGGTGCCTATCGCGCTGCTGGGTCTGACCCAGGTGTGGAAGTTCGCTGAAGGCGCGCGGAAAAGCATTTACGCGGCTGCGGGTTTACTGACGCTCGTCGGTATTTTCGCCATGCGCTGGAACGTGGTGATCGGCGGCCAGCTATTCTCCAAAAGCTTTCTCGGATTCACAAGTTACAAAATGGAGTTCGCAACGCGCGAGGGCCTGCTCCCGGGCGTGGCGCTGATGGTGTTGCCGTTCGTGATTCTATGGGTACTGGTGAAGCTACTCCCGCCCTGGCCAAAAACTGCATAGCGTAGGGCAAGTCTCCGGCTTGCCGCGAGGAGGACGCCATGAACGGGCCTCCAACCGAAATCGAGACCCGACAGCTCGCAGAGTTGATCCAAGCGATCGACGACCTGCGCCGGCGAGTAGCCGCGTTGGAGAGCCAGTCCCTGCCCGCGACGGCAAGCGTGGCTCCGCCGATGGAATTCGCCACCACCTTGTCGCCTCCCGACTCCACCGGACTTCTGGCCACCCTCGGCCGCCTCCTGCTCGGAATCGCGGGAGCTTATCTGCTACGGGCAATCACCGAAGCGGCCCTGCTTCCACAACTGGCCGGAACATTGGCGGGGCTGGTATACGCCGCGGCGTGGCTGGTTTCAGCGGCCCGCGTCACTTCGGCCAATCGTCTGGTCGCTGCTTTTGAAGCCCTGACCGCTGCTCTCATCGCCTGCCCCCTGGTTTGGGAAGCGACTATTCGATTCCATACGCTCACGCCCGCGGGCGCGGCCGCCGCTCTCGCACTTTTCATTATCTTGGGACAAGTGGTGGCTTGGCGGCGTGATCGTGACGTAATTGCCGGCGTGGCTGTGTTCGCGGGTTCCGCCACTGCGCTAGTTCTCATGGTCGCCACGCTCAATCCAGTCCCGTTCGCTATGGCGGTGCTGGTTGCGGCCGCAACCATCGAGTACGGCGCATTTCGCGATCATGCGCTGCCACTGCGTTGGATGATCGCGCTCACCGCCGATTTTTGCGGGTTCCTATTAATCTACGTAGCCACGCGCCCGCAGGGCTTGCCCGACGGCTATGCGCCCGCTCCCATTCCCTTGGTGATCGCGATTCAAATCGCACTGGCGGCTATCTATGCGGCCAGCACGCTCGCTCGAACACTCGGCCGCGGACTTCCGATCGCCTGGTTTGAAATCGCGCAGGTTGCAATCAGTATCGCGCTCGCGATTGCATGCGGATTGCGAGTGGCCCATGGATCAGGACTCGTCGCAATGAGCGCGGTTTGCCTGGCCGTCGGCGTGTGCGGTTACGTAGTGGCTTTTGGCATAAAAACCATACCGGGCCGCAGCTTTCACGCTTACGCTGTGTTTGGCGTTCTGATGGTCTCCTTCGGATGCCTCTTGATCTTCCCGACGATGATCCTGACTACGCTTTGGTGCATTTTGGGGCTGGCCGCTACCGCGTTCGGTGAGTACACTCGTTTCAACACGCTTCGGATGCATGGAGCGTTCTATCTGGTGGCGGCCGCGGCGGCATCCGGCTTGCTCGCCTACTCGACCGGGACCATGACCGGCGACTTTTACCAGGGTACGCCGCCGTTGACCGCCCCCGGGGTGGTCTGCGCAATCTCAGCCGCGCTTGCTTACGGTCTGGTTCTGCGCTTGCGGCGATCCCGATTGCCACTTTCAATGGAGCGGGTGCCGGCAGCCATTCTGGCCGCGCTCGCGTGCTGGAGCATGGTGGGCCTAATAGCCGGTTGGATGACCGCGACTGGCTTGGATGCATCGCTCATGAGCACGCTTCGCACGGGTTTGATCGCCTCGGCTGCAATCGGGCTGGCTTGGTTCGGATCTCGCCGGAATCTGAGGGAATTGATTTGGATTCTCTACCCCTGGATGATCTTCGGATCGCTCAAGCTATTCGCCGAGGATTTTCGCCAAGGCCGTCCAGTCACGCTGTTCCTGTCTCTGCTGCTGTACGGAGGCACCTTGATCGCGCTTCCTCGCCTGCTGCGCCGAGCACCACCAGCGCGCCTTGATCTATCCTAGAGGGAAGGTCACTCTGAATGAACGTTCCAAAGCTGCTCACTGTTTCTCTTGCATTTCTGGCCTCGGCCGGCCTCGTGTGCGCGCAGCAACCACCCCCGCAGGATCATCCTGCCGCGACGTTCGGCAACGATATGCCCAAGAACAGCAAGCCCTCCAAGCTAAGGACC
>PMUN01000416.1 GCA_003166875.1 Bryobacterales bacterium | reverse complement strand
CTGCTTAAAATCCTCTGCATTAACGGCAGTGATTCCGCAGTTCAAGAGGTTGGGGCATAAGACCCCGGTTCACATCGTCGAAGCACAACGCCCAGCTCGCAAATGGCAGCCCAATTAGAAGCCGAGACCAGGGTTAGACGCAATCGGATGTCGAGCAGCCACCCTCTTGAAGCATCGATTTAAAGGTTTTCAAACTCGGCTTGCGCGAAAGGGCAAATAATTTTCATAGATGTCAGCTCCGGTTCCGCTTGCGGGGCGGTGAAAGAACCAACGACTGTGACATAATCGGATGCGTCTCCTTCGGACGCAACCATGCCAACAAAAAGGCTCACCGGGCTGCTGCTGATTTGCATGGGAAACGTGCTCATGGCACAAGCGCCTTCAGTGTTGAAGATTCCAGACGGAACCGCACTGCGCCTTTCCTTAACTCAAGAGCTGGGTTCCGCGACCAATGCTGTCGATGATCCGGTGCACTTTGACGTTGTGGAGGATGTCAAGGTAGCTGGCGTTGTTGCTTTTCCGAGAGGCTCAACGGCGGTCGGACACGTTGTAGAGGTTGAACCCCGGAGACGAATGGGGCGCGCTGGCAAGTTGAACTTTACGGTCGATCACGTCAAAGCGCCGGACGGCAGCAATCTTCGCTTACGAGCGTCATCGACGAGAAAAGGTGAAGACAAAACTGGCACCGTGATTATTGGGTCGGTGTTACTATCCCCGCTCTTCTTGATCATGCGTGGGAAGGATATTACGATTCCAAAGGGAACCGAGATCACCGCCTATATTGATGGCGATCGGGAGTTCGCGTTGGCAGCGCCGCCCGTGGAACCTGCTGCGATGCAGTCAAACGCAACGCAATTTGGTACGGTTGCGTTTCGATCGGAACCCGACGGAGCAGACATTACTATCGATGGTAAATTCGTTGGGACTACGCCGTCCAGCTTGCAACTCACTGCGGGCGACCACACAATCGCGATCGAGAAGGCGCATTTTTCCTCTTGGAAGAGAACTATGACTGTAGCCGCTGGCTCTTCGGCGAACGTGAGCGCGACGCTCGATAAAACTCAATGAAAATCCCCTTTGAGGACCTGCCAGTGGAAAACTGATGGCTTGCTGAAAGGTTCCGTCGCCATTACCCAAGTAGCCGGAAACATTATTAAATGCATCGTTGCACACTACGAGATCTAACCTGGAATCCCGGTTGAAGTCAGCCACCGCGATACCGGAGGGCCCTTACCGGTGTTGTACCTGACAGCTGACCCCGACGACTCGACCGCCGAAGCCATTGCCGACTGGCATTCTGGGTGGCGCAGGGCTGCCGTTTCTGAATTACCCTGGCTTGCCGAAAACTCACGATGCGGTACGATGATGTCTAATGAATCAAGCTCAGCCACGGCTCCCGCCCGCGCAAGTGCCAGCGAATAGCGCCAGTGGAAGCAAAGCTGACTGCGTTTGTGGAACTCGAATCGGCGATTCGCGCTTACGGCGAATTGTGTTGACAGACCGGGAAGATTTTTTCAAAACCTCGGCATCGCTAAAAGGATGGGAATCAAGCAGAGGACTTTTCCCCGCTAGGTTCTTCGCCTCCTCCAGACCTGCAATTCGAGAGAATCCCACTGAACGGGAAAAAGAAAGAATATGATAAATGGCCAGAAGAGGAGCTTGCGGCGACCCGTCCGCGCGTTGGTCGCTGCGTTGCTACTTACGTTCGCCCTCTGTTCACATGTCGCGTTCGGCAACCCGTGCGCCTCCCCACCACCGCCGCGTTTCCTGCCTGGACAGATCGATCACTACCCCAACGGGGCTGACATCATTACCTGCACGGAGTCGCCGCCCGGCCACGAAATGTGGAAGATCGATTATCCTTCGGTTGATCGCAGTCTCACCGATTATCCCGCCATCACTTTTAATCCCGGCGATGTCGTCACGTTGAACGCAGGCGGTTGCGTGCAAAGCGGCGGCTTCGGCTCGACGTGGAAACGCTACGTGAATCCCGATGACGGCAGTGGCCATCTCGATTCACAATATTACGGCACGGTGCAGATTGTCGGCGTCACCGGCGACAACAACCCCGAGTCGATTCTGCACTGGATCGGCCCGTCTTTCATCATTCCGCAAGCCGGGCATCTCGCGCTCGGCTACGTCGATGATGGCGGCATAGGCGACAACGGCTATTGGAATCACGACGATGGCATCAACAACCAGTGCGTTAACGAGGACAAGACAACCGTCTTTATCATCATCGATCGTCATGCCGCTCATCTCGAAGATTGCAAGAAAGCCGTTAGCTTTACCAATACGCCGGTCGCGCCGCCGGTCCCGGAACTCCAGCGTGTCGCGGAGCTGTTAACTGACGCCGCGGAAGTTCCCGTCGGTTTGCCGATAACCAAAGACGCGCAGGGCACCGGCATAAAACATTTCCAACTCTTCCAGGATGGGCATCGCGGAGAACGCACCACGAAAAGTAATCGTCCGCTGAACTCCGCCGAAATGCACAACGACGGTTGCATTTACTTCGCCTTCACGCCCACCACCGCGCCGCTCTGGTATCCAGCCGATCTCGCCTTCGACAGCACTCCGCAAAAAAATTGGCAGGCCCGGCCGTGGGACTTGCCGCGCGCGCAAATTGGTTTCTTCGACTTGGAGGCACTCAATCGTGATGCGACCAAATGGCTCTCCACATTCCTTCCCGGCTACTGTTCCGGCGCGGGAAATTCCTGGCGAACAAGCGCGCCGCGTTGGATCGAAGTCTGCTCGCCGTCGCGCGTTCCGCCCGGTCAATGGACGCCGTCGAACCTGACGAATTTCCCGCTCGCTGATCAGCCGGACTCCGAAATCGCGCAATCGGGCGCCGTCTGCAATTGGCATATGAAGCACGAGCCGTCCATTTCCGACGGATGTGTCGACTTCGACATGGCCGAATGGAACCCCGTCCAGAACAGGAATTTCCTCAACGCCGAAGGAACCGTCAGCAACTCTTTCCTATCCGGCGGCGATTACAGCGGCGATCACAACGGCATGCCCGATGGCCATTACATGGGCGTGCACACCGATGTCATGACGCACAACGAAGCCGTCCAGAATTGCCCCGACCTTTCCACCGCGGATCAGGGCCAGCTCTGCGCCGATTGGGAACTTAATATCGTAACCGATGCGAACTACCGCCACCTGCTCGCGCGCGATGAATCAACTTTGAACGATCGCAACGGCGGCGACTGTCAGTCACAACACGCCAGTGAGTATCGGAAAGGTAACCAGGCAATAGATCTTGGCGGCGCGCTCGGCGTCGAAGGCGAACAATGGTACTATCCTGTCGGCTACCGACCCGAAGCCGGCGATCGCATCCTCGCACGCGGACAGTGGATCATCGATTGCGGCCATCCCGACTGGCATGCCGAACTTCATCCCGTCAGTCTTCTCGCTAGCTCTTATCTCCAATACAGCGATTTTGCACCGACGCTGGGATCAACGTGGAACAGGCCACTACGGCTGACCTCGAACTGGCGTGCGCTGACGGGGGGTGTCCCGGCGGTCGTGACGAAGATCGTCGCGTCACCGGTATTCGCCGAGGGTTCGCTGGAGGTCGACGTCTGGCCGCCGGCGCGCCCGAGCGCGTGCGCGCGTCTGGTCATTGCACGAGAAAACGAGACGCCGAGCCCGCGCTGGAATGGGGTGCAGTTCACTGAGAATCTCTTACCGGCGGACGGAAACCCGAACCATCTGCACCTGACGATCACACGCGCGCCGTTCAATTTGGAGTTCGGCGGTGACGGCGACGTGCAGAACCCCGACTCGCACCTGACTTTTTTCACCGCCTACATGGCATGGTGGGTCGATTCGGCTGCGTGCGGATCGTGCAAGTCGCAGCCCTCACGGTGTTACCCAAGCAAGTAATGGCACGGGTCATTATCCGGTAGGACGAGAACTCATTCGGCCACCGAAACCGCGTCGAAGGGTATCAGTCCACATCAACTGCCGGATAGTCCTCGATATATTCCTCGCCGCTGCAACCGTAGTACGTCACTTTACGAGCCGCA
Organism: Bryobacterales bacterium; assembly: GCA_003166875.1. Classification (GTDB taxonomy): domain Bacteria; phylum Acidobacteriota; class Terriglobia; order Bryobacterales; family Bryobacteraceae; genus Palsa-89. Next base: position 1,817 of record PMUN01000416.1, on the reverse strand, counting down.
AAGTCGACGTCGTAGCGCACAACGCCTGCGCGCCACGAGGCCGCAAGGAACTCCTGAAAGCTGCTGTTTCCGGCTTGATCGGTCCTGAGCGCGGCAATAAGTGCATCCCGGTTGAATGGCGGAACATCGACCGTGCCGCTGACGAGTGGGGTTCCCTGGGCTGCAACGGGTCCGTCCTTTGTAAGGTAGAGGCTCTGGCAGGCGGGTAGGAACCAGAGGTTGCGTGTGACGCCCGCGCGCCGAAGTGTTTCGGCGAGGTACGGAAAACCTCCGACTTTGGGCCGCCCTGCCATTGCGCGTTGCTGTGCATCCTGAAGGTTGTCTATGGCTTTGCTCATCTGCCGCGAGGGTAGCATGATAGCCTCTCCATGTGGAACAGAACTTCGAAACAATCTGGCGGATGGCGAAGGTGGCTGGCGGAATAGACGCCACGGAAAGGAAATGCCAATCCTTGATTTGGCCGGGCTCGCGCGGTCGGCGCAGGCGGCCACGTCTGTGCTTCAGGGAGCGTCGCTCGATGAGCGTGACGTGAAGTTCACCGAGGGCAAGTTCCAGGCAGTGCAGGCAGAGATTTGGCGCGATGCTCGCGCAGTTGCGGGGGTGGCTATAACTAGCGAATAGCTGCTTCTAGCTCCGATGCCATAAGGAGCGGAACGATCTCACAAAACACTGCACAAGGAGAACTCACGGGCTGCAACGGCCCCGGCCCAATCAGAACACAACCCTTCATCTAAGTGACGATGCGTGGTCACATGACCAACCATGGCCGCAGCAGCATGAGGTATGAGGGAGAGTCGTAGCCTCACTTGCTGCGCCAGGCGCTCTCCTTCGGGCAACGGGCGGACCGCATTTACCAGGAAGTGGAAACACAGGACCCCGACTCAGTCCCCAACAGTATCGACCACGGGGAAACTCTTCTGTTCTTGGGCCGGATCGAGGCCGGGGCTGGGGCGTCCTTCTTCGGCGCGGAACGACATGCAACGCGCGCGAGAATTGATTCATCGGGCGGTGGAGCAGGGCCCCAAGAATCGCTATTACAAAGACTCGCTCGATGAGGTGGAGGCAGCGATCAAAGCGCTCCCGCGCGATACCGCTGCCGTTGGGAAGCACTGAGTATGATGACTAAACGGTACACTTCGCTGTCGGTTTCGGCACTCCGCTCTCCAAGTTGAAGAATACAGCCACGGTGACATCCGCATGCCTTCGCCATTGCAAGGCTCTTCCGGCACAAACGGGTGATGGGCGACGCATATGGCCAAGCCGTTCATGAATGTGGAACGCGACAGCAAGAACTCGTGGTGGCTTCAGATCATGGGACGCTTGAAACCGCGCGTCTCGCTCGAACAGGCGCAAGCCAGTGTGGACAGCTTGGCGGGTAGTGTTGCAAGTTTCGGATTGGAGCAAGGGTTCAAAGAAAGGGCGTCGTTCCCCGGAACCTTAGGCAGCCACTTCGAAGAGTTCGTTGATGAACCGATTCTGACGCCGGACGCCACTCCCGCTCAGCCACCGCACTTGGCCCTTCCGAATTATGTGCATCGCCTCATAGCCCTGAATCGTTCGTCGCGCAGCCTGGAATTCGCGAAACCCTTGCTTAGCGTTCACTCGCCGTTTGATCGCGCGATGGTCTTGCTCGATGATGTTGTTCAGATACTGGACGGGTCGGTGGCGGCACCCGCTGCGGAGTATCCCTTCCTTCTTTATGTCTGCGATGGCCGAACCGTAGATCGGCGCCAGATCCGTGTTGATGACGCGGGGTTGAGGATGAGATAGATCGCTCAGCGCGTTGCGAAACAAACGTTTGGCGGCATCGGCGTCGC
>PMUN01000191.1 GCA_003166875.1 Bryobacterales bacterium | reverse complement strand
CACCCCACCTTCGAGCGCTATTTCCTCTTCACAGCACCTTTTTTCGCGATTCTTGCGTCGGTGGGTCTATACGATATCGGTTCCAGGCTGGCTTCGCCGGAGCGGCCCTGGCGGCCGGTAATTTTTCTCGCGGTGCTGCTCTCTCTAGGAGTCGCAAAAGCGATTTACGACAGACGCGACAACATGAACTGGCACGATTTCCAGCAAGTTGCCCAGAAGGTGAAGGAAGTGACGCCTCCGGACCAATCGTTGCTGGCCGACGAATTTGTCTATTTCCTGCTAAAGCGCGCGCCTCCGTCCGGTATGGAACTCGAAGACTCTCACAAACTCAACAACCTTGCGCCGGATTTGGCGGCCGCTTTGCACGTCCTGCCGCGAAGTGACTTAGAAAAACAAGTGAAGATGGGGAAATACAGCACCGTGGAGACTTGTGACGATGACGACGAACGTGTGGAAGCGCTTCACTTGACCGAACTTTACTCACAATGGGAAGAGGTTTCCGGTTGCGTGGTCTATTGGGATTGGGCCAAACGACACTCCGGGACAGCAAAAAACTAATCGCGCACAAGGCTCCTATATAAGAACCTCATGCGCGACGAAGAAATTTCCAACGATAGCAGCTGGTTTAGCTCTTGGTGGTTTTGTCGGTGGTTGTCGGCTTTGCCTTTTTGGCTTTCTTGGCCTTCTTAGTGGTTTTGGTGGTGGTGTCGGCCGGCGTACTCTGCGCGAACATCGCGGTGGCGCCTACCAGCAACGACAGGCCAAGCATCAAACTCATCAGGTTTTTCATTTGTGGTCTCCTTAAGTTTCTGAAGCCATATGCCTGGCTCCAGTGTCAGGATGACAGGCGCACATGAACAGGCCCTGAAGCTGCTGTTAAATCTGCTTCATAGCAACGGACGGACCTCCAAAAAAACTTATCGCGCATGGGCCACGTTTTACAGGGGGCCCATGCGCGATGAAAGCGCGACAAAAATTGTCAGACCAAGTTAGCTCTTGGTGGTCGTGGTCGGCTTTGGCTTCTTTGCTTTCTTGGCCTTCTTGGTCTTGGTGGTGGTGTCGGCCGGCGTCTGGGCGAACATAGCAGTGGCGCCTACCAACATCGACAGGCCTAGCATCAAAGTCATCAGTTTCTTCATTGAGGTCTCCTTAAAGTTTTGGGAAGTAGATTGCGCTCTTCAGTCACGATCATTGCAGCCGCACATGAACTTCACCTTAAGCCGCTATTAAAAAAGTTTCATTCGTAACACGAGTCACGCCACAGCCGAAATTGGTGTGACTCATGTATCTTATGGATAACACGCAAGTTGCCGTGAACGGAGTAGGTGCGCGAGAGCAGAAAAACGTACGCTGTGCATTATGATTTAGTCGGCATGAAGAAGGAACAGGTGGCACGGCGGCTGGCCAAGGAGTCCCGCATGACCGCTGGCGCCGCAGCCGATCAGGTGGATCGCATACTGGGCGATCTCCAGAAACGCATGCGCAAAGGACAGAGTGCCTCGCTGCCGGGACTGGGAACTTTTCGTCCGGGCCGCAATCAGGATTTTCAGTTCGATCCGGACCCGCCACCTGTCGCTCCTCCGCCAAAGCCTAAAAAGGAATCCCGGTGAGCAAACAGGTCTCCAGTCTCAGGCGCCGCGTCGCCCGGATCGTCAGACACGCACTGGAGCATGGTACCGAGGTGGAGATCGACGGACTGGGCACCTTTCTGCCGGGCCGCAACCAGGGCTTTCGATTCATAGCGCAAACCAAGTCGCGCGTCTTTATCGCCTATGTCGAGGAGGATCTGGCGGCTGCCAAAAAATTGTATGCGGCCTTCGAACAGCGCGGCTTTCGTCCCTGGCTGGACCGCAGAAAGCTGCTGCCCGGGCAGAACTGGCCGAGAGCGATTGAGACCGCCATTCAAGCATCCAACTTCTTCGTGGCTTGCTTTTCCCAACGGTCCACCTGCAAGCGGGGCACATTCCACAGCGAACTCCGGTTCGCGCTGAATTGCGCCGCGCAAGTTCCACTGGACGAGATCTTCTTCATTCCGGTTCGCCTGGATCGCTGCGTGGTCCCGCGAGACATCTCACGGAAGATTCAATACGTGGACCTGTTTCCGAATTGGCGGGACGGCGTCCGCACAGTGGTGGGCGTGATGAAAAAGCAGGAAGAGAATCGGAAACGCAAACACCTACCGCTTGCCGGCTAGCTTCTTCTTGACGGACTCAGCTTCCTTGCCGTCCGGCGACAGTTCCAGATATTTGGTATAGGCTTCTCGCGCCGCCTGCTTGTCTTTCAACTTCTCTTCGGTATCACCGAGCCTCAGGAAAGCCTCCGCATAGTTCGGATTCCAGCGCGTGGCCTCGCGAAACCGGTTCATGGCGGCCTTTAAGTTGCCTTTCTTAAAATAGTAGGTGCCGATCTGGAGATCGTGTTCGGCTTCGAGCGGGTTGAAGCTGTATTCTTTGGGCTTGAGGCTCTCGTCTTCTTCGGGAGGCTGCTGGTCCTGTTGTTCCTTAGGTTGTTGCTCAGGTGGCTTCTTGGGTTCCTGGGCGCACAGAGCGCCTGCCAGAGAAAGCGCCAGCAGCGAGACGCGTCGCATAAGTCGATTATAACTGGGTCTGAAACGTGTAAGAAGGCCAATGTAACTTGGTTCCCAAGATTGCTCAATTTGCATTCTTAGTGGGGCGGTCCCCCTGGACCGCAGCCGACGCCCTCGTCGGCCTGCTGGGTTTGGAGGAAACTGATTTCAACTGGCGAGGGGGCGGGTCCTGGGGGGCCCGTTCAGACCAGGGGGTCTGCCCCACGATTGCGTCTGGATCCTCAGCATTGGGAAAACTAAGTGAAATTGGGCCACGTTACCCGAAAACCTCGCGGAAGAAGGCGATCATAGCGGCGAAGGCTTGATCGGTAGCCTCGGGATCGTAGCGCGGGCCTTCATCGCGCATGAAGGCGTGCTCGGCGGGATAAAGCTGGATGGAATAATCGACGCCGGATGCACCGAGCTTGCGGTCGATGATCTCGCGGCCCTCGGCCGGCACATGCGGATCCTGCGCACCGAACACCATTAGCAACTTGCCGCGGATCTCTCCGGCGCGAGCGAGCGAACCGGCGTCAAGATCCAGGCCCAGCTTGCCGTCGTGGATTCCCGTGCCATAGAAACAGACCGTAGCGCGAACGTCCTGTTCTAATGCCGCGCGAAAGGCCAGGTGACCTCCGATACAAAAACCCATTGCGCCGAGCTGGCCATGCGCGACATTTGGATGCAGTGCGAGATAGTCCAGGGCCGCGCGCCGGTCTTCATCAAAATGTGCGACGGGCGTTTTGGCGGCATCTTCCAACCCGCGCGTCCGGCCTGCATCGTCGAACGGGATCGCTGCCCCCAGCGGCTCGATACGATGATAAATCTCGGGCGCAGCGATTACGAATCCATATCCCGCCAAGCGTGTACAAACCCGCAGCATCGGTCCGGTGAGTTGAAAGATATCCGAATAACACAGGATTCCCGGATGCTTCTCGTCCCCTTCGGGCGACGCCACGAACATCCGCATGGGAGCCGGGCCGGCGGGAATATCGACGTACTGGGTTCTAACCAACATGCCGAAATGATACCAGCCACCAACCTGCCTGCGACAATAGAAGTGGACCCCGATGGACCTGCGCGAGAAAGCTTCCCAACTGCCTCTGTTGCCGGGAGTCTACCTCTACAAAGACGCGCACGGCGACGTCATCTACGTCGGCAAGGCCAAGAATCTCCGGGCCCGCGTTCGCAATTATTTTGCGGATGAGCGGCTGGCCGACTCGAAGACCGGCACGCTGATGGCGGAGGCGCGCGATATCGAATACATCCTGGTTGACAACAACAAGGAAGCACTGGCGCTCGAAAACAACCTCATCAAGCAGTGGAAGCCGCGCTTCAACATTCTGCTGCGGGATGACAAGACTTATCCGTACATTAAACTGACCAACGAGAAATATCCGCGCGTTTACGTCACACGCCGGTTGCTGAAAGACGGCGCCAGTTACTACGGACCCTACTTCCCCGGCAACCTGGCGCATCGCCTGGTCAGTTTCATTCATCGGCACTTCAAAATCCCTTCCTGCAAAGTGGATTTCACGCGCACCCACACGCATCCGTGTCTTGAATTTCACATCCATCGCTGTCTGGGGCCGTGCGTCCAGGGGCTGACCACCGATGAGCAATATGCGGCCGCAGTGCGCGATGTGCGCATGTTCCTGGAAGGCCGGTTGAAGGATCTGGCCGGCGGCTTGGAGCGCAGGATGCACCTGGCTGCAGAGTCCACGCGTTTTGAAGAGGCCGCGGCGCTGCGCGATCTGGTCTCAACCGTGGAGGAAATGGAAGAGAAGCAGAAGATCGCCGCGGCCGAAGGCGAGAACATCGACATCTTCGGTTTCTATGCCGAGCCGCCCATGGTAGCGGCGAACCTGTTTCATCTGCGGAACGGACGCGTAGTGGATCGCCGCGAATATTTCTGGGAGGACATCTTCGATTTCCAACCGGCCGAATTCTTTTCGTCGCTCCTCAAGCAGCTTTATCTCGATCAGCAGTACATCCCCAGCCGCATCCACGTTCCTGTGGACTTCGAAGATCGCGAAGTGCTGGAAGAACTACTGTCGGAGAAGCGAGGACGGAAGGTGGAGATCCACACTCCGCAGCGCGGTCAGAAGAAGGCTCTGCTTGGCCTCGTTGAAACAAACTCAAAGCACGCTTTCCACCAACGTTTCCGCGTGATGGAGCCATCGCAGAAAGTGATCCAGGAGGGGTTGCAGGACGCTCTGGGTTTACCGGAGCTACCCAAGCGCATCGAATGCTTCGACATTTCGCACATTCAGGGAACGGACAAAGTGGCCAGCATGGTGGTTTGGGAAAACGGCCGCATGAAGAAGGCCGATTATCGCAAATTTATTATACGCACGGTGATTGGAAACGACGATTTCGCTTCCATGCGGGAAGTGGTGACGCGCCGCTATTCGCGACTGCAACAGGAGAACAAACCGTTTCCGAGCCTCGTACTGATCGACGGTGGCCTGGGGCAATTGCACGCGGCAGTGGAGGCTCTCGAAAGCATCGGCATCATCAATCAGCCGGTGGCGTCCATCGCAAAGCGCGAAGAGATCATCTACGTGTATGGTCAGGAGAGCGAGCCGATTCAACTGGATCATCATTCGCCGGTGCTGCACTTGATCCAGAAGGTGCGGGACGAGGCGCACCGGTTCGCCGTAACATTTCACCGCACTCGACGGAGCGCGGCCCGGCTCACATCGGAGCTGGAGCTGGTGGAAGGGATCGGCGAGAAGACCATCGCGAAATTACTGCGCGAGTTCGGCAGTTTGGAGCGCGTTCGCGAGGCGAGTGAGCGCGAACTTGCCAAAGTGATTGGCCAATCCGCGGCACGCCGGCTGAAGGACTATTACAATTTGCAGGGCACGCGTGAATTGAAAGTATTGAATTAGTGGGTTCCATTGCGTTCGCATGAGTGCGAACGCGGCAAACATGAGTGTTCGCGCCACGCGTAGCGCACGCACTTTTGCGTGCCGCGTTGCCACTCCTGGCGACGCACGGCGGTAGTAACGAGCCGTTTATTTGCCTAGATTGTACACCGGCGTAGCTCCACCGTTCTGAATGAAAGTGCAAGTAGCTTTACCCTCTGGTCCGCACACCTTCGCTTGCATCTTGATCGCCTCCAACTGAATAAACTGCTCGGGTGATAAATGCATGGATTCCCGGTAGGCATTGTCTGCGTCAGCCCGGCTTTGTTCCGCCATCTTGCGCTGGTCTTCCGCGAGCTTGGTCTGCTTTTCCGTTTGGATGCGCTGCTCCTGCGCAGCCGTCTCAATTCGTTGATGCTTGATCGCGTCCGGCGGATTAGCCTTGCCGACAGTCATGGTGATGAGCTTCACAGGCAGGCTCTTGTCCTTGAAGAACGCTATCAGGTTGTCGCGGATCTCAGCATCGATGCTGTCGAGCGCGATTGTGCTGATCGCTGTTTCGTTCATCCCGTGCTTGCGGACGGCCTGGCGGACCATGGTCTTGAACTGCTCCTCAACGTTATTCCCATACCAATCCGGTCCGAAGTTTTTAATCAGGCTGACGGAGTCCGTTACCTGCACAACCATGATCGCGTGGAAGGTAATCGGGACGCCGTCAGAGGTCATTGTGTCGGGCAACTCTGCGTCGAACTTCATCGGCTGCATAGAAACGTCCACGCCTTCTGTGGTCCAAGCGGTAATCGTCAGGCCGGTCCTGACCGGCTCGGGATCAACTCCTCCGTGGCCGAAGATGATCGGCTTTTCAATGAGCACAATTTCGTGGCCAGCATTGGGAGATTTGTAGCTGCATGCCGTCAAACAGACAGCGGCCAGCACTACTGCGGTGACTCTCATGGTTGCTCTCCTTGTTCCACTACGGAGAGTAACACTGCGTCAAGCGTGCCAGGTCTAATTGGCGCCAACCTGGCCGAGCTCACTAATGGACCGTCTGTGCACCATGCGTTCGCACGGCAGTAGTAAAGATTCAGAGCGGACAGCCCACTAATTGGTACCGACGATCAGCATCGTCGTGTTGCCGGCGATCCCGTTTTGTGACACAACCAGCGGCGCCGATCCGGATGGTGTGTCGGAGGGAACCCGCAGATTGATCTGGTACAGGCCCACGTCCCCGGGCGTCAAGCCGAAAAACAACACGTCCGCTTTCTCGCCGCCCACCGTAACCACGGGCGCCGCCGGCAAGACCGCGGGAGGAGACGGAGAGGCGTGGCCGGAGGCCACCGGCGGATTGGTTGCACCCATTCCCGCCAGGTAAATAATGATCACTTCTCCCGGTTTTGCCGGAGCCGCCGTAGTCGCGTAGCTGTAATCGGCATGTTGCGCTATGGTTTGACCGTGCGTATCCGCCGCGATTCCAGCCTGAAGCGGATTCACATCAATCTGCTGCTGTACTGTTGCCGCGCCGTTCACGATCGCCAGGATGTTATATTGCCGGAGCGGCGTCAATTCAGCAGGAATCTCGATGTTCACCTGTGTGCCACTGATGAAATACAGCGGAACTAGTTCTCCGGAAATAATGATGCCGCTTCCATTGAACATGTCCGGCAACGGAAGGGTCTGGGGCGAAGCGGGCGCGGACGCCAATCCGGAGCCATATACCTGCGCGATTAAGCCCGGCGATAATGCGGCCGCGGGATAGAAATTATGCACCACACCGTTGGCGTTGAGCACGGGCCCACCATTCGCCGTTAAGCCGCCCGTGATAGAGACCGAGTAGGGTTCGAGCGTGCCTGCCATGCCATCGTATGTGACGGTCACCTGCGCCGTGGGAAAGCTCGGCACCCAGGTTGCGGAGTAATTTCCAAGGCCGTCCCCCGGCAGAAACATCTCGGCGTCGCCGTTTGAGAAGCTGGCGGTCACTGAGCCGTTCGCGATCGGCTTCCCGCAATCATCGTACATGCTGACGGATAGAGTGGCCGGATAGGACACCGGACTCGCGAAATAGTCGGCCAGCTGCATGGGTGCTAAGATCACGCGCGATGGACAGGTGGCCGCGGCCGTTGCCGCGCGAACTGCCGACGGACTAGCGTCCGGAGGCACGATCAACGTAACGATCACGCCACGGACCTCGGCCCCGATCGCGATGTTCGCAAATCCGGTGTAGCTCCCTGCCTGGAGGCCGGATGAATTGGCTGAAACCGTGACCGTGCCAGGACTCGCCGTGCTCGCGAGGCCGCTCCCAGGAGAAACGGTCAACCATGTCCCGCCGTCGTTGGTAACTGCCGATGTGCTGAACGGGACCGGAATCGAACTGCTCGCGTAAACAGTGACGGTTTGTGCCGCTGAAGTTGGGGCGATAAAAGCCAGTCCCTGCGGTACCGGGTCCGGCTGTACAGCATTATTCGCAGCTCCAAGATCCAGGACCACCGTCACAAACTCAGGCGAATTGAGCGATTGCGAATCCGCGATGCTCACCAGCGCGTAATATACACCTGCAGCCAAGCTCTGCGATTGTGCATTTACGCTAAACTGAATCGCACCGGGGTTGGCCGCTGTTGCGGTCCCGCTGTTGGGCGTTACCGTCAGCCAATTTGCGGCATCGCTGGCTCCGGGGATAGCAATCATCTTGGCAGTGAAGTTCACCGTGGAGTTTGGATCTCCCACATCCGACACCCGGATGGTCCGCACGGTCGCGATTCCTTGTCCTTGATTGCCTTCGAATAAGAGACCAGTTTGGCTGAGGGCCATCGCAGCGCCGGTGTCCGCGACAAAGAGACTAAGCGTGACGGTGGCCGTACTGGTCCCAGAGGTGAACAAGATCGATCCCTTATAACCTCCCACGTCCAGACCTTGCGTGTTAATTCGAACCCGCACGAGCACCGGATTGCCGGGGGTGGCGCTCCCGGTGGCGGGGCTGATGCTGTCCAGCCAACTAATAGGACTCGGCGCCGATGCCGAGAAGTTGACTGTCCCGGAGCCGCCCACGTTCCGCACCACGATGAATTGGTCGATGCTGCCCGGAGACTGCGAACGCGCCGCGAAGCGCAGGAAAGCAGTTGTAAGCCCAAGTTGCGGTCCGGCGGCGGCTACTACGAACGTCACACCAATATCCACCGGCGGCGTGGAATTGTTCGGAATGGTAAGCCGGATGCGCGCGCGATAGGTGTTCGCCGCGAGCGTGCCCGGATCCACCGACACGGTTAGCGCTGCCGGCGCTGTACCGTTTGCCAGCGACACTTTTATCCATGCAGGCGCTGTGGTCGAGTCCTGCCTTGCGTCCACAAGCGCGCTGAAGTTCACTGGCGTGAGACTGGCAGACGTGATGGTAACGATCTGCGGCGCGGGAGGCTCGCCGCCTGCATCTCCGCCGAACGTGAGGCTGGTTGTTGACACCTGCACAGACGGCACCATCGCAATCAGGACTTGGAATTTCTGAGAAATCGTGAGCTGCAGGCTATCGGTCACTTGGACCTCGAAGTTGAAGGTGCCTAGCATGGTTGGAACTCCACTGAGCATGCCGCTCGGCGACAGAACCAGTCCGGGGGGCGGCGTTCCTACAATTGCGAAAGTGTAGGGAGGTGCTCCTCCCGCTGCCTGGACCGGCTGCGAGTACGCGACTCCGATGGTTCCGCTCGTCAACGGCGACGCCGTGGTGATCGTTAGCGGATTGACGACAGTCAAAGGGTACGATTCAGTCAGTTGGTAGCCCGCGCCGTCAGTCACGGTCAGGCTGAAAGTGAAGTTCCCCGGCTGAGAAGGTACGCCAGTCAGGTCGCCGAAAGCATCCAAGGTGAAACCGGGAGGAACCGTGGCCGGGTTTGACGAGAAATGGTATGGTGGTCTGCCGCCGCTTGGCCTGAAAGTGACCGGAGTGTACGGTTGGCCGACGATGCCTACCGGTAACGGTGGCGGCGGCGTGATCATCAACGCCTGCAAGACGTTCAACGTATACGTCGACTGAGTCTCGCCGCCCCCACCTGAATTCTGCGCCTGAATGGTGAAGGTGTACTGGCCTGACGTCACCGGAATGCCGCTGAGAAGTCCGGATAGTGGAGAGAGCGTTTGCCCGGGCGGTAAGGCTCCTTGTGCAACGCCCCACTGGACCTGAGACATTGGAACTACGGCGAAGGTGATTGAATAGGCTTGCCCAACCTCGGCGTCAGGTAGCGGTGGCTGAGGGTAGATGGTTTGGGTCGGACAACCTGCAATGGCGAACGCTGTTTGAGGCACGGAGATGTCTACAAAGCGGGGGGCGGGTCCGGAGCTGAGCACGAATGGTGTTGTCGAAACAGGCGCTAGGTTGCTGTTGACTGTCGCGGTAGCGGCGCCTACGGGCGTGCCATACGATACTACCACCCCAAAGTTGGCCTGCTCGATTGAGTTTGGATCTGTCATGATAATCTCCCAAACGGCGATGCCCGAACCGTTGGTGATCGGGATTTGGGCATAGTTTCCTACAGTGGGGACGACCGCTGAGAAAGGACCGGTTTCCGCACTTGTCAGCGCAGCTTGCAAAGACGCGGATGACGAATTGTTTTGGGTGGTGGAGACATAAATCGAGACACCGGCGGGAACATTGTTGAACGTTGCACGAAGCCGGGTTCCAGAATCCGCGAGCGAAGAAACAGGAATACCAGTCAACGCGGCGTTGTAAAATCCCGTCTCCGAATTGTAAGGACCACCCGGCTGATTCTGGGTAGCCCCGGCTTGCACTTTAAAGGCGGATGCGAAGCCCTCCGAGAAGTTAAGACTAAAATCGGGTGATGTGTTGGCGTTCACCACAGCATTGTTGCTGCCGCATGGCAGTGACGGGGCAGTGATGGCGCCCACACTCAGGCCGGGTTGCATGAAGGCCGCGGTCTGAGTCGGGTTGTTGATGGGTACCGCCCCCACCTGGATGTCCAGCGTGACCCCCGGGGGAGCATCGGGGGCGAGCTGGAACAGAGCCACGCCGGCGCGCACGTTGCTGATGCGGAGAATACGGGTACCCGAGCCTGGAGGATCCAACGGCACGTTTGAGAACCCTATGGTAATGTCGTTCAGCAAGGTTCCGATGAATATGGTCGGCCGTCCCGTCGATCCGTCGTAAACACCGGAGCCTGTGCCGGTGCCCGTGATAGCGCAAGGGCCCGGTGTACAAACCAGTTGACTCGAAGGCGCCGGCTCATCGATGAGTAACAGCGATTCCGTGGCGTTGGAGCCATTGATGCGGCTGGTGACACCTATGTCGAGGGATATCGAGATGTTCACCGCCGGTACCGGCGCACCAGTCGTGGTAGGTGTTCCTCCGGTGCAAGTAACGAGTAAATCCGCCACTTCTTCGGCGAGACCCTCCGACCGAGCTATCGATGGGACACCGACATTTGCAGTGCATTGAAGTTGCGCGAGCAGGGCAGGAGCACTCCAAAAACCCGCAATCGTGACTCCAATGATAATTTGGCAGAAGCGTTTCCTAAGCACAGTGGCTCCCTTCGGCCTTGATCCGAATTAGAACGTTAGCTGGACAGCCAACTGCACCTGGCGCGCTGTTTCATTGAGCGGGCTCACGACCGGGAAGCCAGACGGCGTTCCTTGCCGGCCAAACGTCGCGACCCAAAATGTGGGCTGGGGCGGGTTTGTGAACCGTGTTAGCGGGTGGCGTACCTATATTAGCGTGATTTAGCGCGTTGTATGCTGTCGGCAGAGGCACGCCCCGCGATTTTAGTGGCGGAAATGGCGAACTCCGGTAAACACCATCGCTAATCCCAGTTTGTTAGCCGCGGCCACCACGTCGTCATCGCGCACCGAGCCCCCTGGCTGGATTACTGCCGTGATGCCGTGTTTAGCTGCTTCCTCCACTCCATCCGGGAACGGGAAAAATGCATCCGATGCAAGCACGGTGCCTTGCAACGGCAGCACCGCTTTCATCGCGCCCACCTTCACCGAATCCACGCGGCTCATTTGACCCGCGCCCACACTGATGGCCTGGCCGGCGCGCGCATACACGATAGCGTTCGACTTTACGTGCTTGCACACTTTCCAGCCAAATAGCAGCGCGTGCCATTCCTCCTCAGTGGGCGCACGCTCGGTCTTCACCTGGCAGTCGGCGCGGTCAAGACGGTGCGTGTCCGCGGTCTGCACCAGATATCCGCCGCTGATGGATTTCACCACCGGCTCATCAGCAGGCGCGGGATCCACTTTCAGCATCCGCAGATTCTTCTTCCCGCCTAATACGGTGCGAACTCCAGGTTCGTAATCCGGCGCGGCGATGGCCTCAATGAACGTCTTCGCAATCTCGCGTGCGGTTTCTTCGTCTAATGTTCGATTGAACGCCAGCACGCCACCGTACGCCGACACAGGATCGGCTTCAAATGCCCGCCGATAGCTTTCAGACAGCGTGTCCGCCTCCGCGCATCCGCACGGATTGGTGTGTTTGATGATGGCCGAGGCGGGCTGGTGGAATTCCTGAATCAGTTGCCAGGCGGCGTCCAGATCCACGAGGTTGTTGTAGGAAAGCTCCTTGCCCTGCAACTGCTCAGCCCCCGCAATGCCGCCGCGCCGGTTAGTGTACAGCGCGGCGGATTGGTGCGGATTCTCGCCGTAGCGCAGATCCAGTGCGCGCGGCGCACGAATATCCAGGAACGCCGGCAAGCCACGCTCTTCTTCGGCGCCTACGCGAGAAAGACGTGTGCTGATAGCCCGATCGTAAGCCGCCGTGAGAGCGAAAGCCTTCTGCGCCAGACGCCACAACGTGGGCTCCGACAATTCGCCTTTGCGTTCATGCAGCTCCTGCAGGATCGCGGCGTAATCCTCAGGCGATGCCACCACCGCGACATCCTGATAATTCTTCGCGGCCGCGCGGATTAGCGTGGGGCCGCCGATGTCGATATTCTCAATCAGCTCGTGCATGCTGGCGCCTTGTTTGGACGCGACTTTTTCAAACGCATAGAGATTCACCACCACCATGTCGATGGCTGGAATCTTGTGCTCTTCCAACGACCGCATATGTTCCGGGTTCGCGCGCATGGCCAGGACGCCGCCGGCGATTCGAGGATTGATAGTCTTCAGCCGTCCGTCCAGCATCTCGGGGAATCCCGTTACCTCAGATACTTCGCGCACCGCTACACCGCCTTCATGTAGCGCTCGCGCGGTGCCTCCCGTGGAAATAATGTCCACGCCCAGATCTCGAAGGCCGGCGGCGAATTCCACAATACCGGTTTTGTCAGTCACGCTGATGAGTGCACGTTTGATGAGAGCCATTCTCTACAATGGTAATCGTGTCTTATCCAGTTACGTTAATCCCAGGGGACGGCATTGGCCCGGAAGTGGCCGAGGCAGCAGTCCGCGCAGTGAATGCGACGGGCGTCTCCATTGACTGGCAGCGCGCCGATCTGAATGCCAGCATCATTGTGAAAGCGGGGCAGGTGTTGCCGCCGCACGTGATTGAATCCATCGAGCGGACGCACGTGGGCCTGAAGGGTCCAGTGACCACGCCTATTGGCGGCGGTTTCCCGAGCGTCAACGTCGCGCTGCGCAAACAATTCGATTTGTATGCCAACGTGCGACCGGTCCATTCGCTACCCGGCCTGAAGACGCGCTTCGACGATGTGACCATCGACATGGTGATCTTTCGCGAGAATACCGAGGATCTGTACTCGGGCCTGGAGCATGAGGTGGTGAAAGATGTAGTGACCAGCCTCAAGGTGATCACGCGCACGGCGTCCATTCGCATTGCTGAGTACGCGTTCGACTTCGCGAGGAAAACCGGCCGCAAGCGGGTAGCGGCGATTCACAAGGCCAACATCATGAAGCTGGCCGACGGCTTGTTTCTGCGCTGTTGCCGGGAGGTGGCCGCCAACTTTCCAGAGATCGAATACAAAGAGCTGATCGTGGACAACGCGTCCATGCAGCTCGTGATTCGGCCTGAGACTTTCGACATCCTGCTGCTACCCAATTTGTATGGCGACATTGTTTCGGACCTCGCGGCAGGTCTGGTAGGCGGATTAGGCGTGGTCCCGGGCGCGAACATGGGCGATCGCGACGCAGTTTTCGAAGCAGTCCACGGCAGCGCGCCGGACATCGCGGGAAAAGGCATCGCCAATCCAACGGCCCTGATTCTTTCGTCGGTGCTGATGCTGATCCACCTGGGCGAGTTGGATGCTGCGCGGCGGCTTCGAGGCGCCGTCGAACGAACCTACGCGGAGGGGAAACGCCTGCCTCCGGATGTAGGCGGCAGCGCATCCACGCGCGAGTTCACAGATGCGGTGATTGCGAATCTGGGTTAGTCTTAAATGCGTCACAAATCCAACCCAGGCGCAAAAACTGCTGAGGAGGCGCGTCTCGTTAAGGTCCGGAGGGCGGTCCGGGACCTCCGTGCTCTTCAACAAGAGATCGGACAACGGCGAGGCTTCAAGCCGCTAACTGACAAGGAAGTCAGGGACGCAATTAGCGAGGGCAGACGTTAGCTATCCTGCTGTCGTCCCAATACTGGCAGTGACCCCTCCGGAACCCCAATAAACGAGACAGCAAGGACTGAAGCAGCTAGAGACCAAGTACGCTGACTACGTCGTGATCCGCCAGGGTCCGATGAAGCCAGGATTCCAAATCGACGAGGAGCGCGGACAGAGCGCGCTGGTTAGTCTCCAAAGCTTCTTCGAAGGCGGCTTGTACGTTCAACGTGAACCCGTACGGTAGAGTGACCCTCGCGCCTGTAGCGGAGTCATCCAACGCGGCGCGTAGAACAGCGAGGTCTCGGAGAATCGGCAGCCACATTGGCCGTGGGACTTCGACGAAGGCGAAGTGATCGTAACCTGGAACCCGACTCTCAAGTACCCCTTCGACTAGCGAAAAAGTGTACTCGTGGATGTACCTAGACCCCGGGGCCCAAGGTTTCCTGTATCTACCCGGGGCGAATTCGAAGTACTGAGTTCCTGCCAGACCTGAACGATCCTCATGAAGGCGGAAGTCGAATTGAAGATCCATCCGAATCTGCATCTACCCGAGTCGAACGCGATTGCTTCAGGCGCCCGCTTTTACGAGCCACGGATCAACGTTATCCTGGACCTGTCTTCCCCGGCCTAGACATCCAGATTTCGCACATCCAGCGCGTTCTCTTCGATAAACTTGCGCCGGCTCTCCACATCCTCACCCATCAGCGTTGAAAAGATATTTTCGGTCTCCGCCAGATCCTGCAAATCCACTTTGAGCAGCGTGCGAGTTTCGGCGTTCATCGTGGTCGACCACAGTTGTTCCGCGTTCATCTCGCCCAGGCCTTTGTAGCGGTTGATGGAAACCTCGCGCATGCCTTCGCTCTTCACATGCTCCAGCAGCTCGCGCCAGCCGGGCTGCGACTCCTGCTTCGTTTCGCGAATTACCGCGAACGGCGGCTGATTGTATTTGGCCACCTGGCGGGCGATGGTCCGCATCCTGCGATACTCGGGTTGCAACACCAGGTCCTGGCCGATGGTGCGCGTTCCTTTGGTGGGATCCAGATATTCCACCTTCCACGCTTCGTGTTCTTCTTCGCGCTCCAGCTTGGCTTCCACTTTGGTCACCTTTAGCGCCTCCACCACCGGCTCCAGGTTGGCCTTCTCATGGAAGTCGGCCTTGGTATCCAACTTGTAATCGACATTGGCCAAAATCTCCACCACGCGTGCATCGCGCATCTTCCGCTCCACGCGCCGGAACATCTGCTGATATTCATCCAGCGACATCAGGAAGCTGCGCAGCTCGGTGCCTTCCAAACGCGTGCCGGCTTTGGTTTCCACCGCCAAATTCTCGGTGGCGCGCCGCAGAATCTCGCGCGTAAACTCCTTGTCGTCCTTGATGTACTTTTCCGACTTGCCCTTCTTGATTCGGTACAGCGGCGGCTGCGCGACGAACACGTTGCCGCGCTTGATGAGCTCCTGCATGTGCCGGAAGAAAAACGTCAGCAGCAGCGTGCGGATGTGCGANNGTCATGATGATGATCTTGTGGTAACGGAGCTTGGTGACGTCGAAATCCGTCAAGCCGATGCCGGTTCCGATGGCCGTGATCATGGAGCGGATTTCTTCATGCCCCAGCATTTTGTCGTAGCGGGCCTTCTCCACATTCAGGATTTTGCCTTTGAGAGGCAGAATGGCCTGATAGCGCCGGTCGCGTCCGGACTTGGCGGTGCCACCGGCCGACTCGCCCTCAACCAGGAACAGCTCGCAACGGTCCGGATCTTTCTCCTGGCAATCCGAAAGCTTGCCCGGCAGACCGCCCGAATCGAGCGCGCCTTTGCGCCGCGTCAGATCGCGAGCCTTGCGGGCGGCCTCACGCGCGCGCGCCGCATCAATCGCCTTACCGACGATTTTGCGCATCACGGCCGGGTTCTTGTCGAAATATTCACCCAGCTTCTCATTCACGAACTGGACCACGAATCCCTGAATATCGCTGTTCAGCTTGCCCTTGGTCTGCCCTTCGAACTGAGGCTGCGGCAGCTTCACGCTCACCACCGCGGTCAACCCTTCGCGCACGTCGTCGCCAGTGAGGTTTTCCTTCACGTCCTTGAACAGCCCGGCCTGCTGCCCGTAGAAATTGATGGTCCGAGTCAGCGCGCTGCGGAAGCCGCTCAAGTGCGATCCGCCATCCACGGTGTTGATGTTATTCGCAAAGCTGAATACGTTTTCCGAGTAGCCGTCGTTGTATTGCAGCGCCACTTCCATGGATAGAAGGCCGCCATTCAACTCGCGCTCGCCCTCGAAGTAAATCGGCTTTTCGTGCAGCACGGACTTGCCGCGATTCAGATGCCGGATAAACTCGGCGATGCCGCCGCTGTAATGAAACTCGCCCTGTTTCACCGGGTCCACACGCTCGTCCATCAGTGTGATGGTGAGGCCCTTGTTCAAGAAGGCGAGCTCGCGCAGGCGCTGCGCCAAGGTGTCGTAATTGAACTCAAGCGCGGTCATGATGGTGGCGTCCGGCTTGAAGGTGATTTTGGTCCCGGTTTTCTTTTTGGCGGTGCCGGCCCTGGCCAGAGGCGCCGTGGGAACGCCCTTCTTATACTCCTGCTCCCAGGTGTAGCCATCGCGCCAGATCTCGAGCTGCAACACTTCNNCGCCCACGCCGTGCAATCCGCCCGATACTTTGTAGCTTTTGGAATCGAACTTCCCGCCCGCGTGCAGCTTGGTCATCACCACTTCCGCGGCGGAGATGCCCTCTTCCTCATGCAGGTCTACGGGAATCCCGCGGCCGTTGTCCACGACGGTCAAGGAATTATCGATGTGGATAGTGACGTTGACGGTGTCGCAGAACCCGGCTAGAGCTTCGTCCACCGAATTGTCAACCACTTCGTATACGAGGTGATGCAGGCCGTTCTCGGTAACGGAACCGATATACATCGCCGGGCGCAGCCGCACCGCCTCCAGGCCTTCCAGCACCTTGATGCTACTGGAATCGTAAACTTCCACCTTGCTCGCCGCTTTTACTTCTAGGGGACTCACTTCTTTAGTTGCCATGTGTAATGCTCAGTCCTTGTTGCCTTCTGCTTCCTGCCGCCTGCCGCCTGCCGCCTGCTTTCTGCCTTCTGCTTCCCGCCGCCTGTTCTTCAGATCCGCATCGGCATCACCACGTACCGATACTTGTAATTCGCCGCGCCATCGCCGGATGGGCGCAACTCACCCGCGCTATGCGCATCCTTGAAGTGAAACGCTACCTGTGCCTCCGTGGTGGCTCGCAGAAAATCCAGCATGTAGCCGGCATTGAAACCGATCTCTACGGGACTTCCGTCGTACTCCACCGGAAGGCTTTCCTCGCTCTCACCGGTCTCGGAAAGCGACGAATGAATATGCAATTCGCCGTCCTGCACGCGCATCCGGACCGCTCGCGAACGCTCGTCCGAAAACTGCGCGACCCGCTCCACCGATTTGCGCAGCTCTTCGCGATCCAACACAACCGAATGAGGATGATCCTTGGGAAGCACGCGCTCGAAATCCGGAAAGTTACCTGTCAGCTTGCGGCTGAGCAGTAGCCGATCGCCAAGTTGGAAGAACAAGTGATTCTCGTCACCGGAAAACTGAATAGTTGCTTCCGGACTTGAGTCCTGCGCCAGCTTCAGAATCTCGCCCATAGCTTTGCGTGGCAGCAAAGCGCGAAATGGAGTAGTGACGCCAGGCAGGTCAACAGTATTTTCCACCATCGCCAAACGATGCCCATCGGTAGCCACCATGCCCAGGCTGTTGTTTTTCAAAAGCAGCAGCGATCCATTCAACGTGAAGCGCGACTCTTCCATTGAGATCGCAAAAATTGTTTTCGAAATCATGGAAGCCAGCAGCCCTACCGGAATCTGCGCCAGGACATCCGGCATTTGAGGAAGCTCNNAAGCTGGCCCACTGGTTCTCTTGCAACTTCACCTCAAGATCGGCGTCGGGAAGCAAGCGCACATAATCCAACAGCCGCTTGGCTGGAATTGTGCCCGCACCCGGTTTCTTCACGCGCGCCGGGCAAGAGCTGCGAATCCCCAACTCCAGATCCGTCGCTGTTAAATTAATCCGGTCTCCAATTGCTTCCACCAAAACATTCGACAGGATCGGAATGGTTGTTTTCTTCTCCACCACGCCTTGCGAGAGGCTCAACTCACGTACCAGATCCGTCTTGCTAACCGTGAACTCCATCGTTTCCCCCACTCACCTTTTCCGCAACCAAGCCGGGTTTGCTCTACTGCTGTTTCCTAGTACCTAAACAAGCTACATTTTAGAACCGTATTAGTAGGGCCTGTTGAAATGTTGATTTCTCTCTAAATTATACAAAATCCAGAAGCTTCCCGCCACTCGAACCTGTGGATCTCTGGGTGCGGTACAGAGCAAAAATTCGAGTCTCGACCGTTCACGCACAGTACTAACAGGGCAAAATGAAGGCCAGATGTGGAAAAAACGCATAACCCTAATGGATAGAATCGATTAGATTGTGGATGAGGCTGTTCAAATCTGGGTCGCGCTGCCGTAG
Organism: Bryobacterales bacterium; assembly: GCA_003166875.1. Lineage (GTDB taxonomy): Bacteria > Acidobacteriota > Terriglobia > Bryobacterales > Bryobacteraceae > Palsa-89. The sequence continues at coordinate 16,637 of PMUN01000191.1, read as the reverse complement.
TTTGTCAATCTTCTGAACGGAGTGCAACACCGTGGTGTGATGCTTCCCGCTAAAGGCGCGCCCAATCTCGGGTAAGGATGCAGACGTCAGCTCCTTGGCCAGGAACATCGCAATCTGCCGCGGGTAAGCAATCTTCCGCTCGTTGGTCTTCTGCTTCAGTTGAGAAGGCTGTAGGGAAAACTTCTCCGCCACCGCTTTCACAATGGACTCGATAGTGATCCTTCGCTCTGGACCCTGCGTCAGATGCTTCAACACCTGCTGCGCCATGGGCAATGTTACGGGTGTTCCAGTGACTGAGGAATAAGCCATCAGCTTTATCAGCGCGCCCTCCAGCTCGCGGACATTCGACTTGGTCTTGGTCGCAATGTAGATTCGTACTTCTTCGGGAAGTTTCACGCCATCGGCTTCGGCCTTCATATCCAGGATCGCCATTTTCGTTTCCAAGTCCGGCGGCTGCACATCCACCATCAAGCCCCACTCGAAACGCGAGCGTAATCGCTCCACCAGACCCGGCGTGTTCTTAGGAGGCGAGTCGCTGGAGATGACAATCTGCTTCTGATGCTCGAACAATTCGTTGAAAGTGTGGAAGAATTCTTCCTGCGTGCGTTCCTTCCCCGCCAGAATCTGAATGTCGTCGATCAGCAGCGCATCGGCGGAGCGGTAATGCTTGTGGAAGAGCTGCATGCGATCGGTCTTGATGCAGGTGATCATCTCGTTCATGAAACGCTCGCTCGAGGTGTAGATGATCTTCATCCCAGCGTGCTGGTCTACCAGAGACCGTCCGATGGCATGCATCAGATGCGTTTTGCCCATGCCCACTCCGCCGTAGATGAACAGCGGGTTGTAGGTCTTCGAAGGACCGGTTGCCACTGCTTGCGCGGCCGCGTGCGCGAACTGATTGCAGGAGCCGACCACGAAAGTGTCGAAAGTAAACTTAGGGTTCAAACTGATGGAGGGCGAAAACGTGATCTCTGTTTTTTCTTCAGCCGAGTTCTTCCGGCCGGTTTCGTCAGCTGAGCCTGACAGCTCAAATACGATTTGGCGAATCCCGAAATTGCGATCGCGGATGGCGCACCAAATCTCGCCGTTGTATTCCTGCTGAATCCAATCCTTGGTGACCATGTCGGGTACACCCACCCACAATCGGGTCCCCTCTGACCTGAGGAAAAATGTTTTCGACAGCCAGTTCTGATATGCTTCTGTGGTGATTTTGCCGGAAATCACACTCTTTATTTCGTCCCAGATATTCATTCGTTCGTCACGCACCCCACACGTTTTGCACACGTTTTCCACACCCTGTGGAAAACCTATAATTCAACCTTCGATTCTAGAGGGAACCGATTCGAGACGGCGCAAGCAATCTGCGATGCCTTGATTCCGAATCGCAGTGTAGCACGATTCCAAAAGGCTGTGGCGTGTATTTTTTCACCACTTATCCAGCGTGTTTTCAACGTATTACATAAAACAGTATAGCCTTCAAATGTTGGAATGTCTGTGGCCCTTGGATTGTTACTGTTCCGTAAACTGGCGCGGACGCGAGGTTTGTGACCTTCATTTGACAGCCTCCCGCTTAAAGCGCGACAATTGAAATCTCAGGCAAGCGCGGGAGTAACTCAGCTGGTAGAGTGCGACCTTGCCAAGGTCGATGTCGCGGGTTCGAATCCCGTCTCCCGCTCCATTCCTCTGGAACTAATCCACGTCAGCTGGCGTACGTTATGAAGGAGGCCTGCTATGGTCGGTTTTCTCCTTTGGTGCATTGTTTTTATTCTGTGCTGGCCGCTGGCGCTGTTTGCATTGATCCTTTATCCGATTGTCTGGCTGTTGCTGCTTCCATTCCGCCTAGTCGGTATCGCCGTAGGCGGCGTGCTGGAACTGGTGTGGGCGTTGATCACGTTGCGGGCTAGAGTAATCCGCCGCGTAGCGTAAAGTCCCAGTCCCAAATCCCCAGTCCCTAGCCCCTGTCTCCGATACAATGGGCCAATGTCCCGCTTCTCCGGTGTCGACTATCTTCAAATTGATTCTCTCCTCTCCGAAGAGGAACTGCTGGTCCGCCAAACAGCGCGCCAACTCGTAGAGGACCGCGCCATCCCGCTGGTCCGCGACTGTTTTCGGGACGCGCGATTTCCCAAAGAGCTCATCCCCGAATTCGGACGCCTTGGATTCCTGGGCGCCAACCTGGAAGGCTACGGCTGCGCGGGAATGAGCAACATCGAATACGGATTGGTGATGCAGGAGTTGGAACGCGCCGATTCCGGACTCCGCAGTTTCGCCTCCGTGCAAGGCGGCCTGGTGATGTATCCGATCCTCACTTATGGTTCCGAGGAGCAAAAGGAACGTTGGCTTCCGAAATTGCAATCGGGCGAGGCCATCGGATGCTTTGGACTCACAGAGCCAGGTTTCGGCTCGAATCCCGCCGGCATGCTGACACGCGCCAAGAAGGAAGGGAACTGCTGGAACCTGAACGGCGAAAAAACCTGGATCACCAACGGCACGCTGGCCGATGTCTCTATCGTATGGGCCCGCACCGATGAAGGCATCCGCGGATTTCTGGTGGAGAAAGGCACGCCCGGTTTCACCAGCTCAGATATCCACGGCAAGCTGTCAATGCGGGTTTCAGTGACCTCCAGCCTGGCCATGACGGATTGCCGCGTGCCTGCCTCCGCGATGTTGCCCGGCGCGCAGGGATTGAAAGGTCCGCTCGCCTGCTTATCGCAAGCGCGTTTCGGCATCGGCTGGGGCGTGCTGGGCGCGGCGATGGATTGCTTTGAAACTGCGCGGCAATATTCCATCTTGCGCAAGCAATTCGACGATCGGCCCATCGCGAGCCACCAGTTGGTTCAGGAAAAGCTGGCGTGGATGGTCACCGAGATCACCAAAGGTCAATTATTGGCCCTGCACGCCGGCCGCTTGAAGGATCAAGGCAAGCTGGAGCCGGCGCACATCTCGATGCTGAAGCTGAACAACGTGAGCATGGCGCTGGAATGCGCGCGCCTGAGCCGCGATCTGCTGGGCGCCAACGGCATCATGGATGAATATCCGATCATGCGCCACATGTGCAACCTCGAAACCGTGAAGACTTACGAAGGCACCGAGCATATCCATAAACTAGTGATCGGCGAGCGGGTGACAGGCATCGCCGCGTACAAGTAGCTCTACGTAGGGCAAGTCTCCGACTTGCCAATGGACAAGCCAGAGGCTTGTCCCACGCGTACAATCTCTAAATGCGCGACCTGATTCAAGACCTTCAATATGGTCTCCGCGTCTTTGCGAGAAACCCGACCTTCACGCTCGTCGCCCTGCTTGCGCTCGCGCTCGGCATTGGCGCCACCACCGCGATCTTCAGCGTGGTGGACACGGTCCTGCTGAAACCGCTGCCCTATCCGCGATCCGACCGAATCGTATCCATCGGCCTCACCGGTCTCGGCCCTTCCCCAATCGCGATGGCGCCCGACTATATTGAATGGCGCGCACGCAACCATGTCTTCGAAGAGATGGCAGCTTACGGCAGCGCAAATCATACGTTGACAGGCGCCGGCGAACCCACTGTCCTAAAGTGCGGCACTGTGACACAGAGCTTCTTCCGGACCTTCCGCGTCCAGCCCATGCTCGGACGTGCATTCACTCTCGCGGAGGACCAACCAGGCGCGCCCAAGGTGATCCTCCTGACCTACGGCCTGTGGCAGCGGCGCTTCGGCGGCGGCAATGACATCCTAGGCAGATCGTTGATCCTCGACGGCGTTCCACACACCGTGATTGGAGTGCTCGCGCCAGGATTTCGATTCCCCCGGCTACGCATCGAAGCCTTGGTGCCGCTGGCCTTGGACGAGGCCGAACAGGCCAAGCGCGACGCGATCTTGATCATGTCAGTGGTCGCGCGTTTGAAGGATGGAGTCACGATCGCACAAGCGCGCACCGAAATCGGAGCGATGCTCGACCAGATCAAGAAAGAACACGCCGGTTTCTATCGGCCGGAGATGAACATCAGCGTAGTCCCGCTGCTGGAGCAACAAGTGGCCAACGTTCGCCTGACGCTCGAAGCGTTGCTCGGCGCTGTAGCCTTCGTGCTGCTGATCGCTTGCGCGAACCTGGCAAATCTGCTGCTATCGCGCTCCGTATCGCGCCAGCGAGAGATCGCAGTGCGCGCGGCCATGGGCGCGGGACGGGCGCGCCTGGTTCGCCAGCTCCTCACCGAGAGCACGCTGCTCGGCCTAGCCGGTGGCCTATTGGGATTGCTGTTCGCGGCGCTCACTCTCAAGTCCATCATTCACTTCGCGCCGTCCATTCCACGCATCGACGATGTCAGCATCGATCTTCGCGTACTGGCCTTTTGTTTGTTGACGTCGTTCGTCATCAGCCTCCTGTTCGGTTTGACCCCGGCGTTGGGATCAACCGGCGTAGATTTAAGCGAAGCCCTGAAGCAGGGCGGCCGCGGCGCATCGGCAAAACACCGTGGCCTGCGGAATCTTCTGGTTGTCGGTGAACTGGCACTCTCGCTGGTGTTACTGGTGAGCGCTGGGCTCCTGATCCAGACGCTTTGGTGGCTGCAGCACGTCAATACCGGGTTCGCGGCCGAGCACGTACTCACCACGAAGATTCCCATCAGCGAAGATAAGTTCACTCCGGCTCAGCGAGCGCTTCTTGAGAACCTGCGCGACCGTGTCTCGAAACTTCCGGGCGTCCTCTCCGCCGCGCTGTCAGACGCGCTTCCGGTGACCAATGCGGGCGCCATGCCGTTCAACATCGAGGGCACGCCGCGGCACGGGTTCAACGAAGCTGCTTATGAGGTCGGCGAGCGATTGGTCAGCAGCACTTATTTTGCCGTGCTCGGAATTCCGTTGCGGAGCGGCCGCTTGTTCACTGCCCAGGACGCCGGTGCGAATCCCGACGTCGCTCTCGTGAACGAGACGTTGGTGCGACGCTTCTTCCCCAACGAAGACCCCATCGGCAAACGAGTCGGCGCCGGATATGGAGGGAATTGGATGACTATCGTGGGCGTGGTTTCGGACGTCAAGAACCACGGATTGGCGGAGCCTCCGCTCCCGGAAGTTTACGTCCTCCACGACCCCCATGATATTGCCAGCACGCTCCTGGTGCGCGGCATCGGCGATCCGCTGGCGTTCGTCGCGGAAGTGCGCGATCAGGTCCGCGCTGTGGACAAGAACATCCCGCTCACCTTCACTACTCTGACCCACGAAATCGACGGCTTGGTTTCGAGTCAGCGGTTCAATTCGATCCTGCTGTCGACGTTTGCCGGCTTAGCGCTGCTGCTGGCGGCCATCGGGATCTACGGCGTGATGTCGTACCTGGTGACGCAACGAACGCAGGAGATCGGCATCCGCATGGCGCTGGGTGCACGGCGCAGACACGTGCTGGGCCTGGTGGTTGGCCACGCATTTCGACTCACGCTGGCGGGCGTCGCGATCGGCGTTGGCCTGGCGCTGGGACTGACTCGCTATCTCGCCACGCTGCTCTACGGCGTCAACACGCGCGACGCCTGGACATTTTGCACGGTAGCATTTCTATTAATGGTTGTGTCGCTCCTAGCCAGCTACATTCCCGCTCTCCGCGCCACGCGCGTGGACCCCATCGCCACTCTACGGGCCGAGTAGCGCGGCACTTTTTGCTCCCGTCCGGCGTCTAATCTGTCCATGCGCGACTTTCTTCAAGACCTCCAATACGGGATCCGCGTCTTCGCCAGGAACCCCACCTTCACGCTAGTCGCCCTGCTAGCGCTCGCGCTCGGCATCGGCGCCACCACTGCCATCTTCAGCGTGGTGGACACGGTCTTACTGAAACCGCTGCCTTATCCGCAGCCCGACCGCATCGTATCCATTGGCTTGACTGGTCTTGGTCAAGATTCACTCGCGCTGGGGCCGGATTATGTCGATTGGCGCGCGCGCAATCACGTTTTCGAGGAAATGGCGGGGTACTCCTGGACACAATTCACGCTGACCGGCGCGGGCGACCCAGTTCGGATCAAGTGCGGCCGCGCAACAGAAGGCTTCTTCCGCAGCCTCGGCATACAACCGATCCTCGGTCGAACTTTCACAGCCGCGGAGGATCAACGCGGCGGCACAAAAGTCATTCTGCTGACGTACGGTCTGTGGCAGGGCCGCTTCGGTGGCGCGCGCGATATTCTCGGGAGATCCGTCACGCTAGATGGCGTTCCCTACTCCGTAATCGGCGTTCTTGCACCTGGATTTCGATACCCCGAAGAGCGCATGGAAGCGCTGGTGCCAATGGCCTTGAATACCGCCGAACAAGTGAAGCGTCGAACAATGATGATCTTCCCCGTGATTGCGAGATTGAAACCGGGAGTGAGCATTGTGCAGGCCCGGACTGAAATCGGCGCGTTCCTGGAGCAAACCAGGAAACAGTATCGGTTCTACCGGCCGGAGATGAAGCTGAGCATGGTCCCGCTTCAAGAACGGCAAGTATCCGATGTTCGCGTGGCGCTATTGGCGCTGCTCGGAGCGGTGGGCTGCGTGTTGCTGATAGCTTGCGCGAACGTTGCAAATCTGCTGCTATCACGTTCCGCCGCGCGCCAGCGTGAGATCGCGGTCCGTACGGCGATGGGCGCAGGGCGAGCGCGCCTGGTTCGTCAGCTACTCACCGAGAATACTCTGCTCGGCTCGGCCGGCGGCCTCTTAGGACTGCTGTTGGCGGCGATGACGATCAAGTCCATCATCCACTTCGCGCCCTCCATTCCCCGCATCGACGATGTCGCGGTCGATCTGCGCATGCTGGGATTCACTCTTGTTGTTTCGCTCTTGGTCAGCCTGGCGTTCGGATTGACGCCGGCGCCGCATCCACCGGACTGGATCTCAATGAGGCGCTAAAACAAGGCGCCCGGTCCGTTTCCGCCAGACATCGAGGCCTGCGAAATCTGCTGGTAGTGGGCGAGCTGGCTCTCTCGCTGGTGCTGCTGGTAGGAGCGGGCCTGTTGGTTCAGACGCTATGGCGGCTTCAACATGTGAATACCGGATTAGCGGCTGAGCACGTACTCACCACGGAGATTCCGTTCAGCGGCCACCAGTATCCCGAGCAGGTCCAGCGCACTGTTCTCCAAAACCTGCTGGAGCGCGTTTCAACGTTACCAGGCGTGTTGTCGGCTGCATTAGCCGATGCGCTGCCTCCGCAGAGTTACGCGCTCTCCATGACTCTTCGCGTGGAAGGGGAGCCAAAGGGGCCGCGGAACGACCCATCCTTGGACGTTGCTGTCCGGGCCGTCACCCCTACTTACTTCGCAGTTCTCGGAATTCCATTGAAGAGCGGCCGCTGGTTTGACAATCACGACACTAGCAAGAACCCGGACGTCGCGCTGGTGAACGAAGCGCTAGTTCGCCGTTTCTTCGGGAGCCGGAATCCGGTGGGCCAACGAATCAGCGGCGTCGTCAACGATGAATGGCGCACCATTATCGGCGTTGTTGCCGACGTCAAGAATCAGGGGCTGGTCGAGCCGGTGCAACCGGAGATGTACCTGCCAGCCGATCAGGCAACCAATACTGTCGCCAGCACGCTGGTGGTGCGCGGCGTCGGCGATCCGCTGGCGCTCGTCGCTGAAGTGCGCGATCAGATACGCACCGTCGACAAGAACATCCCGCTCACCTTCACCACCATGACCCACGAAATCGCCGGCTTGGTTTCGAGCCAGCGATTCAATTCCATCCTGCTGTCCTCGTTCGCAGGTCTGGCGCTGCTGCTGGCAGCCATCGGGATCTACGGCGTGATGTCGTACCTGGTGACGCAACGAACCCAGGAGATCGGCATCCGCATGGCGCTGGGCGCGCGGCGCGGCCATGTCCTAAGCCTGATAGTTGGCCACGCATGTCGACTCACGTTGGCGGGCGTCGCGATCGGCGCCGGCTTGTCGCTGTGGCTGACTCGTTACCTGGCCACGCTGCTCTACGGCGTCCACACGCGCGATGCCTGGACATTTTGCTCCGTCGCATTTTTATTAATCGCAGTAGCGCTTCTCGCCAGTTACATTCCTGCTCGCCGCGCCACTCGCGTGGACCCGATATCGACTCTGCGCACGGAGTAGCGTCAACGTAGGGCAAGCCTCCGGCTTGCCAAATGGACAAGCCGGAGGCTTGTCCTACTAAATGCGCTACGCTGCGAATGAATGCGCCACATCCCGCTCATCCTCCTAATCGCTGCTGCTTCCGCGAGTCCCCAGTCCCCCGCCCCCAGTCCCCCGCAGTGGAAACTCGCCTGGTCAGACGAATTCAATGGCCCCGCCAACACCGCGCCGGATGCTTCCAAATGGGTCTATGATCTCGGTCACGACGGCGAGGGCTGGGGAAATCACGAACTGCAGGCGTACACGAACTCGATCGAAAATGTTCGTCAAGACGGCCAGGGTCACCTGGTGATTCGCGCTCTGAAAGACGAATCCGGTAACTACACCTCGGGCCGTCTCAAGACCAAAGGCAAGTTCACTACGACATACGGCAAGATCGAAGCCCGCATCAAGCTCCCTCACGGGCAGGGCATCTGGCCGGCGTTCTGGTCGATGGGCGATGACATAGCCAAGGTCGGTTGGCCCAACTGCGGCGAGATCGACATCATGGAAAATATCGGCAAGGAGCCAGGAATCCAGCACGGCAGCATGCACGGCCCGGGGTATTCCGATGGCCACTCGCTCACCGGCGCGTACACGCTTCCCAAAGGAGAGAAGCTCTCCGACGACTTCCATGTTTACGGCATAGTCTGGACAAAGCAGAGCGTCGAATTTCTTTTCGACGGCCACTCTTACTTCCAAGCGACTCCCGCATCGCTCCCGAAAGGCGCCGAGTGGAAGTTCAACAAGCCGTTCTTCCTACTACTGAACGTAGCGGTAGGTGGCGACTGGCCCGGCTCACCCGACAACTCAACAATTTTCCCTCAAGAGATGCTGATCGACTATGTTCGGGTGTATGAGCCAATCACCGAATAACTAATTTTATTTGTAAGCCGGCGCGCGGCCCTAGACGATTGGAAAAGTACAAGTTTCGCTCGCGCGTGCATTGATCGAACCGCGCGCATGGAACCGTGATCTCTTATCTCACAGGCTATACTGACTGTCTCCGAATCAATGACGCCTTCGCGAGCGTCCACCCTGGCCGGCTTGATCTTGCTGGTGGTGCTGATTGGCAACGCCCTGGCTCTGCGGGCGGAACTTTCCATCAGCCGGGCGGATCTGAACGACAACGTCTTCCACTTCGCATTGATTGAACGAATCGTGCAGGCCGTGGAGCATGGCGAGAATCCACTGGACGTTTGGTCGCCCGAATGGTCGCTCGGCTACCCCGTGTTGCGAACCTACCAGCCACTGGCTCATTTTCTTGTGGCCGGCATTTACTTCGCGCTGGGGAAGGCCGTATCACTGCTCACGGTTTTCACGTGGGTGCGATTCCTCTCGGTAGCGCTGCTGCCATTGAGTTTCTTCTGGGCGCCACATCGGATTACCGGTTCCCAATTGACAGCGGCCGCGGCGGCGTTGCTGGCGCCGATGGTGTCGACGAATTTCCTATACGGCATCGAGTATGGCAGTTTCACCTGGGCTGGGAGCGGACTGTTCCCGCAGGCTGTCGCCACGCATCTGCTGCTGCTGTCGCTGGGCTTGGCGTGGAACGCGTTGCGCGATGGCCGGCGGCTGACCGTAACCGGTGCGTTGCTAGGACTCACGGCGCTGGCGCATTTGATTTACGGATATATGGCCGCAGTCAGCATTTGTCTGCTGGCGGTAATGCCGGATTCCGCGGTGTCCCGCGCGCTACGCATTCGCCGAATGCTATGGATAGCCGCCGTGGCGGCCGTGCTGGCGTCCTTCCAGTTATTGCCCTTGCTGCTGGACCATCAGACCATCAACCACAGCCGTTGGGAGCCTCTATGGAAGTGGGATTCCTTCGGTGCGCTGCCCGTATTCGAGTGGCTGATCACCGGTGAGTTGCTGGACTTTGGACGACTGCCGGTGCTGACTTTCCTGGCGCTGGCGGGAGCGGGCTTATGGTTCTGGCGGGCGCGTCGCGTCGCGGCGAATCCGGCGCACCAGTTTATCCTGCTGGGCGCCGCATTCTGGATTCTGATGTTGTTCGGGCGGCCGTTCTGGGGACCGCTGCTGACGCTGCCGGGAGTCTCCCAGGATATGCACCTGCACCGCGTGATCGGGGGCGTTCACGTTTTTGCAGTATTGCTGGTGGCCATCGCTTTGTCGACGCTGTGGCGCGAGTTGGCTGTCCGAAAACGCTTCTTCGCACTCGTGGCCGCCACTTTGTTCCTGCTATACCCAATGCTTCGCGAGCGTGCGCTGAATCTTGCCAACAACGCCCGCTGGGGCCGTGCGAATCTGGCCGCGAACCAAGCCGTGGCCGGCGATGTGAAGGGCGTACTGGACCAAGCGCGCCTACGCGGTGGCAGGGCGTACGCAGGGCTCGCGGGCGGATGGGGTGCGAAATTCAAGGTCGGCGATGTCCCCGTGTACTCGTTTTTCAGCACCGCGCAGATTCCCGCAGTCGATTTCTTGTACCACTCCATGGCTCTGACATCGGATGTGATGGTGCGCTTTGACGAAACGAACCCGGCACACTATCGCCTGTTCAATGTGCGCACGTTCGTGGCGCCTGCCGCGAGTGCCGCGCCTCCGTTCCTCGCGCCGCACTCCCAATTCGGCTCGATGCGCATCTTCGACGCCCCTGGCGATGGCTACTTCGACGTGGTGGATGCGTTGGCGTCCGTGTCTGTTGCGCGCGATACCTTCTACGAAGTGAACGATCGCTGGCTCCAGAGCGACTGGGTTTCGCGGCGTGCGCATCTGCTGCTCGACCAAGGATCTGGAACTGGGCCGCCGATGCTGCGTCTCAGTGCATATTCCGCCCTCCCGCCCGCGCCGCAACTGCCTCGGCCCGGTCAGATCCGCGGCGAACAGCAAGACGGAGAAGTTTACCGCGCCGAGATGGACGTGGTCCGGCCCAGCTATGCGCTTTTCAAGATGACTTGGCACCGCAATTGGAAAGCTTATCTGGACGGCAGACCCGCGGCCACCGTCATGCTTTCGCCGGGATTCACCGGTGTCGTGGTTGAGCCCGTGCATCATCGGCTGGAGATGCGCTATCAGCCCGAGGGCTGGAAGATGGCGGTAGGCATTGCCGGCCTTGTGCTGGTCATCCTGCTCGGGCTGGCGGAGCGCCACGGACTTCCCTCGCGCGTTGGGAAATTGAGCATCCCCTTACCAGCGAACCCTGCCATTCGGAGGCGTGCGCAAATCGCGGCCGGTTTGCTCGCGCTTGCATTGCCGGTGTGCATTCCTGTATTCACAAGCAGCCTGATCCGCGGACACGACGCCTATTGCTATTTTCCCCGGGTGGAGGAGGTGCACGAAAACTTGCGTCACGGAATCCTGCTGCCGCGTTGGGCGCCGGACCTGGATAGCGGCACGGGGCAACCGCTGTTCCTGATGCATCCACCGCTGTTCTACTGGCTGGCGGAAGCGTGCCACCTGGCCGGCTTCTCGTTTGTGGCCGCCGTCAACCTGGCTTGCGCGCTGATTGTCATCGCATCGGCGTTCTCCATGTTCCTGCTGGGAAAATTGTACTTCGGCAACTGGGGCGGATGGCTGGCAGCAGCGTCGTATCTTTACGTTCCGTACTTCGCCACCGATTTGTACATTCGCTCGGCGCTCGAGGAATTCACTGCATTCGCGCTGTTTCCGCTGGCGTTGTATGGATTCGGTGCTTTCGCCCGGACTCAAAACCGGCGCCGCCTGATGCTGGGCGCGTTGGCGTACGGTGGAATCGCATTCAGCCATCTGCCCTCTACCCTGCTGTTCACGCCGCTGCTCGCAGCGTTTCTCGTCCTGACCGCGCTGACTGCGAGATCGCGGCGCGTCATTCTGGGCCATGCAATCGGATTCGTGCTCGGTCTTGGCCTCGCAGCTTGCATCTGGCTGCCCGCGGTGGTGGAACGAAAGTTTCTGGCGTTCGAGCGCGCAATTTCGGGCTCGGCGAATTATGCGATCCATTTCGTGCATCCGCGACAGTTGATCTTTTCGGCTTGGGGCTACGGACTCTCGGTGGCCGGCCCGAACGACGGCATGCCGTTCACGGTGGGGTGGAGTCATCTGCTGCTGGCCGCCGGCATCTGCATCTGGGCGTTGAGCCGGTGGCGCGACAAGCCCACGGAGCGCCAACTGATCTGGTTCTTCGGAGCGGCCGCGTTGCTCGCGTGCGTTCTCATGCTCGAGGATTCGGACCTGGTGTGGCGGATCGTCAAACCGCTGCAGTTTGTGCAACTGCCTTGGCGGCTGCTGGGGATGGTGGCCATTTGTGAAGCCGTGTTGCAGGGCGCGCTGGGACGCGCACTGGCCGAGCTGCCGCGATGGCGTAGCGCGGCGTTCGCACTCGCGCTGGCGCTTCTGATAATTCCCAACCTCTCGCATCTGCAGGCCGGATCGACGGACGAAGTGGACCCGGTGTTCTGGACACCGGCCGAGCTCGCCCGCACGGGTTTCGAGACCACCACTCTCGGTGAGATGATGCCTCGCTGGATGACGGCTGCGCCTCCCTTCGACCCGCAGTTGGCCGTGGCCGCCACCGGCGCCGCCGAGATCAAGACCTTGGAGCACACTCCGTTTTTCTGGAGCGGCGTAGTGGACGCGAAAACCCCGTCCAGCATCCGGATGCGCATCGCCTACTTCCCTGGCTGGAGCGTACTGCTGGACGGACAGCCGGCTGAAGCCGGACCTTCGACGCCGTGGGGACTGCTCACGTTTCCTGTACCGCGAGGCACGCACCGCGCGGAGGTTCGATGGGGGAACACTCCATTGCGGCTGGCGGGTAACGCCATCAGTTTGGTTTCGCTGGCGATTCTGTTGGCCGGTTTGCGGCGGCGATAATTGACGCTGGAAAACCTGGCCCCACCCGTGCAATGCGAAGCTCCGTCCGCCGGATCAACCGTGGCCACACGGAATCCGGATCGGCGTCGAACACGCTGGCGGCATCGGCCGGCAGAATGTGCCACGCGCCCAGCTCTACTTCGTGTTCCAACTGTCCTGGTCCCCATCCGGCGTAACCGAGAAAAACGTGAAACACGCTCGGCTCCCCTTTTCCCGCAAGCGTCTTTTCCAAGAGCTCCTTGTCGGAAATCAGATAGACGTTCGCGAACACTCGTTCCGCATCTTCCAGCTTCGTGGATGATTTGAGCAGCGCCAGAACATTGCCCGGCTCTACAGGACCGCCCATGTATGCCAGGTCCGTGCGTCCCTTGGCTTGCTTCACATCCTGAAACACGCGCGACAGCGGAAGGTCGGTGCGGCGGTTGACGATCAGGCCCATCGCGCCTTCCTCATCGTCGTAGCGCAGCAGCAGAATGACGCTCTCGGAGAAATTCGGATCGCCCAGTTCCCGGCTCGAAACCAGGAAACTGCCGGCCGCGAGTTCAGGCGCCTGCGCCGGCGCAGGAACGGGCGCCAAGCCGCACAGCACGGCGAAAAAAACAAACCTCGGCATTACACACCAATTCTATTCTCTACACGCGCTCGATAAGAGTGGCGTTGGCCATGCCTCCGCCTTCACACATAGTTTGAAGCCCGTAACGCCCGCCCGAGCGCTCCAGCTCATGCACCAGCGTGGTCATCAAACGCGCGCCACTCGCACCGAGAGGATGACCCAGCGCCACTGCGCCGCCATTGACGTTCACTTTTTCCAAATCCGCACCGGTCTCGCGTTGCCAAGCCAGCACCACGCTGGCGAAAGCTTCGTTGATCTCCACGCGGTCGATATCGGAAATAGTAAGCCCCGCGCGATCCAGAATCTTGCGCGTAGCGGGAATTGGCGCCGATAGCATGATCACCGGATCTTCGGCAGCCATCGCAAACGCCACGAATCGCGCTAAGGGCCGCAATCCCAGCCGCTCCGCCGTCGAGCGCTCCATAATCAACACGGCGGCCGCGCCATCGCTGATCTGCGACGAATTTCCGGCTGTGATCACGCCGTCCGGTTTGAAGGCGGCCTTCAACGTCGCCATTTTTTCCAAGGTCGAGTTCGCGCGAATCCCTTCATCGCGAGTCATGTGCACGGGCCCGTTTTCTGTTTCGACGGGAACCGGTATGATCTCGTTGCAGAAACGTCCTTGCTCAGTGGCGCGAGCGGCGCGGGCGTGGCTTTCGATGCTGAACTCATCCAGTTCGGTACGGCTCACCTTCCAGCGCTCGGCCATCATCTCCGCGCCGATGCCTTGATGAAACACGGTGTTGTTATAGCGCCGCAACACGCGCGGCCCAAAAGGTTGGCCAGGCCCCGCGCCGTTCGATCCCATGGGGACGCGCGACATGCACTCCACTCCGCACGCGATGGCGATGTCGTAGCTTCCGGCCAGCACGCCCTGCGCGGCGAAATGCGCGGCCTGTTGGCTGGATCCGCACTGTCGATCCACAGTGGTTCCTGGCACCGACTCCGGAAATCCGGCCGCTAGCACTGCATTGCGCGCCACGTTGAACGCTTGTTCGCCCACCTGCCCCACGCACCCGGCAATCACATCGTCCACCAGCGCGGGGTCAAGCTTGCTCCTCTGCACCACCGCTTGCAACGTGTGAGCCAACAGATCCACGGGATGCCAACCCTTGAGTGAGCCATCCCGCCGCCCCACGGGCGTCCGAACCGCATCCACAATCACAGCTTCTCGCATGCTGGGAGTTTAGCAAAAACGGGGCTGGGGACTAGGGGCTCTAGGGGCTAGGGGCTGGACCGAAACGATCTCTAGTCCCCAGCGGCGCTCCAGCCACCAGTCCCACGCCTAATGCGTCATCGAATACACCACGTAGTTCACGCCAATCCGAATCCCCAACGCAGAAAATTTCTCCGGATACCTCGGATCATCGGCCCACTCCCACGAATCGCCGATATCGGAATTGAACGACATCGCCACCATGATGTGGCCGTGGTCGTCATAGATGCCCCGCCAATGCGCCACCGTACCGTCGCTGCGGTAGGTCATCCTGCCGTGCAGCGCCCACTGGCCCAGAATCTGATAACGGTCGTCCAGGTCATAAACCGTATGGAAAATCGAATCCTTGTCTTCGATCTCGACAATGGGCCGGTCGGGAAAAACCAGCCGCATGCTTTCCATGAAGCGGCCCCACTCCTCCGGACCCCAGAAATCGTCCAGCATCAGGAATCCGCCGCGCAGCAGATATTCGCGCATTTTGGCGCATTCGGCGTCGGTCAGGCTCCAGTGCCCGACCTCGACCGCGTAAAGCCATGGCCAGTTGAAAACTTCGTCGCTGTCCAGATCCACTACTTGTTCAGACGAGCGGGTGTGGATGCGGGTGAGGCGGCGCACGCCTTGCACGAACTGGCGGTCGGCCTTAGGGTAATCGGTGGGCCAACTGCCGATCTGGCCAAAGACGCTGGCGTGCCGGCCGGACGGATACATCAGGCGGGTGAAGGCCCATTCGGTTTTTTCGTAGGCATCGGGCGGGACGGGAACGTGGTCGTCTTCCATACCGGGGAACTGGCGGAAAGTAGCCTGGAGGGCGAACAACGCCGTCACCGAAATCGCCACAAGACTACCGCAGGTGAGCAAGCGGCGGCGCATTTGGACGAGGCCCTCGTATGTTTTTCAGGATAGCATGAGGGGAAGCGGCCCATTCGGCGCGGGTGCGCGACACAGGATGGGCGATCAGGCGCGGTGGGAGAGGCAGTATTCGTCGAATCGGCGATACGCCGCCTGGTGGTGTCCCGATCATGGTAGAGTTGGCCCCCGAGAACCCCGAGATGCTGCCGGGCATGACAGAGATCCACGATCTGAATGGCGCCGGGGAGCTGCTCCTGACAAGTGTTCCAGATCCAGTCGCGCCGTCACCCATGACCACCTTGGTTTGCGCCCGGCTCCAGCCGCGCTGATGGGCTTCGGTATAGATGCGACGGGAGAGTTCGCTGGCAATCTCGACAGCCCCGGTATAAGTGGTGGAATCCGCGTCGCGCACAGGCCGGCCCTGCTCGTCGCTGCTGGCCTGAGTGAAAACGCAACCGAGCTTGACGTCGCGACCATGCGCGCGGCCATCTTCTCTCTTCCCGCTGCGTCCCTCTGTTTCCTTGGCCACCATGGGAACGCTGGTGGCATCCATCTGCACATACATCACGGCAGTGGCCTGCCCCACGGCCACGGGCAGTTCCAGTTGCATGGCTTGCTGGATGGTCAATTGCTGGCGGTGCGCGATGTCTGCGCCAACATTTTCAGACACCCGCTCGACAGCCTTGGCGGTGACTTTCAATTCGGCCAGCAATTCCATCTGCTGGCGGTCCTGATCGAACAAGAAGCACTCGCCACCGACCAGGGCCAGCATGCGACGCACGCCGGGTGAACTCGGTGTCTTCGATGTCCTGTCTGGCATCGGCGGGAATTGCCCCTGCCGACAGTTGGGGCACCAGTAATAAGGCCGCCACATAGTGGCGGTNNGGAGGGCGGGCAATCTTGCCAACCGTGACGATGGGTTTCCTTGTAGCGAGCCTATCTCTTGCATCTTTTCGGCATTTATGTTAATCTCTATAGGCAATAGGGAGATTGTCTGTGGCTACCTTGATCGAAGATACCCTCGGCGTCCGCGACGACTTCGAAAACCAGCACGACCGCCTCGTTCGCGAAGAGATCGAGACCTT
>PMUN01000452.1 GCA_003166875.1 Bryobacterales bacterium | reverse complement strand
GAGCTTGCCGCTGCGCCATGATTTCCATTCGCCGGATACACCGCTGATAATTCCGAAGGACGCGATGGGTCCGGTAGCGGCGGTCCGTCCCACGGCCAGCACTAACTGGCCGGTCTTCAGATGGTCGTCGGAGGCAAACTCGAATGGCTGGATGTTGCCAGTGTCGGTCTCCAGCAGAGCCAGGTCGGTGCCAGGATCGCTACCGCGCAGCCGGGCTTCGGCGCGCCGGCCATCCGCGAAAACAATTTTGATGCCCTCTTCAAATCGGACGCCTTCACTCGACGTCAGGATAAGGTTCTGCCGCCAGACGATGCCGCTCGAATTGATGCGTGGCCGGGCGTGTACAGCCACCACTCCAGCCGCGGTGCGTTCCACCGCGCCGGCTAGTTCGTTCGAAAGATTCTGAAGTTCAGTTGCCATGAATCCAGCATGCGGTACCGGAAGGCGGTGGCGCATCGGAAAAAAGGATGAGATGAGATCAGCGGATGGAGTGATGGCGCTATAGCTTCGTAGTCCCGGCTGTTCGCCCCAAATTCCGATCAAACGTGCCAAGCGGGAGGTGGCCGGCTTTCTGGGCAATATGCAGCATAAGGCAATCGGAAAAACCTAACGATGGCCGGGCGCGGAAGAGTTCAAGAGCGGCCGCCACGACATCAGAGTCCTGCAATACCAGCTCGTTATGATTGAGCAGCACTTCGATGGCCGTGGCGAGCTCGGCGGAATTACGCTCGTACACAGTGGCGAGCACCCAGGTGGCTTCCGCGAGAGCAAGGATCGATACCCAAGCGCCGGGTTTGACGAAGACTTCGGCGGAAGCAACCTGGCGCGGATCGTCCCGCGTGATGAGCCGGACCAGAACGTTGGTGTCAACGGCGCGCATAACGTTCCCGGACCCTACGCCTTATGCCCTCCTTCATTTCATCGACAGTGCGGGGTGTGGGTGCCTTCTTTGGAAACAATGCCCGATGAACGTCCTCGGATGTGAATCGAGCTGATCGCCTTACCACGATTTTATCTCCCTCCTGGTCCCATTCCAGGATGGATCCGGGGCCAATGCCGAGCTTTCGGCGAACGCCGGCGGGAACTGAAATCTGCCCTTGCGAGGTGACTTTGGAATGAGCGAGCGCCATGCCTTTATATTACCAAGGTAATGGAATGCGGAGTGCTAGGAGAGAATGATCCAGGCACCGGCTCCCTCACGGTCGCGGTTCGGAAAGATGCCCCATGAGGGAGTCGGTGGCTGCGCGACTTTTTTCACGATAGTCAGGACGACCTCCGCTACAGTGGGAGAGTGCGTTTTGAGCTGCAAGCGGAATGCCCCGACACAGGCGCGCGCGCTGGATTGCTCCATACCGCCCACGGCGTGGTGGAAACACCCGTCTTTATGCCGGTGGGCACGCAGGCCACGGTCAAAGGAGTTCCGCAGCGCGACCTGGCTGGCGAACTCGACGCCCGCATCATCCTGGCCAACACCTATCACCTGTTCTTGCGGCCCGGCCACGAGCTGATCCGCCGGCTGGGCGGTTTACACCAGTTCATGGCATGGCCGCGCGCCATTCTTACGGACTCAGGCGGCTTTCAGGTGTTCAGCCTGAGCGATCTTCGCAAAGTCACCGACAAAGGTGTGCTGTTCCGCTCGCATCTGGATGGCGATCAACATCTGTTCACGCCGGAATCCACCGTGGACGTGCAGTTGGCGCTCGGGAGCGACGTCATGATGGTGCTGGACGAATGCCTGGCGTATCCCGCCAGTCACGAGGCCGCGAATCACGCCATGCGGCGTACGGTTGCCTGGGCGAACACAGCGTACCGGTACTATTTGCGCCGTATCGAGGAAACCGGATCTACGGCGGCGCTGTTTCCCATAGTGCAAGGCTCCATGTTCAGCGATCTGCGCACAGCCTGCGCTGCGGAACTCGGTGAACTCAACGCGCCCGGCTACGCGATCGGCGGCTTGTCGGTGGGCGAACCGCGGCCGATCAGCCTGGAAATGACCGAGGTCACCACGCCGCTGCTGCCGCGCGATCGCCCACGCTATGTTATGGGTGTTGGGATGCCGGAGGAACTGGCCGAATATGTGGCCCGCGGCGTGGACATGATGGATTGCGTGCTGCCCTCCCGCAATGCCCGCAATGGCTGCCTGTTTACTTCCGAAGGCCGGGTGATCATCAAGCAGGCGCGTTACCGCGACGATCCCGCGCCGGTGGATCCCAACTGCCAATGCTACACCTGCCGAACCTACTCCCGCGCCTATCTCCGGCACCTTTTCCAGGCCGGCGAGATTCTATTTGCCACCCTCGCCACACTGCACAATTTGAAGCACTACCTTGACAGGATGCGACAAATCAGGCACGCTATACTGCTTGGGACATTTCGGGCGCATCTGGACGGTCTCCGGCGGCAAGCGGTAGAATAAACGTGTATCAGTACCCTGCCGTACCCGTTATTCCTTTCAACTTGGGCAGTACAGGCGGTACTATAAATCGGAACGATCGTCGGTGAAAATGACATTCTTCAGCCTCTTGCTACAGCAGCCCAGCTCGAATCCCATCATTGGTTTCCTGCCCCTTCTGGTTATCGTCGCCATCTTCTATCTGCTGGTTTTCATGCCGATGCAACGGCAGAAAAAGCAGCAGGCGCAGATGCTGAAGGACCTTCAGAACGGGAGCGTGGTAACGACTACGGGCGGGATTGTGGGGACGATTGTAAGCATCAACAATGATGATACCCTGATACTACGGGTAAAGCCGGACAACGTGAAGCTGCAAGTCGCGCGAAGCGCCGTGTCGGGTCTGGTGACAGAAAAAACTTAAAAACCGTTTCTCGTTTCTCGTTTCTCGTTAGGACCGCTGAGCGTCTTGAACGAGAAACGAGAAACGAGAAACGAGAAATGCAATCGGAATGAAACGCAACATCAAAATCAAGGCCGGCATCATCGTCGCGGTGATTCTGATCTGTATCTACGGAATTGTCGGGGTTCCCAAGTCCAAAGACGAGTTGATCGCCAACTGGAGAAAGAACATACGTCTCGGTCTCGACCTGAGAGGTGGAACGCAGTTGGTTATGGAAGTCCAGCTCCAAGACGCCTTCAAGGCTTTCGCCGACACCACCATTGAGCGGCTAAAAGATGAGCTGAAGAAGGACAATATCGATTACTCGGACATGACCCGGAACGAGCCCGCCACACTCCAGGACGCCGACAAGATCGAGGTGGACATCAAGGGAGTCCCGCTCGCCAAAAGCAGTGCTCTGCGGAGCGCCATTAGCGAGTCATACGGCGAATGGAACCTGCTGGCGGTGAATTCGACCGACTATAAGCTGACCATGAAGCCCACCGAGGCGTTGAAGCTGAAGCACGACACTATGACCCAGACCATGGGCACCATCGAGCGTAAGATCAATGGTCTGGGGTTGGCGGAATCGTCGGTACAACCCACCGGGCGCAGCGATGCTGAGGCGGACCTGCTGATTCAGCTTCCCGGCGTCGACGATTCTGCTCACGTCAAGCAGGTTTTGCAAACGCAAGCTGTTCTCGAATGGGATGAAGTGAAGGACGGCCCGTTCCAGAGCAAAGAGGAAGCGCTCTCGAAACACGGCGGCATCATGCCGCTCAATACGAAATTAGTACCCTCGCTGCCCCGCGGTGGCCAACAGGCCTGGTATTTGGTGGGACGCAGTCCGATAGTGCGCGGGACCGATATTCGCGACGCTCACGCCTCTCAGGGCGAAGTGGGCCGCTGGGAGACGAACTTCGTGCTTTCCCAGGATGCCGCCAAACGCTTCGCCCGCTATACGGAAGCCAACATAGGCAATCGAGCGGCCATCGTGGTGGATGGCCAGGTGATCAGCGCACCCACTATCCAGAGCCGCATCTCGGACAGCGGCCGCATCACTGGCGCCGCCACCCAAGAAGAGGCCGCCGACCTCGGTTTGAACCTGAGGGCTGGTTCCCTGCCCGCCAGCATGGTGATTCTGGAAGAGAGGACCGTCGGTCCGTCACTGGGAGCAGACTCCATTAAGGAAGGGTTCCGGGCGGGCACCGCTGGTCTGATCGCCGTGATTGGCTTTATGCTGTTCTACTACCGGCGCTCCGGGATTAACGCTACTCTGGCCCTGGTGCTGAACGCCCTGATTCTGATAGCGGCGCTCAGTTATTTCGACGCCACCCTTACTTTGCCTGGCATCGCCGGCGTCATCTTGACCATCGGTATGGCGGTGGATAGCAACGTGCTTATTTTTGAACGCATTCGCGAAGAGCTCCGCACCGGTAAGGCGGTGGTGGCGGCCGTGGATGCAGGCTTTAGCAAAGCCTTTCTAACAATTATCGACACGCACGTCACCACCGTGGTATCTTGTGCGTTTCTGTTTATCTTTGGTACTGGACCGGTGAAGGGCTTTGCAGTGACCCTGGTTATCGGCCTGATCGCTAATCTTTTCACGGCGGTCTTTGTGTCCAAGACGATTTTCGATTTTGAGCTGTCCGGAAAACAACAGGTGACGGCTTTGAGCATCTAAACGGTTCATCGGTTCTTCAGTTCATCGGTTCTTCGGTTCGGAACCAGGAAGCTAAGGAACCAGAACTTAAGGAAGTGCGGGAACTCTAACCCGCTTGCCGGTGTCTAAACGACTTAATGCCGGCGCTACGATTGGCTACATGGAATTATTTGGACATACAGACTACGACTTCTTGGGCAAGAAATGGCCCTTCATCATCCTCTCCCTCATTCTCACAGCGGCTGGCTTGGTGAGCTTGGGACTAAAGGGTGGACCGCGCTATGGTATTGATTTTCGTGGGGGTGCACTGGTCACGGTAACTTTCGCCCAGCGTCCGCCCGTGGATAAAGTGCGCGCCGCGCTTTCCGGAAAACTGCCGCAAGTGGAAGTGCAGGAACAATACGGTAAGCCCAACGACCTTATCGGCACTGACGTCCAGGAGGGCGCAGCCCGCCAGACTATCATCGATAGCCTGACCGCCGTTTTCGGACAACCTGCCAACGGCAAGTACAATGTCAACTCCGGAGGTGTGGATGCGCTGGCCGAGCACCTGCGCGATCCGCTGCAAGCCGCCAGCGTCCCCACGACGGACCAATCCCTGCACGATCTGGCCAAGAACATCATTGACTATCGCACCAGCCATTCCGGTCTGATCCGCAATCTGGACGAGCTATCCTCCGTGGCCGGCGTCACGCCGCAAGTTCTGAACGTCCTCAAGCAGGCCATTTATCCGGAGTCGTTCGCCGTCATCGGGACCGAAGTGGTAGGGCCCAAGATTGGCGCCGAGCTGCAGCGCAAAGCTATACTGGCAGTTCTATACGCACTAGGTGGGATGCTGGTCTACATCGCGTTCCGGTTCGAATGGATCTATGGAGCCGCGGCCGTGATAGCGGTGTTCCACGACACCATCATCACGCTCGGCCTGTTCTCGCTGTTCAACAAAGAGATTTCGCTGACCGTGGTGGCGGCGCTGCTCACGCTGGTCGGATATTCGATGAACGATACCATCGTCACCTTCGACCGCATTCGAGAAAATTTAAAGATCCTACGCCGCGAAGCGATGGAGCCGCTGGTGAACCGCAGTGTGAATCAAACGCTGAGCCGGACCGTCTTAACTTCCGGTCTCACGCTGCTGACCGCCTTAGCCCTGTTTCTGTTCGGCGGCCAAGTACTAAGCGGCTTCTCTTTCGCGCTGGTCTGTGGCATTATCGTTGGTACTTATTCATCTGTGTTTGTGGCTAGCCCCATCCTGATCTTCTGGCATAATTTCCTGGAGGGGCGTAAGGGGCCAGCGGGGATAGCGCCAGTAGCGCCGAAGCCGAGCGCAACTAAGCCCGGCACGACGCCGACCGGCTCAACGCCGGGGAGTGCACGGAGAGGCACGGCGAAGGTCAAGTAGGAGAGCGCAATAGGTAGTATGATGATTTCTGCGCCATCGCGCGAGGCAGTGGAACTTTTGGGAAGAGGTGACACATGTTTGAGCAAACTTTCGTAGACGGTACCGCGAAGACACGCAAACCTTGGACGGTGTTGCTTTCCTTCCTCGGCCAGTGTGGGCTGATCGGTCTGCTGGTTTTGATACCCCTGATCTTCACGGACACGTTGCCGCGAGCCGCGCTCACCAGCTTCCTGGTGGCCCCGCCACCACCGCCTCCGCCCCCACCTCCACCACCTCCGGCGCCGCCGAAGATCGTCAAGGTGATTCCGCGCCAGTTCGATGCCGGCAAACTGATGGCGCCCAAATCCATTCCGAAAGAGATCGCGAATATTAAAGAGGAAGAGCTGCCTCCGCCCTCAACCGGTAGCGTGGTTGGCGGTGTTCCCGGTGGCGTCCCCGGTGGAACGCCGGGTGGCGTGATCGGTGGGATTATCGGCGCGGTGCCCACTGCCGCTCCGCCGCCTCCCGTGCAGAAAAAGGAAGCCACTCCGCAGCGAATTCGCGTCGGCGGTCAAGTGCAAGCCGCCAACCTGATCCGTAAGGTGCAGCCGGTTTATCCGCCGCTGGCTAAGCAGGCCCGCATTCAGGGTACAGTTCGCTTTACCGCCATTATCGGTAAAGATGGCACCATCCAGAATTTAACGTTGGTAAGCGGCCATCCGCTGCTGGTGGAAGCGGCCCGGTCGGCCGTTTCGCAGTGGCAATACAAACCGACGCTCCTGAACGGGGAGCCGGTGGAAGTGGTCACCCAGATTGATGTGAATTTTACGTTGAGCCAGTAGTAGTCAAATTCAACTCGCAGGAGAACAGAATGTTTTTACAATCGCAAGTTTGGGCGTTCCTCTTACAAGATCAGCCCATGAGTTTCGACCCCATGAGTATGTGGAGCGTGATGGCGTGGCCGGCCAGAACCGTTGTGATCGTGCTATTCCTCATGTCCGCATGGTCCATCGGTGTCATGATCGACCGCTTGATCGCCTACAACGGCGCGCGCAAGCAGTCCCGGCAGTTTGCTCCAGCCGTTGCGGGCGCATTGCGCGAAGGCAAGCTGGATGAGGCCATCAAGATCGCCGACCGCTATAGCAAGAGCCATCTGGCGAAAGTTGTAGTGGCGGGGCTCCAGGAATTCCGGGCACATCAATTGAGCTCGGATATTTCCGGAGAAGAGATTGAGGCGTCCAAACGCGCTCTCGAACGCGCCGAGGCTATCGTCCACGCCGAATTGAAGCGAGGCGTCAGCAGTCTCGCAACCATCGGTTCTACCTCACCGTTCGTCGGACTGTTCGGAACGGTGGTAGGCATCATCAACGCGTTCAAGGGCATCGCAACGCAGAAGTCTACCGGTCTGGGCGCGGTCGCCGGCGGTATTTCCGAAGCCCTGGTAACCACCGCCGTCGGTCTCTTTGTGGCCGTCCCCGCGGTGTGGATGTACAACTACTTCACCAATCGGATTGAGGCGTTCGACGTCGAGATGGGCAACTCGAGTTCGGAGTTGATCGACTACTTCTTGAAGCGAACGCAGCGGACCGTTTCTAAGTAGATTGGAGAGTCAGCGAGTTGAATTGGTTCGGGTGAGAGGGTGTGAGCCGGGATTCGATCCCGTCCATGCCCTCACCCTAAGAAGGAGTTCGATATGAAATTGCAAAAAGCTCCGCCTCCGGTAGCCGACATCAATGTGACACCCATGGTGGATGTCATGTTGGTGCTGCTGATCATCTTCATGGTCATCACGCCCATGCTCACCAAAGGCCAACCGATCGATTTGGTGCGCACCCACAAT
The DNA here is from genome assembly GCA_003166875.1 of Bryobacterales bacterium. Lineage (GTDB taxonomy): Bacteria > Acidobacteriota > Terriglobia > Bryobacterales > Bryobacteraceae > Palsa-89. Next base: position 12,723 of record PMUN01000452.1, on the reverse strand, counting down.
CCAGTCACCATGCAGGCGGCGGATAAGGAAGATGCTGTGCTGATTTCGGTGACGCGCAATGGGGGTGTTTTCCTGAGCCCCGGCAATCTCCGTATCACCCCCGATCAGCTTCCGGAGAAGGTAAAGGATCTGCTGACGAATAAAGTGGACAAAACAGTATTCATCAAGAGCGACGCGCGGGCCCGCTACGGCGTGGTGGAAGACGTTGTGGACAACGTTCGCGCCGCTGGTGTGGATCAAATTGGATTAATCACGGAGTTGATTCCGGTGAAGAATAACAAAGCGACCCCGATCAACGCCGGGGGACAGTAGGAAAACTGTTCTTCAGTTCTTCGGTTCCTCAGTTCATCGGTTCAGGGCTGAAGAACGGAAGAACTGAAGAACCGAGGAACCGAAGAACGAGTGACAGAGGAACGAGGGAACTAATTTATGTCAATGGCAGTGGGTGGGGACCAGAGCGGACCCAAATCAGATATCAACATGACGCCGCTGATTGACGTGCTGCTGGTGCTGCTGATCATTTTCATGGTCATCACGCCTTTAACGCCGCATGGTCTGGAAGCATTGGCGCCTCAACCCCCCGACAAGTCGAAACCACCTCCTCCCGATCAGGATCGAACGGTGGTGATCGTCATCGACAAGGATAAACGGATGCACCTCAATAATGAGGACACCGACCTAGACAAACTCGGGCCACGCTTGGAGCAGATCTTCAAGACCCGAGCCGAGCGGATCGTTTTCGTCAAGGCCGATCCGGATCTCGAATATGAGACCGTGGCCAAGGCCATCGACATCGCCAAGGGAGCGGCCATCGATAAGATCGGTCTGATGACCCCCAAGATTGAGGCCGGTCAATAGCCCCGCGCGTCAGCAAGGGGACAAACAGCCCCGCGCGTCAGCAAGGGGACGGAAGGGAAAGTGCGCGGTTGAGCGCGCCTGTTCAATATCTAAACCTATGAAGAGCAAATTATTCGTACTGGGAATCGGACTGTTGCTTCTGTTCACCACCGGGTGCAACAAGCTGAAGTCGCGCGATCGGCTCAACAAGGGCATTCAGTCCTATAAAAGTGCCAGGTACGCCGATGCCGTGGAGTTCTTCAAGGAGGCGGTCCAACTGGATCCCACCAACATTAACGGCCGCTTGTTTCTCGCCACGGCCTACATGAGCCAATACATCCCCGGGGCCGAGTCGCCGGACAACATGCAACTGGCCAAGGAGGCCAAGGAAGAGTTTATCAAGGTTCTTGAGAACCACCCCAACGATACTACTGCGTTGGCGTCTCTTGCGTCCTTGAGCTACCAACAAGCTCAGGGCATGCCGGATCTGGATCAGAAGCTGAAGAAACTGGACGACTCCAAAGAGTGGTACTTGAAACTCATCTCGGCCGATCCGCAAAACAAGGAAGGCTTCTACAGCCTGGCGGTGATCGACTGGGTGAAGTGGTATGCCGCCTGGATGAAGGCTCGCGCCGACCTGGGCATGAAACCGGAAGAGCCTGGCCCGCTCAAGGATAAAAAGGTCAAGGCCGAGCTGAACGAGAAGTACGCCGCGGTAGTCGACGACGGCATGAAGAATTTGGACAAGGCGCTCCAGATCGACCATGAGTACGATGACGCCATGGCCTACATGAACCTGCTGATCCGCGAGAAGGCCGATCTCGACGACACACCGGAGCAGTACAAAGCCGACGTGGAAAGGGCCGATGTTTGGGTCCAGAAGGCGCTCGATACCAAGAAGATGAAAGCGGCCAAAGAAGCGGCGAAAGCGGCCGGCGGAATCACCACCGAGTCGAAATAACCCGAATCCAAGGAATTCAATGGATTCAAGAAGTCGAGGAAGCAGGATGCGGCTGCCGCCGCGGCTTCCCGGTTTTTAGGAAGGAGACGCCCTTCCTTCTTCCTCGACTTCCTTGAATTCTGAATTCATGAATTCATTTCACCAAGAATCCGCACAGCTTCGGCCCGCGGATCCGCCGCTCGAGTAATTTCGCGGCCAATCACCAAATAATCTGCCCCCGCGGCAATAGCTTCCGCAGGAGTAGCCACCCGTTTCTGATCACCCACGGCCGCGCTCTCGGACCTCACTCCGGGCGTCACCAGAATCGCCCCTGGTCCCGCCAGAGCCCGCACTGCCGCGGCTTCCCTGGCCGAACAGACAATGCCGTCCATGCCTGCCGCCATCGCATTCTTAACGCGCAACGCCACCAGATCCTCAATGCTCGCCGGATAGCCGAGCTCGGCCAGGTCCTCGCGGTCAAAGCTGGTCAGTACGGTCACAGCCAGCAGACCAAGCCGCGACGCGCCACGCCCTTCTACAGCAGCGCGCATTACGGCGTTACTGCCGTGAACGGTAAGGAAACGCGCGCCGGTCTTAGCCACCTGCGCGGTAGCGCGCTTCACCGTCTCGGGGATGTCGTACAGCTTCAGATCCAGGAAGATCTGCTTCGCCGCTTCCGTCAGCTCCCGCACGAATTGCATGCCCTCCGATGCGTACAACTCCATCCCGACCTTGTAGAAATCCGATGCGCCGCCCAATCGCGAGATCAGTGCACGCGCCTGGGTTGCATCCTCAAAATCAAGAGCCACGATGATTGGATTGTTAGTCACAGGATGCGGATCGGTTTCCGTGATTTCTCTGTAACTCGCCCCATTCGATACGCGCTGGGGAACTTGCGTTCGAGGCCCTCCGCATCCTCTTCAGAGAGCGAAATCAGCAGCCCACCGGAAGTCTGCGGATCGTAGAGCAGATCGTCGAATTCTGACTGCCCCTCGACGCAGTAGGACGCAAACTCGCGATTGTTCTTCAAACCACCAGGAATCGCCCCCTGGCTGGCATATTCGACAGCGCCGGGAAGAAACTGAAGTTTGCGCGGGTCGATCTCGATGGTCACGTGACTCGCGAGTGCCATCTCGCGCGCGTGACCAATGAGACCAAAACCGGTCACGTCCGTGCAGCCGTGCACGTCGAAGGAAAGCATCGCCTCGCAGGCCGCGCGGTTCAGCGTCAACATGGATTTTTCAGCGCCTTCCACGTCGGCCTCCTTGGCCATCCCGCGCTTCAACGCCGTTGAGATGACGCCGGTCCCAAGGCGTTTCGTCAGCACCAGCACATCGCCCGGCCGCGCTCCGGCGTTGGTCTTGATACGGTCCGGATGTATCAAACCAGTGACAGCGTATCCAAACTTGATCTCGTTGTCGGCGACGCTGTGGCCACCAAGAATCGAACAGTCGGCCTCACGTACCTTCTCCGCACCGCCTTTGACAATTTCCGCCAGCACCTCCAGGTCGCCGTTGGCCGGCCATGCCAGAATCGAAAGCGCGGAGATTGGCCGCCCTCCCATGGCATAAACATCGCTCAGAGCGTTGGCGGCGGCGATGGCTCCAAAGGTATGCGGATCGTCCACCACCGGACTGAAAAAATCCACAGTCTGCACCAGCGCGATCTCCGGCGTCAGCTTGTAAACCCCGGCATCGTCGGCGGTGTCGAAACCAACCAGAACGTTCTCATTCGGCCAGCGTGGAATCCGGGCCAGCACCTGGTCCAAAATTTTAGGACTCAGCTTGGAAGCGCATCCGCCGGCGGAAGTGGTTGATGTAAGTTTGGAGACTTGAGGCACCAGACTAGGATAACGAATCCAAGAATTCATGGATTCAAGAAGTCGAGGAAGAGAGGAAGGGCTCTTTTCTTTACTATAGGTGGTGGTGCGTGAACCAGCTCGAACTTTTAAGGACCTTTTGGTATGGCAGAAAGCCCACCAGCTCGCGTTAGCAGTCTATCGGCTGACTGCTAGCTTTCCTAAACAGGAAACGTACGGACTGACCTGCCAAATGCAAAGAGCTGCGGTGTCTGTTGCGGCCAACATAGCCGAAGGATTCAAGCGCAGAGGCGTAGCCGACAAAGCTCGCCTACTAAACATTGCCCAAGGCTCCCTTGAGGAGTCTCGCTACTACTTAATCCTGGCCCAGGACCTTGGGTACGCGGAAACACTAGAACAGACTATTGTTTTAGAAGAAGTTAGCCGCTTTTTGGAAGCTTATATCCACCGCATCCTAGCTTCCTCGACTTCCTGAATTCATCGACTTCCTCGAATTCGGGCCGAAGGCCGCCTAGGGCCAAAGCCCTAGAAGGCCTTCAGACCTCTTGACAGTACTGCTGAGTTGTGAAAGTATTTCTTAGACCTTGTATTCTCGCTCAGGAAAGGCTTGGGGGACCCGTCATGAAAGCGTCACTGCAACTATGTTCGTTGTCTGTGCTTCTGATATTTGGTTTGGTGGTGGCCGGCTTGGCGCAGGCGCCAGTCGGCGATGTTTCTGGAACGGTTTTTGACGAATCTGGCGCCGTCATTCCTAACGCTCAGGTTACAATCACCAACAAAGATACCGGCCTGGTCCGAAACGTCACCAGCAACGCGGCGGGTCTCTACAACGCTTCTGCTCTGCCGGCCGGCACTTACGAGGTCAAGACTGAGGTCGCTGGCTTCCGCACGTTGCTGCGCGAAGCAACGATAACCGTTGGCGCCCTGACTACGGTTGATCTCCACCTGCAAGTCGGCGCCTCCAAGGACATCGTCACGGTGGAGGCGGCTACACCGCAAATCGAATATGAAAGCCATGCCATCGAAGGTACCGTCACCCGGCAACAGATCGAGAACCTCCCCTTGAATGGACGCAGCTTCCTGCAACTGGCGATGCTCGAGCCGGGCGTTACGGTGTCGGCCAATAGCCAGGGCCAATATAATCGCGCTTTCGACGTGTCCATCCTGGGAGCCGACTCCGACCTGACTCGTATCACCGTCGATGGCGCCACGGTCCGCGATTCAGTCACCGGTGGCACGCAACAAAACTTCTCCCAGGAAATCGTCGAGGAGTTCCAGATATCCAGCGTGAACTTCGACCTTTCCACCAGCCTGGGCGCCGGAGGAGCGGTCAATGTCGTCACACGGTCTGGCGGAAACGAATTTCATGGCAGCGCGTTCTTCTTCTTCCGCGATCACAACATGGCGGCTTACCCGAACCTCCAGCGCAATCCTATTGATGAGAATCCCTTCTTCGCCCGGAGGCAATCCGGCGGATGGATCGGCGGCCCGGTTAAGAAAGACAAGTTGTTCTTTTTTTCCAGCATCGAACACAATAATCAGAAGGGGGTCTACGCGCCGCTCCCCACCGACCCTTTGTTCCAGGCCTTCTCCACCGTCGCGGCCAGCCCTTATGTCGGCACCACGCTCACCGAGCGCATCGATTATCGCATTAACAGCAAGAACAACGCGTTTCTCCGCTACTCCCATGACGGGAACAACAGCTTCGCGCCGCGCTCCTCGAATCAATTGCCATCCGCCTGGGTGAGCAACATTAATTGGGCGGATTCCGGCGTTTTCTCATTGATCAGCAGCTTTACACCCGCCATTGTGAACGAGGCCCGGTTCTCCATGACCTACTGGAGCAATCGGAACAACCTTCCGTCCGCTGCCCAATGCCCCAATTGCATAGGTTTGGATGGCCCCAACATCAATGTGGACGGAACCGGGCTTTCCTTCGGCAATCAAACCAATACTCCGCAATCCCGAGTGCTGCGCCGCTACATCAGCGCCGATAACTTCACCTGGCAAAAAGGCAAACACCGGATGAAGATGGGCGGCGAGTGGGAATATCAGAAGGGAACCGGTACCTACACCATCGACGAGCCGGCCGCCATGACGCTGTACTCGCCGGAAGAGGTGGCCCAGTTTGCACCCGAACTGCTGCCCTTGCTTCCGAAGACCTATACCACCCTGGCCGACATTCTGAAACTCCCCTTGATGAGCTGGGATTTTAGCGTCGGCAACAACGAACAGCCGCCGCCGTTCCAGCAGGCCAACGCGGAACGCGACAACACCTTCCACTTCTATTGGGAAGACTCCTGGAAGATCAAACCGAACTTCACAATCAACTACGGATTAGGTTGGAACTTCGAGAGCAATGCGCTGAACCACGACCTGGTCAAACCGGCATGGCTCGCACCGATTTTCGGCGCTGGTGGCCTGGGGCACGAGCTGCATGATTACAAACATTTCTCTCCCATGCTTGGCTTTGCCTGGTCGCCCTGGAAAGATAATAAGACCGTAATCCGCGGTGGAGCGGGCGTGTACTATGACACCATCGACATCGAGTTGCGGCTGATCGAGCGTTCCTACTTGAGCCCACTCGGGTCCGGCTATCTCAACCTGCCGGGCAGTATTGTTCCCAATCCGATTCCCGGAATTCCCGGTGTCCCAGAGGGAACAGCGCTCAATTTTACTAGCCCGACGCCGTTTAACGGCGCGCTCCTGGAGTACATCCTACCCGCCGTACGCCAGGCTTTCATCCAGCAGCTTGGCGTCAATCCGAACAACACAAACTTGGCGGTGACTACTATCGGCTTGTTCAAGACCGGAACCGAGCTGATCTCCCCCAACTACACGCCCGGCAAGGCCAACCATTTCAGCCTCGGCGTACAACGGCAGTTGACTAAGGATTGGGCCATCAGCGCCGACGCTGTGTATCGCCTCTTCCTGCACCAAACCATCCGCGACGTCGACGAGAATTTCTTTTATCGTTATGCCAACGGCGTCCAGACTCCAGTGATCCCCATTTGCTCCTCCGCCCAGGAGCTGGTCCCCAACGCTCCCTGCTCCAACGGCGGCGTGGGCGTCATCTTCAGCGGCGGCCGGACCGACTATAAGGCGCTGCTCGTCAAGGCAAATAAACGATTCTCGCGCCGCCTCCAGACGCAGATTTCCTACGCCTTGCAGTCTCAGATGGGTATCAACGGAATTTACAACGATTATAATTTCTTCCAGTATTGGGGACCCCAGGCGCCGCACAACATTCTCAACGTCAGCGGCACTGTGGATCTTCCCTGGAAGTTCCAGTTCTCGTTTATTTCAAGCTACACCAGCCGAGGCCCATTCCAGCCGACCATCCCTGGCGTCGATCTCACCGGCAGCGGCGTCAACGGCTTCCCGTTGCCCGGCATGGGCGGCAGCTTATTCAATTTCGGACTAGGTGCGGGTGACCTGGTGAACCTGATTAACCAATACAATCAAACTTACGCGGGCAAGGCTGGCCCCAATCCAAGTCAGACGTTCCCGCACATTGCAGTTCCCACCGGCGACTACCAGTTCGGCCACGACTTCAACTCGCAGGACATCCGCGTGACGAAAATCTTCAAGTACCGCGAGCGATACGAGCTGCAGATCTTCGGGGAATGCTTCAATGTTTTCAATTTCTCGAACCCCACCGGCTACGACAGCAATCTTTTGGATACGGGCTTCGGACAACCCAGCGGCCGCGCCGGAGGCACTTTCGGCACCGGTGGCCCCCGCGCGTTCCAAGTAGGATCCAGGTTCTCGTTCTAGGCAGAAGTAGGGCAAGTCTCTGACTTGCCCAGCAAGCCGGAGGCTTGCCCTACAGCTGATACAGCATCAAATACACAACGACGCCCGTCACGCTGACGTACAACCAAATCGGAAACGTCCACCGTGCGATTTGACGATGGCGCTGGTAATCGCCCTTGAGACCGCGCCGCAGCGTAATCACCGCCAGCACGGGAACCGTCAAAGCCAGCGACGTATGTGTAATTAGAATCGTGTAATACACCACGCGAATGGGACCAGTCTTCGGATAGTGCACCGACCCAACCTGCGCGTGATAGATCACATAACAAATCAGAAACGCAACCGACACCGCGAACGCGGTCAACATCACCCGTTTGTGAGCCTGAATCTGTTTGCGCCGGATCAACGTGTAGCCGGTAACCAGCAGTACGGCCGCAGTTCCATTGAGCGTGGCATTCACCGCCGGTAAGGTATGGATGTCCATCAGGAACTTTCCCGCGCGAGCGCGTAAACGCTCTCGATCAGCTTCGGAATGGACTGCGATTCGGACGTATCGTAATATCCGCGAATCCGCGATTTCCGGTCCACCAACACAAACCGTGTGCTGTGCTCGAGTGTCGCGCCGATGTTCCCGAGCTTGAAAGTATCCCGATCCAGTTTCTGCAAAGCGGAGGGAGGCCCAGTCAGGAAATACCAGTGCTCGGGCGAAGCCCCATGCACCTTTGCGTACACGGCCAGAACTTGCGGTGTGTCCCGCGCGGGGTCCACGGTGAACGATACCAGCTTGACGTCCGGCATCTTCAGAATCGCATTTTGCACTTCATGCATCTGCGACGTCATGCGCGGGCAAGGGCCAGGACAAGTGGTGTAAATGAAATCCGCAACCCAGATCTTGCCCGCCAGCACTTTGCTGTCGAACGGTTGCCCATCCTGCGCGGTCAGTTGGAACTGGGGCACGTCATAATACACCGGCAGAGAACTGGCCGGATGAATGCAAGCTGCCAACGCAAGAATAAGCGTGAGGACTACTACAAGCTTCATGCCGGACGATCGAAGAGCATCAAACCGTACAAAATCGGCAGGTAGACTACGGACGCAAGCAAGACGCGCCGAGCCTGTTGCCGCGTTCGATCGAAGCTCACCCGCACGCCCGCGTACAAAAAGAACAGGCCTAGCGCTAGAGCGCCGACCAGGTACAGATTGCCAGTCATGGCGAGAAATTTCGGAATCATGCTGATAGGAATCAGGATCAGCGAATACAGCAGAATCCGGCGCGCGGTGGATTCTCCGTCCGGCTCGACAACGGGAAGCATTCGGATTCCGGCGCGTTCGTAATCCTCGCGATACATCCATGCGATCGCGTAGAAATGCGGGAACTGCCAGAAGAAGAGAATCGCAAACAAGATCCAGGCGTCCCACGTCAATGTTCCGCTTGCGGCCGCGTAACCGATGAGCGGCGGCATCGCGCCTGGAATCGCGCCAATGGTTGTGGAATGCGGCGAGCGCTGCTTGAGCGGCGTGTAGATGAACAGATAACTCAGCAGTGTGAAAAGTCCAAGCCAGCCGGTCAGCGCGTTCACGGCGACAAACAATTCAATGAACCCAGCCACCGAAATGAGGATCGCGAAAATCAGCGCGTTGCTGGCGGAAAGCCGCCCAGAAGGCAAAGGACGCGCCTGCGTCCGCTTCATCTTGGCGTCGGCCGCGCGTTCGTACCATTGGTTCAGCGCGGCAGTGCCGGAAGCAATCAGCCCGGTACCGATGATGGTGTGAAGCAGCGTCAGCCAGTGCCAACCGCCGCGCGCGCCGAAGAAATATCCGACGCCTGTACTCATCAAAATGAGCCAGGTGATTCGCGGCTTAGTTAACGCGATGTAGTCCTTCACAGACTGCCCAGTCTCTTAAGGTACCACAGTAATCTTGCCGTGTCACCGGAAAAATTCTTGCCGGGCGCTAATGGAGCGGGTACTGTACAATTTAAGGGACGCCTGTATGCCGAACCTCGATCGTATCACTCGCAATCCCGAAGTCATGGGTGGCAAACCCTGCCTTCGCGGCATGCGTGTCACCGTCGGGACAATTGTGGGCCTCATCGCGGCCGGGCACTCCAATGCCGAGATTCTCCGTGCATATCCTTATCTCGAGGACGAAGACATTCGTCAAGCGCTCGCATACGCTGCTTGGTGAGTTGAGGCCAGTTTGGCCTCGTAATGAAGAGTGACAACATCATTGTCGCGATGCAACGGTTGCTTGAGTGGTTCGCGCCACGCTGCTCAGACCGCAGGAGCATGGACGAGCTAATGGGACTGCTCTCGGCAGAGCGGGCACGCTGGCAACGAGCCCACGCCTTATTTGACCGAATAAGACACAAGACGCTGGACGCCGACCGCAGAGGCGACAAGCTTCTCCAGGCTCAGTACTCGTTCGAGGAGGTGTGCGCTAAGACAATATATAACCTGAGCCGCCATCCAGCGCCGTTCGATGCCGACTCCCCATACTGGATCATACCGAACGCGGCCGCACTTGCTCGGAAGCTGCAAATCGATGAAACCGAGATCCTGAGAATAATTGCCCCTGAAGCTTGACGTTTCACGGCACCCTGCCGCCTGCTTACTGCCTTCTGCGCCTTCACTCCGGATACTCCGGCGGAACAATTCCCTTCAACCGCGCCGTTTCACGAGACCCATCTTAACGCGACAGTTCCCCCATGCTACGCGCCGCCGATGTATAGTGAAATGACTCTGGAGGCCCCATGCCCGACCTGGTTATTCTGATCCCCGTCCTGATCATCCTCATTTACTTGTTCTCGTCCATCAAGATTCTGGCCGAGTACGAACGCGCAGTAGTCTTCCGTTTGGGCCGCGTTCTGCCACAACCCAAGGGACCGGGCGTGATTCTGGTTTTCGCGCCAATCGACCGCATGGTGCGTATTTCGTTGCGCATCGAGGCCATGGAGGTTCCACCGCAGGACGTCGTCACGCGTGACAACGTCACGGTCAAAGTGAATGCGGTGGTTTATTTCCGTGTTATGGATCCCACCAAGGCTGTTCTCGAAGTAACAAACTTCCTGTATGCCACCTCGCAGGTGGCGCAAACCACTCTGCGCAGCGCGCTGGGAGAAGTTGAGTTGGACGAACTGCTCAGCCAGCGTGAAAAACTCAACCTCCGCCTGCAATCCGTGCTCGATCAACACACCGGGCCCTGGGGCGTGAAGGTGACGGTGGTAGAGGTAAAGCAGGTAGACTTGCCCGATCAGATGATCCGCGCCATCGGCAAGCAGGCCGAAGCCGAGCGCGAGCGCCGCGCTAAGATCATTCACGCTGAGGGCGAGTACATGGCCGCCGAGAAACTGGCTATGGCCGCTGAGCTAATCCAGAAGCAGCCCGCCGCCATCCAGCTCCGATATCTCCAGACACTGGTCGAAATCGGGTCCGAGAAGAACACCACGGTTGTGTTCCCGCTGCCTATCGATATATTCTCGTCTTTAGGGCGTGCTCTCGATGGTCTGGGCGGCAAGAAGCAGGAAGGTTAAGGATCTTGGCTAAGAGCGACGAAGGCGAATTTGAATTAATACTTGGGAACCGGCAGCTCATCAGTGTCTTTCTGATCGTGGTGGTTCTCTTGGGCGTGTTTTTCTCCATGGGGTACATCGTGGGCCGTAACTCGGCCGCCCCCGCCGCGGAGGCCGCTCACAACGGCGGCAAGACCGTGGCTGTGGAAACTCCGCCAGCGGAGTCGCAGCCAGCTAGTTCCAATCCCGCCACATCCGCGCAGGAACCGCCGGCTACTCCACCAGAAACGAAACCAGCGGAAACAAAACCCGCGGCATCCCAGCCGGCCACCACGCACCCCGAACAGGCCGCGCCAGCGCCCGCACCCGTCAAACCTACGCCAGTTGCTCCTGCGAAGTCGAAGCCCGCGGCCGTGGGACCTCCTGCCGCTGGACTGGCTTCCATCACGAATGAGCCGGCCGCAGGCCAATACTGGCAAGTTGTCGCGACTTCACGTCCGGGTGCCGAGATCATCAGCGAAGCACTCACTAAGAAAGGCTTCCATGTGTTGGTGACGCCCGCATCCAAGGAAGGCGTCTTCCGCGTTCTGGTGGGTCCGTTTCCGGATAGTGGCACGCAGGCGGAAGCACGGACCAAACTGGAAGCGGCCGGGTTTACGCATTCGATCATAAAAAGATACTGAATTGGCGCTCGACTCGTTCCCCCAACAGCTTGTCCAACTTGAGCCGCGGCCACCCGCGCAGCCTCGCTTGCCGGAGTGGCTTCGCAAAAGCACCACGCATTTTCCGGCGGTGCACGCTCTCAAAGCGGAAATCCGCGGCCTGAACTTGCACACGGTCTGCGAATCAGCGCGCTGCCCAAACCTTCACGAATGCTTCAGCCGCGGCGCGGCCACCTTCATGATCCTCGGCAATCTCTGCACGCGTGGTTGCGGATTCTGCTCCGTGCCCAAGGGATCTCCGCACAAGCAGGAGTTTACGCTGGACCCCAACGAACCGGCCAACGTCGCGCGCGCCGCAGCCGGCTGGAAACTGCGCTACGTAGTGATAACGTCTGTGAACCGCGACGATCTCCCGGACGGCGGCTCCCGGCATTTTGCTGAAACAGTGCGCGAAGTTCGCAAAGCGCTCCCCTCCGCTCGCATTGAGGTATTGACTCCCGATTTTTGCGGCGATCTGGACGCTGTGGCTCGCGTTCTGGACTCTGGTCCCCACGTTTTCAATCACAACATGGAGACCATCAGGCGGCTATACCGGCGCGTTCGCCCTCAAGCTGATTACCAGCAGTCCCTGGATGTGCTTCGGTTCGCAAAAACCTACCGTCCGGATGTGCTCACGAAATCCGGATTGATGGTGGGTCTCGGCGAGGAACCAAGCGAAGTGGAGGAGCTCTTGCGCGATCTCCGCGGCGCGAACGTCGACGTTGCCACCATCGGCCAGTATCTGCAACCCACGCGCCGCAACCTGCCAGTGGCATCTTATGTAACGCCCGATCAGTTCGACGCCTATCGCGAGCACGGCCTCGCCATCGGATTCAAGATGGTATTCAGCGGTCCGCTGGTTCGCAGCTCCTACATGGCCGACCTGGTGAATGAAGAAGCCACCCGAGTCACTGCTTAACTTCGCCCTCGCGCTGCTCTCTGCGGTGCTTCTGGTTCTTACCTTTCCCAACCCCGCGCTAGGTAACACCGGCTTGCCATGGCTGGCGCCCCTCGCACTGACTCCACTGCTGATCGCGCTTTCCCGCGAAACCCGCCCGCTCCGGCGATTCCTGCTCGGCGAGTGCGCGGGATTCGTGTACTGGTTTGGCGTCTGCTACTGGATTCAATTCGTTCTGGAATACCACGGAGGCATGGGACG
>PMUN01000406.1 GCA_003166875.1 Bryobacterales bacterium | reverse complement strand
GGCGGCTGGCCGCCGCCCGCGCTTCCCGAAGGACATGCTTGGTTACCACTGCCGGGCCCAGCAATCCTGCCAGACGGCGTCCGAAGGCGGCACAGATGGCCTCCCGCAACTCGGACTGCCGCACGGGCTTGGTCAGGTATGCCGAAATGTCCGTCTCCCGGCAGCGCTGGACATCCCCGCGTTGGCCGCTAGAGGTCAGCATGATGATTACCAGCGACGCGAAGTTGGGATTTTGTTTCACTTTTTCGGCCAACTGGAAGCCGTCTGTTTCCGGCATCTGGCCGTCGGTGATCATCAACTCAAAGGGACAACCCAATTTCCGATACTCATCCAGCGCGATCAGCGCCCCCCGCGCTCCATCCACTGTTTCTACTTCCAATCCCCAACCGCGAAGGATGTCATCCAGGATGCGACGATTTGTCGCGTTATCGTCCACCACCAGAGCTCGTTTCCCGTTGAGTTGCACCGCCTCGGTGCTCTCCGGAACCGCGGCTGCCGAAGCCAGGCCGACCAAAGCCGTGAAATAGAAATCGCTGCCCCTGCCCGCCTCGCTCCTTACCGATATTTCGCCACCCATCATGTGTACCAGGCGCCCCGATACCGTGAGCCCCAGGCCAGTGCCGCCGTACTTTCGGGTGGTGGACGAGTCGGCCTGGCAGAACGGATCGAAAATCAGTTTTTGTTTTTCTTGCGGAATGCCAATGCCGGTATCCCGCACCACGAAATGCAGAAGAACTTTGCCGCCGGAGGGAGGCATCGGGGCATCTACCTCCAGCACCACCTCGCCCCTCTCTGTAAATTTGAGTGCGTTCCCCACCAGGTTGTTCAATACCTGTCGCAGCCGCGTCGGATCGCCTTCGCAAATTGTGGGCACGCTGGACCTCACGTCGCAAGCCAGCTCCAGGTTTTTCTGGTGCGCCGGAAGCGCGAACGACCGCATTACCTCATCGATAAACTCGCGCAGGTTGAACGCGGTTTCATCCAGCTCCAGCCGCCCCGCTTCGATCTTCGAGAAATCCAGCACATCATTGATGACCGTCAGCAAAGCTTCCGCCGATGTTCGCACGATATGAATGTTCTCGCGTTGTTCCGGCGTGAGATCGGTATCGAGAATGAGCTCACTCATGCCCAGGATCCCGTTCATCGGCGTGCGCACTTCGTGGCTCATGTTCGCAAGAAATTCGCTCTTGGCGCGATTGGCCGCCTCGGCGGCGTCCTTGGCCAGACTCAGTTTGGCTTCCGCGCGCTGGCGTTGCGCGGCCGACGCCAGCACATTTGCCATGGCCTGCAGGAAGTTCGTGTCCTCATTCGTGAATTTGCGTTGCGCATTGGAACCCACGCTCAGGACTCCCCAAGATTGGTGGTCGCCGGCGATAGCGACGCTCACCGAACTCATCAAACCTGACTCCGGGAAGCTCCAGCCGTGAAACCGTTCTTCGGCGCGGAAGTCTTCCACAATCACCGGGGCTTCAGCATGTAGCGTGTACCCTTCCTGCGATCCTTCCGCGGGAGTGCGGCGCCCCAGTTGGCCGGAACCATTACCGGCGGCGGCGCTTAGGTGGAACCACTCCCCATCCTCGCTCAGCTCCAGGATGTTGCAGCGGTCCACTCCCAAAGTTCGCATCACCAGAACACTGGCCGTCTCAAGCACCGAATCCAGTTTGGTCTCAGTGAGAGCCGACTGGCCCAGGACAGCTACCGCCGCCTGTTGCTCGGAACGAACGCGTAGCGCGTGTTCGGCCCGCATCCGATCTGTCACGTCACGAAATCCCCATACCCGCCCTTCCGTCCGCCCACCCACTCGCCGCGGTTCGGAGTGACGCTCGAACACACGGCCATCCTTGAATTCGATCACGTCATCGCTCTCATCACCCGGGTTCTGAGTGACCAGGTGCATCTTCGCTGTAAACTCCTCCGGATCTTTGAGCTGATGCACCGCTTGCTCCAGCCTCTGCTGCGCGCTTCGTTGGCGCAAAATTTCCTCCGGAATGCGCCACATTTCGGCGAACTTCTGATTCCAAAGCACGGTCTGGCTGTGGGCATCCACTACCAGAATTCCATCCGCGGTGGATTCCAACGTCGTGCGGATAATCTCGGTCTGGCTTTGCACGCGCCGCCGCAGGATTCCCACCCAGGCCAGGGCTCCTAGAATGGCAAACGCCAGAATGGAAACAATAGAAGCAGCGCGCTCCGGTGACAGCCAGGGTGGTGTCTGGAGGATAGCGATGTCTTGGCTCGAACGAAAACGTATGCTGAAGGAAACCGGATTCCCCAGCGCGTCCGATTCCACCAGGCAAATTCCCGTCAGCCGGATGCGGCTGCCATGTTGCAGGCTTTCAAGACCGGCGCGTTGCGCCTGGCCCTTGGAAATCGCGGTGAACATGCCTTGCGCGTCCCGTAGCACCAGATCCGTCTCGCCCGGCAATTGCGCCACGCCTTCCACCTGCCCTTCGATGCTCACCAGGGCTGAATCGTAAGTTCCACNNTGCATGGGCCGGTATACTGCCTGCTATTCGGATGCTTGGCTCTTCGAGCGCCGGCCGGTTGTCCACTACTCCGGGGAAACCGGCTATATCCACCACGTTTCCCGGCTTCAGCAGCGTTGTGTCTCCTCCTCCCACGTAGATGCTCCCGGTAGGATCCTGGACAAAAAAACCGCTATCGCCCAGCACTGCCGTTACCGTGCCCCTCACGTGCACCCGGTGCGCGGAAGCGCCTTTGTAGCTGAATCTCTGCAGACTCTCGATGGGCCGTATCGGAGCTTCAAATGGCTCGCTCGGCGCGCGCTCCAATACCGTGATGTCACTGAGATTTTGGATGTGCAGCAGCGGGCTCAGAATCTGGTTCTTGCGATTGAAAACCGAAGCCGCAACTCCCACGATTCTTACTTTGGCTTCCACCAACTCGGTGGGAAAGTGATCATAACCTGGAGGCAACAGCGCCAGGGTTCGTCCCCCATCCACCGACAGTTTCAAGCGCAGATACCCGCCATTCGGCTCCGCTGAGACGGCGCGGACGATGGCCTCCACTTCCACCCAATCGCTATCCTGCGCCGCCGCAGCTAGTTCCTCATAAGAAGGACGGTAGGGCTTGGGCATCGGACTCTCACCGATTACCCGCCAATGCGGCTGTGCGATATCCGGAGCGAAATCGACCTGCGTCGTGAATCCTTCGAGCTCGATCAATTGTCCTTTTTGAGGCTTTGGCAGGCCTTCGATCCAGTGGATCCATATGCCTGCGCTTGAATCCTGAAAGAACATATCGGGACCAATGGTGTCGAAATATGTCACTACGCCGCGCAGCTTGACTGGAAATCCCTGACGGGCGTCGGCGACGGTAAGTTTCCTGATTTCAGATACTTGAGTGAGGGGCGGGAGCGCGCTCCCAGACGCCGGCACGCTCAGGAACACAACCGCCGCTAACTGCCAAACGCTGCGCAGCATGGTGCTAACCCGGGTCACATTGGTCATATCGGCATAAGTGGAAATGAGAGTTATGGTACGAGTGACATCAACTTGCTATGGCGATCGAGTAAAATGGCTGTCCATGCCCCCCACTCGCCGTGATTTCCTGGGTGCTGCGATCGCCGCAACAGCCGCCGCTGCTGCACCCGCCCCGTTCTCGCCCGACTTCGCTACCGCCCTGGATGCCGCCGCGGCCATTAAAGCCAAGCGCATCTCTTCAGTAGAACTGACCGAGCTGGCGTTCCGGCGCATGGACCGCTATAACCCGAAAATCAACGCTGTGATCCTCGAATTCCGTGCAGCTTCCCTCGCGCGAGCCCGCGAGGCCGATCAAGCGCTCGCCAAAAAACAATGGTGGGGACCATTCCACGGTGTGCCAGTCACCGTCAAGGAGAGCTACGGAATGGAAGGCGTGCCTACCACCGCCGGCTTGCCGCAATATAAGGATTTCCGTCCGAAGCAGAACGCCATCGCAGTCGACCGTATCTTGCGCGCCGGCGCCATCGTGATCGGCAAGACGAATGTTCCGGTGATGCTGGCCGATTTGCAAAGCTACAACCCCATCTACGGGACGTCCAACAATCCCTGGGACCTCGCGCGAACGCCCGGCGGTTCCACCGGAGGCGGCGCGGCAGCACTCGCGGCCGGCCTCGGCCACCTGACGCTCGGCAGCGATATCGGCGGCTCCATTCGCATTCCGTCGCACTTTTGCGGCATCTACGGCCACAAGCCCACTCTCGAACTGGTCTCGACCCTCGGCCATGTGCCGCCTTTTGTCGATCCAGCGCCGGCGAAGTTGGTAGATCTGTCGGTGTGCGGACCGATGGCTCGTTCAGCAGAAGATCTGCGAGTGGCTTTGGAAGCGATCGGCGGACCAGCCGGTCCCGCTGCTAAAGCGTACCGGTGGTCGCTACCAGCGCCGCGCCGCACCCGGCTCGCCGATTTTCGCGTCGGCTGCATTCTGGACGATCCGCTTTGTCGCGTTGGGTCTGACGTGCGCGGTGTGTTGGAAAGTGCCGTCGAAAAAATCGAGAAAGCCGGTGTGCGCGTGGACCGTGGCTGGCCGGCCGGAGTAAACTTCGGCGAACAACTAAACACATACCTGTTCCTGCTTTACGCCGTGATGGCGCCGCGCTTTGCTCCTGAAGTCCAGGAAGCGCTGCGTGCCGCCTATCGAGCTAACCCCAAAAATGTTGCCGGAGCAGCCCTAGTGGAACCGCACTCTCGTTGGTTGGACGAAACAGCCAAGCGCCTGGCTGCGCGCGCCGTCTGGGAACAATATTTCAGAGACCACGACATATTTCTTATGCCGGTGGCGTTCGTGCCCGCCTTCCCTCACGATCATAGCGAGCCCTTCGATCAGCGCAAGCTGGATACGCCCGAGGGCAAGCGCCCCTATCCCGATATCACTCCGTGGATCATGCCGCCTACTTTAAGCGGATGCCCCGCAACGGTCGCGCCGGCCGGCCGCACCGCCGCCGGATTGCCAGTGGGCATTCAGATCATGGGTCCTTACTTGGAAGACGCCACGACCATCGAGTTCGCGCGTCTGATCGCCGATGTTGTCGGAGGCTTCGTACCGCCCAATGGGTTCACAGCATAACCAGAAACGAGAAACGAGAAACGAGAAACCAGAAACCAGAAACCAGAAACCAGAAACGAGCAGTTAGCTGACGTATTCCCGATCCGGCGCCCGTACAATCCGGTCCAGCTCGCCGTAGTCCAGCCAGTTGAGGTCACAGTTCTCGCAGTCGTCGATGATGACGTTGCCGCCGCCGCCGTAAAGGTGCGTGTCCATTTGGCGCCCGCATTGGGGGCAGGGAAGCCGTCGATCAAGATCCCTCGGATCGAAAGGAGTTGCGTTGTAAGCGCTGCTCGCCCGGCGAGACTTCAAGTCTTCAATCACCGCGGCGAAAATGCCCATCGAAATCAGCATGCCGTGACATAGCTTGCAGTACAGCATCCGATGGCCCGCTGCTGCGGCATGCACCAGCGCGATAGCACAGACTGGGCACGCCAACTCGACCGGTTCGTCCAATACGCGGATGCCGTCCGCATTGATTTCGGGAACGTCGATGCTCCTGCAATAGTCGCAGGCGAAACATTCCTGATCTGCTTTTAGGCGCATAGGAGCGCCGCAGTTGGGGCACGTCATCAACCGTCTATCGGTCGCCTACCCGAATCGCTTCACGGACCGGGCTTTTCGCCGAAGTGATGCCACTTGCCGTCTCCAGCGTAGGCATTCGCTGTGGTTGGCGGAGGCGCGTAAGTGCGTGGTCTATCCTGGCTGTACTGCGCTGGAGGATCATCGTAGCCATACGCATTCGATGAATACCCGGATCCGTATGCGTAAGGATCATACGAGTACCCATACGTGTCCGGATAGGGATAGCCATACCCATAGGGATTGTAGTAATACCCTCCCCAATACCATGGTGAGTAGCCAAAGCCAAAGCCCAGACCGAACCCGTAGCGTCCGTACCCGTACCCACGACCGCCGTAGAATCCTCGGCCGCCGTAGAATCCACGACCACCGTAGTAGCCTCGACCGCCGCTCGCAAAGCCTCGACCGCCGCCCGAAAAGCCTCGCCCGCTGAATCCGCCGCCGCCGCCGCTAAAACCTCGGCCGCCTCCACCACCGCTCACCGCGTGTCCGCCACCTCCGCCTCCACCGTGTCCGCCGCCGCGTTGAGCAAAACCGGTGCCAGCCAGAAGGAAAGACAAAACCATGATATGCAAATAGCGCATAACGGAACTCCTTGTCCACAGCATAGCGCGAGTGTGACCTGCCCACCAGCCCCAGCCCCCAGTCCCCAGTCCCGGGGGCGGCGTTGCAGACGCCTCCCCCATCTGGCACACTCAAAGTTCATGCCAGCAAGTTTTATCCCCCGTCTTGCCTGCGCGTGCTCGATGTTTTTGGCCAGTTCCCCCTCCTCGCTTCCGCAATCCAAGGCGGTCAGCGTGACGGCTGCGTCGTTTCCTTCCCACGAAACCATTACCTACGACATCGAGTGGCGCTTGATTTACGCCGGCAACGCCAAGCTCAGCTTGGATCCGAAGATGTCGGCTGGCAAACAGGATTGGTCGTCCAAATTGCATCTGGAATCCGGCGGCCTGGTCTCCAAGCTCTATAAGCTCGAAGACAATTACACGGTTCAGATGGAAAACCAGTTCTGTGCCAGCAGCACTGATTTCAATTCGCTGGAAAAGAACCGTCACCACGAGACGACGGTGAATTATGACCCCGCGCGCCACAAGGCAACTTATCTGGAGCGGGATCTGCTGAAAAACTCCACCTTCAAAACCGCCGAAACCGAGATCCCGGCTTGCGTGAGCGACATTATCGGCGGTCTCTACAAGCTCAGAAGCCTGAAGCTGGACCCCGGCCAGTCCACGCAGTTGTCCATCAGCGACGGAAAGAAGACGGTTTCCGCGCGTGTGGAGGCGCAACAGCGCGAACAACTCAAAACCAAGGGCGGGACGTTCAACACCATTCGATACGAGGTTTTTGTGTTCAATGGCGTACTCTACGCCCGTAAGGCGGAGTTGTTCGTCTGGTTATCGGACGACGCCCGCCGGTTGCCTGTACAGATTCGGGCGAGGATGGGGTTTCCAATTGGTTCAATTACGTTCGAACTCGAAAAGGAAGAGCATTCCTGACCGAATAACCGGCCCGCAAGGTAACGGTCAGCCGGTGTGCCACGTCCTTCCGCCAGTGATGCGGAACTTTGCGAGCTTCGTTGTATTCGCCGCCGTGCTCAGCGCCCAGCAAGCCCCTCCTTCGAAACCCGGAAAAGTGGAAGGCGTGGTGCTCAACTCCGTTACAAATGATCCGGTAAAAAAAGCCACCGTCACTCTACAGGCGCAGGGACAGCCCACCAACCATTCTGCGACGACCGACGCCACCGGTCATTTCCATTTTGACAGCGTGGAGCCGGGTAAATATATGGCCATCGCAAACCGGGACGGGTTCATTCCGGCACAGGAGAGCCTACGCAATCCCTGGGCGAAACCAATTACCGTAGCCGAGGAGCAGGAAGTCAAGGATGTGTCGGTAAAGTTGATTCCGCTGGCAGTGGTCAGCGGGCACGTATTCGATGAGGATGGCGATCCCGTGGTGCGTGCTTCGGTGCAGGCGCTACGGTATGTACGGGGCCGCGCGAGGCAACTGAATCCCTCGGGATACGCGACCACCAACGATCTCGGCGAATATCAGTTGCTGGATCTCGAACCAGGCCGCTATTATTTTCTGGCAGCCGTTCAGCCGAGGCTGGCGCGCCTTCCTCCCCATACGAAGAGCGCCACGCCGGAGCAAGCCTATCCCGACACTTTTTATCCGAGCGCTCTTCAGGCCGAACAAGCCACGGCTTCGCAAGTGGCCGCCGGCGCTCAACTCAACGGTATCGACTTTCGGGTTCACAAAGCGCCTGCCTTTCACATTCGCGGTAAGGCAGTAAACGGCAGGACTGGCGAGCCGTTGCGCAATGCTCAGATCCTGATACAAACTCGCGGGAGCGTTTTTTTCGGGAACGTCCGTCCTCAGCAAGATGGAACGTTCGACGCCCGAGGCGTAGTGAGTGGGTCCTACACCCTGATCTGCCAAACGGAGGATCTGTATTCTCGCCAAGTCATCGACGTCGGCGACCATGACGTTGACGATGTCCAGCTCATGGTAAGCCCGCCGTTCGAAATCTCCGGCACCGTCCGGCTGGAGGGCGATCCGCCTCCTTCGGAACACAGGGGCCAAATGCGAGTGAACTTGGTCGAGATGATGGGTGGCGGCGCAGCCGCCGTGGTCAATGCCGACGGGACTTTTTCGCTGAAGGTCACGCACGGCCTGTATGATATCTACGCATCCTGCGATGCAGGCGCGTACGTGAAATCGATTCGCTTCGGCGACCAGGATGTCACCAGCGGGAAAATCGATCTAACGCAGCAATCCAGCGGCGCGCTCAATATCGTGTGCGGAACGGACGTAGGCCAGATCCAAGGATCAGTTCAAAACGAGAATGGAGAACCGGCCGCGCAAGCGATGATCTCGGTTGTCCCTGAAGGCGAACACCAAGGCCGTCAGGATTTGTTCTTTCAACTCATGAGCGGCGAGAATGGCAAGTTCGAGTACCGGGACCTCGCTCCTGGCGACTACAAGGTATTCGCGTGGGAAAGCATGGACCAGGAAATGATGCGGTCGGCGGAGTTTCAAAAAGCGTTTGAAAGCCGTGGGGCCGCGGTTAGCATTTCCCCAGGCGGAAATGCGTCCGTCCAGGTGAAGATGATTCCCGCCGTGGATATCGAAGCGGAAAAAAACAAGCTGCCATGATGAGGATCGCGCTCGTTTTGAGTATCGCCACGCCTGTTCTTCTGGCTCAGGAGCCGCCGCCTCCGCGCCTGTCTGTAGCCGGCATTGTCATTTCCAGCGCGGGCGACCCGATTAGAAAAGCCACTGTGATCTTGAGGGCGAAGGATGAAGCCGGCATAAGCTACACCGCCGATAGCGACGCGAACGGCCGATTCGTGATCTATGATGTGCAGCCCGGCGCTTACGTGGTCTCCGCCGATCGGCAGGGTTTTATGTCCGATGTGGACGGCGCACCCGGAGCGCCTCCGCCCGGTCTCAAAGTGGAGGCCGGTCAATCCGTGACGGATGTCAAGATCAAGCTGGCTCCGCTCGGCGTGATCACTGGCCGGGTTCTGGATGATGACGGAGATCCGGTGCGTGGCGCGCGGGTGGAGGCCATGGCGTATACCTACCAGGGCGGCAAGAAGGAGTTGAGAAGCGTCGCGCAGGCCTCGGCTAACGACAAAGGAGAATTCCGCCTTTTTGGCGTGGACCCCGGAACGTTTTATCTCCGCGCTTCCGGGCACAATCGATCGAGAGGTATTCCGACGTTGGGATCGTTTGCGCCCACGTATTTTCCAAGCACAACGGATGCCGCCCACGCGGCGCCGATCGACGTTTCCTCCGGCGCTCAGTTACGAGGCTTTGATATGCGGCTCCGGCGGGAGCCGCACTATTCAGTACGCGGAAAGCTGCCCGAGGCAGGACACGAGGGTGCGGAACGGATGTTACAGATTGTGCCGCGCGGGGGTCTCGAAGGGCATTTCCCATCTTCAATGCGGCAGGACGATGAAACCTTCGAATTCATGGATCTGCTTCCGGGATCCTACGTAGTGATTGGAACGGTCAGCGAGGATGGCAAGACCAGTGTTGTCCGCCAGCCCGTGGAAGTTGTGAACGCGGATGTCGAGGGTGTCACGCTGAACTTCTTACCAGCAATTGAGGTCACTGGTTCTGTGCGGGTGGAAGGCACGCCGCACCATCCGCTGGACAATCTGCGTGTGTTCCTGCGGGGCGATGTCCCAATGATGATGGGCCAAAGCAGCGCCGAAGTGAAACCGGATGGGAGCTTTGTGATTCCGGATGTTGTGCCCGACGTTTACGAGATCACTGTTGGACCCACGCAGGGCGCCTACATGAAGTCGATCCGGTTCGGCGATGCGGAGGTGCAGGAGGGGCGCATCGATCTGACTCAGGGATCGGGCGCAGTGACGGTGCTACTTGGCACCGATGTTGGCGAACTGAAAGGATCCGTAAAGAAATCGAATGGCGACCCCGCCGTGCGCGTTCGCATAACTCTGATCGCCTATGGCGCGCACCTGGGCCGGGGCGACCTGTCTCGTTCCGGCTTCACCGATGAGCAGGGCAAGTTCCACCTGCGCAACGTGGCACCCGGCGAGTACAAGCTCTTCGCCTGGGAGGATGTCCCAATTGACGCGCCGCAAGATCCCGAATTCCGGAAGCCGTTTGAAAAGCAGTCCGTGGCTGTGAAGATGGAGCCGAACGGGCACCAGACGGCCGTGGAATTGACAGTTATTTCCGTCAAAGCCAGCCAGCGCCCGGCGCAGTAACGCCGGCGTCGCTTAGCTATGTTGCCGGACCGGATTCTTTCGGTTTTTCCTTGACGCTGCCCGCTTTGATGGGACTGATCAGGACATGCGCATTGCGGCCTTCCAGCCGCGGCTGACCCTCCACCAAACCGTGCGTGGCCAGGTCCTGCGCGAAACGCAGCAACAGCTTCTTGCCGATGTCCACGTGAGCGATCTCGCGCCCGCGGAACTGGACCACGGCCTTCACGCGATTGCCTTCACCAAGAAAGCGGATGGCGTGGTTCTTCTTGAACTCGTAGTCGTGGTCATCGGTGTTGGGCCGGAACTTAAGCTCCTTCACCTGAATGATGTGCTGTTTTTTTTTGGCTTCGTGCTGCTTCTTTTTATTCTCGTACTGCCATTGGCCGTAATCCATCGCCTTGGCGACGGGCGGCTCCGCGGTGGGAGCAATCAAAATCAGGTCGAGCCCCATTTCCTGCGCTTTGCGAACAGCGGCCAGCGTAGGCATAATCTCGACAGATCCATCGGGAAACACCGCGCGTACTTCGCGAACGCGAATCGCTTCGTTTACGTTTTCCCGAACTTTGGGGCGACGGGGGGGATAGTTTCTCGGAGGGATCATTGAGAAGCTAGAGCGGAGATGTGAAAAGGCATAGTTACAGGAAACTCCCTAAAGGTTCCAAAAAACACTACATTCAGCGTACCAGAATCCCCTATCGCTTGCTGTGGGGCAGGCAATCTTGCCTGCAGCCGACTCTTAGGCGGCTCTTTCGCGCACCAAAGACCAAACCTCGGTCAGCGCAAATCCGCGATCGCTGCCCCGGTAATCTTATAAGAATCGCGCTCCTGCACGAACACGACTGCCCGGAGATTCTCGCGCCTCCATTCGCGCGGCAGGCGCAGCGTGCTCGTGATGGCGCCCGCGCTCGATCCCCGCGAATCGATTTTGCCGATGACGCCAAAACTGCGGACCACCGGCGCGTGCCGCAGCAAGCGGCCGGAGTTTTCGCCACGCTGCACATTGGAGGAAAGATCGCTCTCCGTCACCGCCAGGTACACGTTGGAATTGTGCGCCTTACCAGCCTGCGTGTTCGTAACTTGCACGGAAAGATCCACCAGGTCGGGATCGCTGCCCTTCGGGGTGGTTTTCAGCTCTACGAGCGTCGTCTGCGCTTGCGCCGCGCGGCTGATTTCCTGGGCAGCGCGATCGCTGTCGGTGCCGACAAACTGCGCCTGTCCGTTGACGATCATTTGCGGAGTAAAGATGTTGTCGTTGAGAAACTTGCGGCCATAGTCGTTCTGTCGCACGCGATATTGCGAAGACGAAAACGGATCGGTCCAACCCAGAGAATTCCAATAATCCACGTGCTCTTCGAGCGCGATGACGCGCGCGCCCGCAATCGGCTGGGTGCGTTCCATTCGGGATAAGAGCTGATCCGCGGGCGGGCAACTGGAGCAGCCTTCGCTGGTGAACAATTCTACGATCACCGGTACGCGCCGATCGTCGGCCGCCTGCGCGCCTGCGAGGCCAAGCAAGGTAAATATCGCGAGGAGTCGCATAGGGTGTCCCTATTTGGTTATATAACAGGACCTTGTCCGCGCGCTTATCGCCGGGAGGTTGTTCCGCTATCGGCGGCAACCGCGGCCAAGACGAGTGCGCGACATAAGAATGGAAAGCATGTAGGAGCGCAACGAAAAACCGAGCCGCGACCGGAAGGAAGCG
>PMUN01000397.1 GCA_003166875.1 Bryobacterales bacterium | reverse complement strand
TATTTCCTAACAATCCCTTAGTCACCCGATATGCCAAAAGACCTCCTGTACGGCCTGCGGATGCTCGTGAAGAGCCCCGGATTCACTATCGTCGCGTTGCTCTCGCTCGCGTTGGGGATCGGCGCGAATACCGCCATCTTCAGCGTCGTCCACCGCGTCCTGCTTCATCCGGTGGCATACCCTGAGCCCGACCGGCTACTGGCCGTTTTTACGAGCCAGGGAAACAAGCGGTCGGCTGTCTCAGTGCCGGATTTTAAGGATTGGCGCGAGCAGAGCCACGCCTTCGAGCAGATGGCCGCTATTCAGGCCGGGAGCGCGAACCTGACCGGGATCCAAAGACCGGAGCGCGTGCAAGTGTTCGAAGGCACACCCAATATTTTCTCGGTCTTCGGTATGCAACCCGAATTGGGACGGGGCTTCGTGCCGGAAGACCAGCAGGAGGGTCGCCGCGTGGTGGTGTTGGACTACTCTTTCTGGCAACGAAGTTTTGGCGGCGATAAAAATGTTCTGTCCAAAGCAATTACGCTTGACGGCGCGAACTATAGCATCATTGGCGTCCTGCCGAAGCAATTTTTCTCGTTCGGCCGCGACCTCTGGAAGCCGCTGGTATTCACGCCAAG
Organism: Bryobacterales bacterium; assembly: GCA_003166875.1. Classification (GTDB taxonomy): domain Bacteria; phylum Acidobacteriota; class Terriglobia; order Bryobacterales; family Bryobacteraceae; genus Palsa-89. The sequence continues at coordinate 13,281 of PMUN01000397.1, read as the reverse complement.
CCTGGTGGATGCCCGTGGTTCGCATGCCGAGTTCGTGGTGGCAAGGCTCAAGCCTCAAGTTTCCTTTCAGGCAGCTCAAACCGAGATGGACACCATCGCAAAGCGGATCGAGCAGGCGCATCCCGACACCAATACCGGTAACGGGGTGAAGCTGATGGTTCTGACGGAGCTATTCGTGGGAAGCGTCCGGCCGGCCATGATTATTCTATTCGCGGCGGTCGGGTTTGTGTTGCTGATCGCATGCGCCAATGTGGCGAGTCTGATGCTCACTCGTGCCACCGGACGCCGCCGCGAAGTTGCCGTCCGGATCGCCCTGGGTGGTAGCCGAGCCCGCATCATCCGCCAGTTGTTGACCGAAAGCTTGCTGCTTTCCTGCCTGGCCGGCGGCGCGGGATTATTGCTCGCTATGTGGGGTACCGCTGCTCTGATGAAATTGCTTCCGGGGACGTTGAGCCAGGGTATCGAAGTGTCGCCGCTAAGCGGCCCGGTGCTTGCGTTCACGCTTTCGCTCTCGTTATTGATCGGCCTTCTGTTTGGCCTGGCGCCGGCGCTCGAGAGTTCCAAATTCAATCTGAATGAATCGTTGCGCGAGGGAGGCCGCGCAGGCACGGCTGGAACAGCGCGCCAGAGGTTTCGAAACATATTGGCAGTCGCCGAAGTGGCGCTGTCGCTGGTGTTGCTGGCCGGAGCGGGACTGTTGATCGAGAGTTTTCTGCGGCTGGAGAAATCCAATCCGGGTTTTGAGCCCGACAACACTTTGACCATGGAGCTTTCACTCCCCGATTCCAGCTACGGAAAAGATGCGCAGAAGACCGTCTTCTACGATCAGCTTCTCGCGCGGCTTGGGGCCCAGCCAGGATTGTCCCACGCTGCCTTGGTCTCCTCGCTCCCGTTGCAGGGCCACAGCAACCACAACAGTTTCCAGGTTGAAGGGCTTCCACCCGGCAAAACCCTCCAGGACTTGCCCGTCGCCGACCAACGCATGGTCAGCGCCGGCTATTTCGGCTTGATGGGGATTCCGGTGCTCCGTGGCCGCACATTTTCGCGGCTCGATAATCCGAACGCACCAGGCGTCGCCATCGTGGATGAAGCCACCGCGAAACAATATTGGCCCAATCAGGATCCGATCGGAAAACGGATTCACTACTTCACCGACAGCGGCCAACCCCGCCCGTGGCTCACCGTGGTCGGCGTGGTAGGAAGCGTCAAGCAGAATCGCATCGAAGAGCCCGCTAGCACCAGCGTCTACCTCCCGCTAGCTCAATCGCCGTCGAACGATGTCGCCTTGGCAGTGCGCGGGACCATCGGCGCCACTGCGGTGATGGGATCCATTCACGCCATCGATCCCGATCTGCCGGTTGGCCGGATCAGAACTATGCAAGAAATCATGAACCAATCGACCGGGCTGGAGCGCATCGCGGCGCAACTGGTAGCAGTCTTCGCCGCCGTGGCGCTGGCGCTGGCGGTGATCGGAACCTACGGTGTGATGGCGTATTCGGTGGCGCAACGCACCCAGGAATTCGGCATTCGCATTGCCCTCGGAGCCAGCCGCGCCGACGTGTTGACGCTGGTGTTACGCCAGGGGCTGATCCTGACCGCCGCCGGCATCGCGCTCGGTTTGATTGCGACCGTTAGTGTGACGCGATTAATGACCAGCGTGCTGTTTGAAGTGCGGCCCGGCGATCCGTTGATCCTAGGATTAGCCGCGTTGATCCTGGGATCAGTAGCCATGCTAGCCAGCTACTTACCCGCCCGCCGCGCAACGAAAGTTGATCCTATGCTCGCATTGCGCTATGAATAGCGTGGCGCACGCACTTTTGCGTGCCGCGTCGATACTCGTGTCGACGCTTGGTGTGTTAACGGCTCAACAAACGACGTTCGAGTTCCACAGCAACTTCTGGGTCAACCTACATCACTTTCTGTACAAACAGGCAGTGGCGAAATCGCCCGAGCAATCGGACAGCGAGGCTTGGAATCACGCGGTGGAAGTGTATCGCACAGACATCACGAAACACGAACTGCTCAGCCGCGACATCTCGGGAATCAACATCGCGCTTGCGCAGATCGAGAATACCGAATCTCTGAAAGGTTCAGGCATCGACGCGGAGCTGACCCAAACTCTGGAGCGCGCCGCGCCCATCTACAAGGCCCGCTGGTGGCCACAACACAATCGCGCAAACCTGGACTGGATAGCCACCGCGACGCCGCTGGTAGCCAAGTACGAAACGGTCATGAAGAAGGAGCTATCGGCTGCGTACCAGACTCCGTGGCCGGCCGATCCCATCCGGACCGACGTGGCCGAGTACGCGAGCTGGGCCGGAGCCTACACAGTGCTGGATCCGACGCACATCACGATCTCGAGTGGCCCCGTGAGTCAAGCCGTGGTCGAAAGCCTATTCCACGAAGCCTCGCACGGCATGATCCAGAAAATCAGCGATGCGCTCACCGCGGAACTGGATTCGCAAAAGAAACTGTTTCAGCGGCGCGCCTTCTGGCACGCGGTGCTCTTCTACACAGCAGGCGAAGTTGCACAGCGGAACCTGGATGACTACACGATGTTCGGCATCAAGAACAGCGTCTTAGACCGCGGCTGGCCGGGCGCGCTCCCGATTCTCGAGAAGGACTGGAAGCCTTATCTCGACGGCAAAATCGATCTCGCTACCGCCGTGCATCGCCTGGTTACCGATTACGGAGTGGCTAAGTAGGACAAGCCTCTGGCTTGTCCAGGCAAGCCGGAGGCTTGCCCTACGAGGATTCGCCTACCGCATTCATCGAAGTCGGCGCAAGCGCACCGCCGCTCGATTAGCTCACGCATCCCTCGAATCCGCTCCATCAGAGCATCCAGCTCCACGATTTTCTTCCGCGCCACGCGCTCCCAACGCTCGGAAGGACGCCCTTGATCGTTGAAAAGCTGACGTACCTCATCCAGCGTGAATCCGCAATTTTTGGCGCGCTCCAGAACCGCGAGCCGCCGGAGAACGCTCGAATCGTAGCGCCGCTGCCCACTCGATCGCGCCGGCTTGGGCAGTAATCCAACTCGCTCGTAGTATCGAATCGCCGAGGCGCGTAGGCCAGATCGTTTCGCAACCTCCCCGATGGTCATGACCCAAGGCTATCACTGCTTAAGCCATCGGCTGAAGTCGGCCTTGATGAATTCCTTGACGCCTTCCCGTCCAGTCAGACGCAACCAAAAAGCGCCATGCTCCCGCTCCAGGCGAAGATCGATATCGAAGAAGGGACAGCAGAGATGCTCACCCGCAGACCATTCGGCTACCAACTGAATTGTCGCCGGATCGGAAGGAAACTTAAATTCATACCCATCGGGAAGTTCGCGCGCGCCCTTCACCATGGAGCGTAATTGCGGACCCAACTCGTCAAAATGCCGCTTGCGCTGCTCAGCGTTGAGCGCCGAGCGGTCACAGGCGAAAGGAGAAAGTGTTACCGCAAGGAACAAAAGTGTCTTCATACCCAAATGCTACGGGTTAAAGTCGACTTTAAGTCAAGAGAAGATTTTGAACCAGAAACCAGAAACCAGGAACCAGAAACTAGACAACCATCCCCGCGGGCTGCCGAATCTCCATACATCCCTTCCCCGTCGGCAACATCTTCCCAGGATTCAGCCGGCACGCCGGATCGAACAGCGCCTTGAATCGCCGGATCATCTCCAGCGTTTCATCGGGGAACTGTTCGCCAACCAATTCCATCTTTTCCATCCCCACGCCGTGCTCGCCCGTGATGGAGCCGCCCTCTGCGATGCAAAATCGCAGGATCTCGTCACCCGCCGCCTTGGCGCGCTCCAACTCTCCCGGCTTGTGATGATCGAACAAAATGATGGGATGCATGTTGCCGTCGCCCGCGTGGAAAATGTTGCTGATGGTAAGCCCGTATTTCTCCGACACTTTGTGAATGTGCCGCAACGTCGGCGCCACCTTGGTTCGCGGCACCACGCCGTCCTGCACATAATACGATGGACTCACGCGGCCCACCGCTCCGAATGCGTTCTTGCGGCCCTTCCACAGCAACTCGCGCTCCGCCGCCGACCGCGCAATCCGAACCTCGCGCGCCCGGCAACCAATGCACGATTGCTCAATCTGCAACACCTGTTCTTCCACCGCCTCGCGCAATCCTTCCAGCTCGATCAGCAACACCGCCGCCGCATCCATCGGATATCCGGCGTGCGTGGCCTCTTCCACCATCCGCAGCATGACGCCATCCAGCATCTCGATCGCCGCCGGAGTAATGGCGCGCGCGGTGATCTCAGCCACTGAATCCGCACAGTCGCCAGGAGTGTCGTAGATCGCAAGAATCGTCTTCACCACCTCCGGCTGGCGCATCAGCCGCACCGTGATCTTCGTCACCAGCGCCATCGTGCCTTCAGAGCCCGTCAGCAGACCTGTGAGATCGTAGCCCGGCAAATCCGGCGCGACCCCGCCTGTTTCCATCGTGGTTCCATCCGGCAGCACCGCCTGTACGCCCATCACATGATTCGTGGTGACGCCATACGCCAGCGTGTGCGGACCTCCGGCGTTTTCCGCGACGTTGCCGCCAATGGTGCAGGCCTTCTGGCTGGAAGGATCGGGCGCATAAAAATATCCCTGGCGCTCCACGGCCTGCGTGATCTCGAGATTCACCACGCCGGGCTCCAGCACAGCACGCTCGTTCTCTAGTTCGATCCGTAGCACGCGATTCATGCGCGCGAACGAAATCACAATGCCGCCCGCGCGTGGAATGGCTCCGCCGCTCAGCCCCGTACCTGCGCCGCGGCCCACAATCGGGATGCCAAATTGGTTGGAAATTTGTACGATGGCGGCCACGTCTTCCGCCGTTTGCGGAAAAACCACAAGTTCCGGCCGCGCTTTGTCGACGCTGCCGTCGTACTCATACAGCGTCAGATCTTCGGGCTGATCCAGATACCCGCGCGGACCCAGCAGTTCACGAATATTCTTCTGAGCCGCGGGCGTCAGCAAAAGATTCGTCCTCGCCTACAACAGCGACCGAACATAGCTCACGATCTGGGGATCGGTCCAGACCTTCCATTCGCCATTCACATCGGGCAGACCGGCGTACTTCTGCAACACCTTGCCATTGCGGTCGATGATATAGCTCTCCGGAACCTTGTAAGTGCCGTACCGGTAGTTGATGTTCTCCTGAGGATCGCGAACGGTTTGGAAAGTGACCTGAAACCTCTGCAGCATGTTCCGGTACAGCTCCTCTTTACTGTCCACGTTGACGCCCAGCACCACCAACCCTTGCGATGCAAACATTTTCTGGATCTGATTCAGGGACGGTATCTCCTGCACGCACGGCGCGCACCAGCTCGCCCAGAAATTCAAGATCAGCACCTTGCCGCCAAAACTCGTCGGTGTCATCAGGGCACCGTTTTCGGTCTTGACCCTAAATCCCGGGGCGCTGTCACCCACTCCAACCACATGATCCTGCACCGAGTAAACAATCACGAAAGCCAACGCCACCAGCAAAACTCCCGTGGCTGCCTTGATCGCCAGATCAATCTTGTTTTGTTTCATCTAAGTCCCTGCGTTTCCTTAAGCTTCTACTATAATCTTAGAGTATCTTATCCCAGTGCCGCTGCATCCAACCATTTGGTAATGCTCATCACCCGCAAAGCTGAATTCTCTGCGTCGCACGTTTGTGCCCAATCTTCGTTGACCCCCGAGCAGAATCGGGCCCTCTACGGCTTGGCAGCCAACCCAAACGGGCACGGGCATAACTACGTGCTGGAAGTCACGCTGGAGGGCGACCCCGACCCCGCCACTGGCATGGTCTTCGATCTCAAGCAGCTCAAGGAAATCATCCACAAAGCCGTAATCGAACCCATGGATCACCGCTTCCTGAATTATGAGGTCCCGCCGTTCGATAAAGTTGTGCCCACTGCCGAAAACGTTGCGGCTGAGATCTGGAATCGCTTAGAGCCGTCTTTCGAGGGAAGCCCCGCGCGATTGCAAAACGTCCGGCTGTACGAAACCGATGACCTGTATGTGGATTACGCCGGAGCGCGACAATGATACGCGTCACGCGCCGCTATCGATTCGCCGCATCCCACCGCCTGCATTCCGAGCAATTCTCCGAAGGCGAAAATCGCGCGCTGTACGGCAAATGCAATAATCCGCACGGCCACGGGCACGACTACGTTTTGGAAGTGTGCGTCTCGGGACCGCTCGACCCAGTGTCAGGACAGGTGGTGAACGTGTCAACCTTGGACCAGTTGGTGGCTTCGCGCGTGGTCCAGGATTTCGATCATAAGTACATGAACGCGGACGTGCGCGAGTTCCAGGAAGTAGTTCCAACTTCCGAGAACATCCTGCGCGTCGTTGAAAAGCGCCTGGCCGCGCAATGGAACTCCGTGTTTCCGGGCGGCGGGACGCACCTGGAATCCATTCGATTGCGGGAAACCAGGCGCAATGTTTTCGAGTTGAGGACAAGCTGAGAGATGAAGAAAAACCGAGCAGTTGTGAAGGTGATGCAGCCGAAGCAGCACCAGGAGTCCATTGCATCGCTAATGAAAGAGTTGTTACTGAAGGTCGGCGAAGATCCGGCGCGGGAAGGCTTGGTGCGCACACCGGAGCGCGCCGAGAAGGCTTTCCGCTTTTTGACCAGCGGCTATGAAACGGATATCCAAAGCATCGTCAACGGCGCGCTATTTTCTCGCGAGAACAGCGACGGAATGGTGGTAGTGAAGGATATCGAGTTCTTCAGCATGTGTGAGCATCATCTGCTGCCCTTCTTCGGCAAGATGCACGTGGCTTATTTGCCCAAGGACAAGCTGATCGGTCTGAGCAAAATCCCGCGCATCGTGGACACTTTCGCGCGTCGTCTCCAGATTCAGGAAAGGCTCACCCAGCAAGTGGCCGAAACTATCGAAGAAGTGTTGCAGCCGCGAGGCGTGGGAGTGATCTGCGAGGCCCGCCATTTCTGCATGATGATGCGCGGCGTCGAAAAACAGCAGTCCGGAACCGTAACCAGCGCCATGCTGGGCGCATTCCGTGCGCGTAAGGAGACCCGCGATGAGTTTCTGTCGCTGGTGGCGGCTAAGAACCACCCGTTCTACTGAGCCCCGACCGGCAGGAAGCGCTGCGAGAGTAGCAGAGAGCGGCACCTCGCAGCAGGCAAAATTGCGATCAGTTTGAAGGATGCGAAGGCGAAGGGGTACGCCGCCTGCACGGTGTATCGTCCGCCGGAGCACGAGGATCGGCCACCTGGCGCGTCGATTCGCCGGAAACTCGGTTTGAGCGAGAAAGGCGACATAACGCCGGATTATCGGAAGCGGAGGCGCAGGCCCGAGATAGGGTGGCGCTCTAACGCCACGCGTCCGGTTGCAATGGTGCCCTGCTGGATCAGGAAGTAGTTGGGGACAGCCACTCGCGCAAAGGGGCTTTGGCACGCCTGACAGACAGGCGGCGCATAAGGCGGCTGGTAATCCTCAGGGGGCGGTTCATCGCAGGCAAAGCAATCATACGTGTCGCAACGTGGGCACCTCAAAACGAGGAAGTACCCCTCCTTCCGCGGTTTCAGCACACCGCCCCTCTGGTGAGCCAGCACCAGGAGATCGCACTTGTACCACTCGGTGAAACGAACGTACTTCGTGAGGTCTACCTCATCCGGGAATCGCTTGACTTCAATGTAAAGAGGACGGTCGGAGCCCGGAAAAGAGAGTCCCGTGATCGTGAAGTCGGGGGTGTAGGACACGTGCTTCGGCCCCATGTCGAATTTCAGCGGTTCAGACTCCCACGGGAGGCCAAGTTGATTGAAGGTCTTAGTCCATTCGACCTCCGCGGTGGACCGGAACAGGTCGTTGTCGTATTCGTGACGCCATGGATAATTGTGTGTCTCCCGGCCCTTAGATTCCCATTCGCCCAGCAGCATTTTCTCGGCCTTAAAGGGCTTGCGCCACGGCCGTTCGGTGCTCCCGGAGTTCGGCGGCGGGCACATTGCCTCAGATGATGGAACAGGCGCAGTCTGCTCGTCACTCGCTACGCGCGCCGGCGCGGTTGGCCTGGCGGGTCCATCGGTACCAAGTCGCTGCGGTCTTCTCCGCTTCGGCCCGCCCAAGGCACGCCGAACGAAATCCGGATTGCAGACCAGAAAAATGAGGAGGATGAGTCCAAGGATTGCGTGTAGCAATTATCGTCCTCTTGATCGATCAGTCTTGAGGGGACGCCTAGAATAATAGCTGCTCCCGAAGGCTGGACTCGTTGACAGCGTGATTTTGCACGTACACCGTTGCACGCGAACCCTTCGTCAGATTCTCATAAATCTCATCGCCGAGGCCATGCCCGTTTGACCATGCGATGGAATCCCCTACTTCGATATCCCAATCAGACAGCAACTCGATGATCGTAAAGCCGTCGTCTTCGGTGGCCATCGCCACCATCGCACGGTCCGAGTTGATAACTGCGACTGTTCCGCTCCGACGCATTCAGTCCTCATTTCCGTTCCAGCACGAGTCGATTTTACACCCGAAAACAATCGCCTCGCCGCGGGAAACGGCGCAATCGAACTCGCGCGGTGCAGGGCCGGGCGCTTCCAAGGGCAAGGACAATATCTTCTTTACTAGACGATAAAGTATGTTTCCGTCTACTAACCGACGCGACTCGCGGCTCATCAGCAGGGTTCTTGCAACCCCAACTCTCCCGCGCCGTTTTCCCGAAAAAGACTTCCATCTCGAATATACCGCCGCACCGTGCTCGGCTTCCGCTACAATCGACCTAGATGCTCGACAACTTCCGTGAATTCCAAGCTGGGCCCGATCCATTCGGTCGCATGTGGCAGGTGCACCTCAACTGGCTGCAGACCGGCATCTCCATACGCCACGCCGATACGGTGGATGTGAAATTCGCAATCTCAACCGAGGGCGAACCGTTCGAGGAGCGCGTCATCGCGTTGCCCCATCCAGCGCTGCTGGTTCTAAGCAAGAACACCGGCCATCCGCTCACCGATGCCTGGTGCCTGAAGCTTGCCGCGCTGCATCTGAAGCACATGCTGGAAAATGGCGAGGACATGGAGAAAACGCTGGTCACAGTTCAGCCGGAAGAACTGGACGGCTACGCGCGCGAGCTCCAGAAATCAGCCGCGTAGCGCACGCCCGCGGCGTGCCGAGTTCACAATCGTGTGAATGCCAGCTTCTTCGAAATCGACCATGGCTGGCAGGTGTGCGGTAGGTTGGCGAAAACCGTAAGCGGTACAATACCCGTGATGTTTGTGCGAATGCTAGCCCTGATTACCCTGTTCCTCCCCGCGCTCCTCGCCCAACCGAATCCCTATCACATCGTCGAGAACTGGGCCAAATTTCCCGCGGCCCGCACCTGGGGATCATCGAGCGGGATCGCGATCGACCGCGACGGCACAAGCGTCTGGGTGGCCGATCGATGCGGCGCAAACTCCTGCGCCGGTAAATCCGATGCGCCCATCCTCAAGTTTGATTCCGCCGGAAACCTGGTGAAGAGTTTCGGCCAAGGGCTATTCGTGTTCCCGCACGGTCTTTATGTGGATCGCGACGGCAACATCTGGGTGACCGACGGGCAAGCGAGAGATGGCAAGGGTCACCAGGTTTTCAAATTCAATACCGATGGAAAAATCCTGATGACGCTCGGCAAAGCTGGCGTCGCTGGCGACGGTCCCGATACCTTCAATCAGCCTAACGCCGTGGTGGTCGCGACGAATGGCGACATCTTCGTCTCCGACGGCCATTCGCCGGCGAAAGGCAACGCGCGAGTGGTGAAGTTTTCAAAAGACGGAACGTTCATCAAGCAGTGGGGCGGTCATGGCGCAGGTCCCGGCCAATTCGAAATGCCGCACGCCTTGGCCTTCGATTCCAAAGGACGCCTCTTCGTAGCTGACCGCGGCAACAATCGAATCCAGATCTTCGATCAGGACGGCAAGTTCCTGGCCGAGTGGAAGCAATTCAGCCGTCCCAGCGGCATCTTCATCGACAAGAACGACGTGATCTACGTGACCGATTCCGAATCAACTGACAAAGAAGGTTACGGCCACAATCCCGGCTGGAAACGCGGCATCCGAATCGGCAACGCGAAAGACGGCACCGTAACGGCCTTCATCCCGGACCCGTCCGACGGAACCGCAATCACCAGCGCAGCCGAAGGCGTAGCCGCCGACTCAGCAGGCAATGTCTACGGCGCAGAGGTAGGGGATCGAGACGTGAAGAAATACGCAAAGTAGCAATCCGCGTTAATCCGCGTTCATCCGCGGCTAATTCAAGAAGTACGTCCGGTACAACGTATCCCGCTGCTTCGGAATGAACCCCGCATCGCGAATCAACCGCCGTAGCTCTTCTTCGCTGGCGCGATTGTGCGCTCCCGCGGCCGAAACCACGTTCTCCTCAATCATGATGCTGCCCACATCGTTGCCGCCAAACCGCAGCCCCACCTGGCAGGTCTTCAATCCGGGAGTCACCCACGACGACTGGATGTTCAGAATGTTCTCCAAATACAGCCGCGATATCGCCAGCGTCTTCAGGTATTCAACACCCGTCGCTTCTTCCTTGACGAACCGGCCCAGCGATGTATTCTCGCGCTGGAACGACCATGGGATGAACGCCGTGAAGCCTCCCGTGTCCTCTTGTATCTCACGCACGATGTCGAAATGATTCATGCGCTGCTCAACGGTTTCGCCGCATCCGAACATCATGGTCGCGGTGGTCCTGAGGCCCAGCGCATGCGCGGTGCGATGCACGTCGATCCAATCCTGCGTCGATGATTTCAGCCGGCTGATCCGGCGGCGCACCTCATTATCCAGAATCTCCGCCCCGCCACCGGGAATCGACTCGAGGCCCGCATCCCGCAGCCGCGCTATCGTGTCGCGCAGCGTCAACCCGCTCACTTCCGCGATGTTCACAATTTCGGGCGCCGAAAAACAGTGATTCCAAATCTTGTCGCCGAACCGCGCCTTGATCGATCGCAGCAGATCCTCGTACCACTCGATCTTCAGCTCCGGATGCAGTCCGCCTTGCATCAGAATCCCGGTGCCGCCCAGGTCGATGGTCTCTTGAATCTTGTCGAAGATCACTTCCTTCGAATGTATGTAGCCTTCGGCGTGCCCCATGGGCCGGTAGAACGCGCAGAAGCTGCAATACTCGGTGCAGAAATTGGTGTAGTTGATATTGCGATCGATGATATAGCTGACGATGCCGTGCGGATGGAGCTTCCGCCGCACCGCATCCGCCGCCATTCCGATGCCAATCAAATCATCGCTGCGATAAAGATCCATCGCTTCTTCGCGCGTCATCATACCGTCACCTTTTTCATCTCCACCGTATTCCCCAGCTCCGCAGCATATTGCAGAAAAGTCGCCAATCCCTTGTACTCGCGGTCGCCCAGCTCGAAAACAATATTGCGAGTCAGATACTCGCGCGCCAAAGCTTCCGAAATCCCGAGCTTCGAATGTTCCTGGCGCACGATGTCTTCCATGTGCGCCATTCCGAAACGAAGCGATTCGAGAAACGGCGCCGGATCCTGCGCAGGTACTTCCGCGCGCGCCGCCCAGACCGCGAATACCATCGGTAGCCCCGTCATCCCGGTCCATTCCGTGCCCAAGTCGAGCACATGGAACGGAAGATCGGCGGGATCCAAAACCAGCGCGGCATCCCCGATGATCAGCGCAGCGTCGCAATGCTCCAACATCGATCCCAGATGCGGACGCTCGGAAAAAAGCCGCGGTTCGGCACCGTATTTCTTCGCCAGCACGATCCGGCTGAGCGCCACCGAAGTCCGCGAGCTTACGTCCGTCGCCAGCGTCCTAATTTCCTCAAACGGTACTTTCGAGATCAATAAAATGCTGCGTACTGGACCGGCACAAGCGATGCCCGTCCCCGGAATAATCTCGAGCTTCTGCCGATTCAGCTCCACCGACGGCACAATCCCGATATCGGCGCGCCCGTCGGCCAGCCGATCCGCGCATTCCGCGGGAATCGCAAAGGAAAGGTCGAACAGTCCGCGCTCGTCGCCATGCAGCATGCCCCAAACAAGCGGCACCGTATTCAAATAACTGACTACCGATACCCGAGGTTTCAATCCACTAGTTTATCGCACCCCCGTGCCGTAACCGGTCGCTTACGCTCGCGGCTCAGAAAGCTTTTACCGAACCGCGACCGTGAGGGAGTCGGTGCCGTCGATTCTTCACGGATCCTCCGGCTAGCGAAAGCACAAAATGCCAGCGATTGTGCAGCGACTCGGCACTGCGAATTAGTTAGCCCCAGCTCCATGCCCCCCGTCGTCAGGTGACGCGACTTTGCGCTAGTGTTTACAAGGATTGGCACATTGATCGAGGTCGGCTGGCAGTGCCCCGTCAAATTCCTCTATGGGAACTTCTGTCATGGGGTCGAACAGAGCGCAAATGACCGCGGCTCGATGATGGCTTCCAGTAGCCATCTCGTCCCTTTGTAGATTCTCATCGGGTCTTTTGCTGCCTTATCGCTCCTATAGCCCCCATCTTAAGGATGCTTTGGACATCGGATCGGAATATAGAGGATCACTTGGAGTTGGCCAACCGGAATATCCATGGAGTGATTTTACTCAAGTTGTGAAACGCCGCCCCCTTCCCGGCGCGCCCGCGGCATCCGGCTTGCTTGTCTGGCATCGCCATGCTGACACCGCAATCGCAGGTGGATGCCGGATGCTTCAATTGCGTCGGCCGCCCAATCACGAAGGCATCGGAATCTATCGCGTCGGGTCTCGGCGTCGGTATAGAACAGACCGCACACGGCCCATTCTTTTGGCACTGGGGCGACAACGGCGATTTCAAAGCATTCGTGGCAGCCTCAGCCGGCTCGCGGCGTGGCGTTGTAATTTTCACCAACAGCTCGAACGGCATGATGATCATTCCCGATATCGCCGCTCACGCCCTGGGCGACACTCAACCGGCCTTCAACTGGGTCCATTACGAGCGCTACGATTCGCCCCGCATGCAGCTCCAGCAAGCCATCCTCGACAAAGGCATCGACGAAGCGCTCAAAAACTACTCCGCCAGCCAGCCCATCGAGGAAGGCTCCATGAATATGCTCGGCTATCAATTGCTGGCGCGGAAGAAATTCAAGGAAGCCTACCCCAAATCCGCCAATGCCTGGGACAGTCTGGCCGAGGCGTACATGATCGCCGGAAAGAGCTGGCCATCCAGTATTACCGGAAATCGCTGGATCTCGATCCCGAGAATTCCAACGCCGCCGACATGCTGAAGAAGCTCGACGCAAAGTAAAAGCTCAGCAAGTGGGGCGGACCCCCTGGTCCGCTCCCCTGGATCGGGTTGAGTGAC
>PMUN01000198.1 GCA_003166875.1 Bryobacterales bacterium | reverse complement strand
TGATGGTGGTTCCCGCGCCCCATGTGATGCCGAGCGCCATGGTGAAGATTGCCACCTGGGTGTTGTGCGTCATCAATTGTGCGGCGAACGTGCTCTTCTGCCCGGCTAACTTGTCTTCTTTTGCGGATTCTTCGCGGCGAACGCGCTGCGATGGGTCGTCTTTCAATCCCTGGAATGGCATGATCACTTGCTTGGCTTCGGGATCGATTCGTATGGCGACGCCGCCGAACACGCAGCCCGCAATGGTAACCGCGAGCGACAGCCAGAATGGTCCCAAGTGCCTGCGGAAGGTCTGCGGAAAGGTTGCAACGAACCAGCGCCACGGATTCAGACGCGGATGTTTTTCGCGCGTCTCATGAATCTCGCCATATGCGCGTGCGACCAATCCTTCGAGATATCGCCGGATTTCGGGCTCGCTCGAAAACGTCTCGATCTTGGCCAGGTCGGCTGAAGCTCGCTCATACAGCTCGTGGAACTTCAGCAATTCTGCTAGCTCCATGCGCTGATCGGGATTCCGATCGATGCGATCGAGCGTGGCTTCGAGCTGAGACCAGTGCTTGCGCTCCTCGGCGAGAAATCTGGTGAGGTCGATGATCATAGAAGCTGCCGCTGCTTGAAGTCGATGTAGAGGGATGCGAGTTGGGGACCGAGCGTGCCGGCATCCAGCAGCGAGAATCGAACACCTTGGCTGGATAACACGCGGCCCAGCTTCCGCAGTTTGTTCCATTGCAGGTGACCGGCCAGTTCGCGATATACGTCGTCCAGCGCAACCACGGGAGGGCCTTCAAACAGCGCTTGCGCCCCCAGCGGCTTGGCCATGCCGACCAGAATGAGATGCTGCCGGAGCAGCGGTACGTTGCGCAAGAAAGCTTCCGCCACGATGGGATCGTCCAGCTCGGTGAGAAAAATCAGAAGAGCGCGCCGTCTCAGCCGTAGTCGCAGCAAGCTGAAGAGCTCGTCGAAATCCGGCGCAACCAAACGAGGCTGCAGAGTGTATAGAGCATCGCGGCAAGCGCCGTAATGGGCCTTGCCATTTCTGGCGCGGACGAAACCGTGCACGCGGTCGCTGAATGTGATCAGGCCGAACAGATCGCCTTGCTTTTCGGCGGCCAGCGCCAGCAGCAGCGAGGCCGTGATGTTGCGTTCCAGAATGGTTGTGTTCGGATCGCCCGCGTCCGAATCGCCAGCTACTGGCCGAGCACTAAGCCGTGAAGCATCCAGGATGATGTAAACCTCTTGCGTTCTCTCGATCTGAAAAACGCGCGTAATGGGATGACCATGGCGTGCAGTGGCCTTCCAATCGATCTCGTCGAAACCATCGCCGGCGGCATATTCGCGGAGCTTTTCGAACTCGCGCCCTTTGCCAACCTGGCGCTGGCCGTGAACGCCCAAGCGGCCGCGCTTGAAAAACGCCGGCGATTTCTTGCGCTCCGCCGCCAGGTTCGGATAGACCCGAATTTCCAACTGCAGCGGCAATGTTTTTCGCACGGCCCATAGGCCCAGCGTCGACGGCCGCTCAATGGCGCAGCGAGGGATGAGATACTGGCCGCGCTTGCGCGGCGTGCACGCCCAGGCAATTCGTGAGAACTCGGTTGACGCGGGGAGAATCGTGGCGAGCTCTTCATCTTGCACGGCGATTTCGGCTGGAAGCGGCAACCCGATTCGTAGCTGGATTCGCTTTCGGCTAGGATTGCGAAGGGTCAGCTCGACGTCGCCCTGGCGATCCTTCCACAGCCGTACGATGTCCGCTGTGCGAGCTTCGATCCCGTCTAATCTGCGAGGCGCTTTTACGGCGTCGAAAATGGCGATCAATACGATCACGCCGATGAGTCCGTAGCCGAGTGCGGCGAATCCGGGTTGGAGCGCAATCAGAGTTGCAGGCATCGCGATGGCGCCGACCAGGACCAGGAGTCTGTTGCTAGGGGTCACCACATTGCTTACCTTGGGACGGGGACCTCCCCGAGGATTTTGCTCACCACTTCGCGCTCGTCCAGGCCTTCGATCTCAAACTCCGGACGCACAATCAGGCGATGCTCCAGCACGGGGGGCGCCATGGCGCGAATATCATCGGGCGTCACGAAATCTCGCCCTTGCATGGCCGCATGGGCGCGGCTGGCCGCGAGCAACGCTTGCGTAGCGCGCGGACCGGCCCCCACCAGAACACTTTCGTGCGTGCGTGTTTTACGGACCACATCCACCAGGTAGGCGATTAGTTCCTCGCGGACCAGCACATCGTTGAGGCACAGCTTCAATTCAGCCAGCTCCTGGTCTCGAATGCAGGCTTCCACCGTGGGCAGCGTTTGTTCCGGTGAATCGGTACCCAGCATTCTGCCGGCTAGCATAAGCTCATCGGCGCGCTCCGGGGATCGCATGACGATCTTGAACATGAACCGATCCTTCTGTGCTTCCGGTAGCGGATAAGTGCCCTCATATTCGATGGGATTCTGCGTAGCGAATACTGTGAAAGTGGCTGGAAGCGGATAGGTCTGGCGGTCGATGGTGACTACGCGTTCCTGCATGGCCTGCAACAGCGCGGACTGCGTTTTAGCGGGAGCGCGATTGATTTCATCGGCCAGAAGAAAGCTGGTGAACACGGGGCCCTTCACCAGTGTGAATTCGTTGCGCTGGAGATTGAAGACGTTGGTTCCGGTGATATCGGCCGGCATCAGATCCGGCGTGAATTGGATGCGCGCAAATTCGCATCCCAACACGCGCGCCAGCGTTCGCGCGAGTAATGTCTTGGCAATGCCGGGAACGCCTTCGATGAGTGCATGGTGTCCGGTGAAGATAACGATCAGCGCTTGATCCACCACGTCGTTCTGGCCGATGATCACCTTGTGAACTTCACGCCGGGCGCGATCGAGTACCGGCATCAGCTTTTCCAGGTTGGCGTTCATGCATCGCTCCGCTCTGCTAAGATCCGCGATATTTTGCGGTAGGTCTCCACGGCATCGCTCTCACGGCGCGCCAAGGCGCGAATTCGATCGATCTTTGCCTGGGAGTAAAACTTGGCGCCGTGCCGCGAACCCTCCCACTCCTCCAGGCACGTTCTCATCAACGCTCTGGCCGGGATGTTTCGGCGCAGCAGATTCGCGAGGCCGGAATTTGCGTCCTTCGCGGCCACGCTGTCTTCGGCGCCGACCGATTCCAACCGCGGGGAAAGAAGGCTGGTGGAATTCTTCCAGATGAAGAGTCCGAGCAGAACGAGGAGCATTGCGGCCAGCCCTTCCAGATGGTATTTGCGCGCGAGTGTGGCAACACCACCGCTTTCGGTCAGCCCCAGATGATGCTCGTCGAAGATCACATGGCGATTTGATCCCAGCGCCCATGTGATGACAGTAGTGTCGCGTTCGCCAGCCAGTGCTTCGTTGCTCATCGGATAGCAACTGGCCAGCAACACGATGGCGCCGGTTCCAAATGGCCGCTCGAAGCGATGCAAAACCTTTCCGTCAGCACGGAAATATAGCGCCGTCAGCTTCGCGCCCGGCTCTTCTTCAGCTTGCGTGGCGGGCCGTGTGATGTAGCCGAAATGGATGCCCCAACGTTTTTCAAATGCTGGCGCCTCATGCGGCTTCTTGTCATCCGGCTTTTGGTCCGGTGGTTGCTTCTTCGGAGGCTCTTCCCGCTGCCGGTTCACGGGCCGCATTGCAATGACCACGCGCGCGCCGCTCGCGGCCAATGCCTCATACTCTTTGATTTGGTCTTCTGGCGTGAGTTCAAACAGAAAAGGATTCTCTCCCAGGAACAGCACTGTTGATTTTCCTTTCGGAAGGCTCTCGAGCTCCCGATAGTTACGAGTTGTCAAAATGTCCGGAATCCGCTGCAGACTCTCGTAGAGCGCCTTCCCTCCTAACGGATCAGCACGCAGGGACGAATACTCGGGATAAATGTCGCCCGCGGTGAAGCGCAGATCATACAGTTTCCACAGGCCGAGCAGGAAAGCTCCAGCCAGCGCGATGATCACGACCACCAGGCCTCTATTGCTGGGGCGCACAAGTCCTCATCTTTCGGAGATTGTTCTCGAATTGTTCCAGTATGCCGCGATCCACGTGGTACTGGCCATACCAGGTTCGCTCAAACACACCCATATTCTGGACGAACACATCGACCAGCTCCGGGGTGGCGCGGGATTTGCGGCGAAGCTCGCGAGCGTAGTCCTGGTTTGACTTGCCGCGTTGGATGGAAATCAGCGAGCGTTCCGCGAGATAGGCCAAGCCAGCCAGATACAATGCACGCAGCGCGAGGCGCAGTTCCTGGCGGGCCATCAAATCGCGGGCAAGCTGGAGCCATTGATCCAGCGGCTGCTGGTCGGCTTCGAGGCCGGCATCAGTCAAATCTACAAGAGGAGCCGCCACCGGTATGGCGCTTGCGGTGCGTGCCTGTTTTCCGGATCGCATGGTTCGCCAGAGCAGCCAACCAAGCAGTATCGCCACCGCAACCAGAAGCGAATAGAGAAACGCACGCAGCTGGCGTG
Organism: Bryobacterales bacterium; assembly: GCA_003166875.1. Taxonomy (GTDB): domain Bacteria; phylum Acidobacteriota; class Terriglobia; order Bryobacterales; family Bryobacteraceae; genus Palsa-89. The sequence goes on along the minus strand of PMUN01000198.1, from coordinate 29,110 downwards.
AATCGGGCCCAGGACGGTTCCCGCCGCCGGGCAGCATCGACTTCAGTTTTTCGCCCAGCCAATTCATAAACCGATCCACCCAGCGCCCAACTTGCCTCGCGCCGCGCGCCGTTGCGTCCAGAAAGGATTGCGTAGTCCGGATGAACCAGTTTGGATTGTTGGCTGGGGGACGAAGCGGTCTGGGCAAGCGCCAGGTGAATTCCGGACGATGAATTACGTCGTCGATCGCATGATTCAGTTGTTCGACGGAGACCGCGGGAGCGGGCGTCGGGGTGGACTGTGCGGTCAGCAGAGTTGGCAATACGAGCAGGAACAACACGGGCAGGAATGCTTGTGCTACGCGGAGATCTTCACCTGTCTTCACCGATTCAGCGTAGAAATACCGGAGCAGATAGACTGCCTTGGCCAGCGGATTTGTAATTAGATACGTGAGACCGGCGGTGAGGGCGAAAAAGGTTGAATTCATGGTGGCGGCGCCACTGCGCGTGAACACGTTCTCCACGCCGAGCAGCAGCTTCGCCAGATATGGCCCAATCAGGATGGCCACACCGACGTTTATAAAAACCACCACCTCCAGCATGGCCAGAATCGCGAGCAGCGTCCAGTTTTGCGATTGCCAGACGAATGCCTGTTTCCTGGCGGCGCCGGCAGCTTGCGAAAGGCTTGCCGATTCGTTATCCCGCACGGCCATCAAATTCTGATAGAACGCATACGCGCTGGCGAATGGCAGCAGGATCAACGACGCCACCGGCAACACCAGGAATTTCGTCGGCTGCAGGGCGATCTGCTGGAATCCAAGACGGCGTGCCTGGTTCGACGACCAATGCGGCGCTGGCACGCCGGAAAGCTCCGCGTGCAGACGGCGGACAAACAGCGCTTGCCAGTACATCATCCACGAGAAAAGCAACGCCAGACCCAGCGCGGCCGGCGCACAGTGATCGTAGGCGAACGCGCTCTGGCTCATGTCCGCCCAAAAGAACAGGAACCCGAGGACGAAGGGCAGTGAGCCCGTGTAGTATGCGGCCAGCGCGGACGCCGGTGCGCTCCGCAATAAATAGACGGCCTCTTCGTAGAGTTCGATGGCGCTTTTGGCCGGCCGTTTCATCGGGACTCCCAGAGTGTTCCATCGTGAACGGCCGCCGGAATCAGCAACAACGTTCGTCCGAGAGCGTAGAAGAAGAGCCACGCCATCAGCAGACCGGCAATTGGAAGTAAGCCTCCGAGCACGCGGCGAAATGGGCTGATTCGAACGGTTTCGCTCGCAACGACCTTCTTCAGGCATTCAGCGCAGAGGACGCGATCGTCGTGTTCGGTGACGCACTCGCGGCAGAAATAGCGTAGACAGATAGGACAACGCGAGGCAGCTTCCCGAAGCTCGTGATGGAAGCAACGCTCGAGGATCATCCGCCGTTTCCAAGATCGAGTGGCGGCGGCGTGCGGACGGAGCGTTGATGACGCCACATAAGAATGAGGCCGGTGCAGCCGAGTACCAAAAAGCCGATTAGATCAACCAGCCCGTATGCCTTCAACATAGGATTCTCCATGATCATCGCCTGACTCGTAGCTCTCGGTCCCAGTTGCAACGCTATATAGATGCTAACCGCGAAGCTTGCGAGGCCGCTTGCAATGTAGAACGCCAAGGTGACGTAGACCAGCCGGCGAACACCCACCGGAAGATCGCTGTTCCGTTGTTGAATGGCCGCCAGAATTAACAGCAGCAGAATTGCAGTACCGACAATTGTGGCGGCAATACCGAGTGGAATGGACGCCGCGCCCTTGAGCGAAATGGCGCTGATGGATCCCCGGACTATCATCAGTGCGAACGCCATCCAGTGCACCTGGCCGCTCGAATGGCGAAGCGCTGGTTTCGATGTGGCCAATCGTGCGGTGCGCGCAACGGGAGGGCCCATCTCCAAAACCTCCGCGCTTACGCTGCCCTGGGTCCTCTCGATTTCCGCCTTTAAAAGCGCCGTAGCTTTCGCGGCATCCACCCGCCGCCGCAAGGAAGGTAGCATCTCAGTGCTAACCGAAGTCTGCAGATAGCAGGCGCAGTCGGCGCTTCGCCAGCTCACGAAGAAGGAGACGAGCGAGAGAAGTGCGCATAAACTTGCCCACACCGGATGCCAAGTGTACATCAGGGCAGCGGCCGTAACAATGAACAAAACGGCTGCGGTAAGGCCAGTGGGCGCCAGCGAATTTGGAAGTTCTGTAACGACGATCGCCTGGATATCGGCGAAATAAAATCGCCGGTAGGATTCGGAAAACGGATTCCGGCGGACGCTCAACAAATGATCAGTGCTCATCCACAAGGAATCGCGCACGAAGATCCCGGAGCGTCCCGGCAATCGCGAATACTGGGGTTTCGTCGTCATCGCCGGTAGATGAGGAACAGCACTAACCATATCCAGGCCCCAATCTCAATGGTGGCGAGCAGAGCTGCGATGTAGAAACGGATCTTGGTGCGGGGCAGGATACTGGAGGGCGCGCGCCAGTAGCGAACCACGACGTACAACGTGAGCGGGGCGGTAATAATGGTCGGCCAGACGAGCAGGGCAGGGAAGGTCGCAAGGATCAGCGCCAGGTTGTCGTAGAGCTTGCGGCTGGGGTCCAATTGAGCGAGCTGGCCTTTTTCGCTGCTGGCCTGGATGCAGCGCGGGCACCAGTTCTGGCCGAGAAATTCCACCTGGCACAAGGCGCACAGGAATCGGCCGCAGCGATCGCAGGGAACCACGGCGCGTTTCAGAGGATGGTAGAAGCAGCTCGCTTCGCCGGCCTCGAGCACCGGAGTTCCGCTGGTTGCGGTTCCGCGCTTCGAGAAGAACGCCGGGAAAACCAGCGCCAGAACCGGCGCGCGGCAGGATGCACAAAAGGCGTGTTCGCGATTCCAGTCTGCAGGCGGGATCGGCGTGTTGCAGCGGGAGCATGCGAGATGTTCCGGCGCGAGCGGCATCGAAGGCTATTTCTTGATCACACGAGTATCGCAGATGCGATCGTGCAAAGCGCGTTTTTCGTCATCAAAACCCGCCATAATGTATCCGATGAACATCATGAAGCCGCTAAGAATTTTCGCGAAGTGTCGGCTCAAGGAACGGCCATAGGTCACTTTGCCGCCGTCGCTCATCACTACGCGCAGGCCGCACGCCATTTTCCCAAGTGTAGCGGCATAGCGGCCAATCATCAATGTTTCGTAAATCGCCGCAAAGAGCAGAGCGGAGAGCCAGACCACTCCTTCGAGCTCCAACAATTGCAAGAGGCCCGCCGGCGAGCGTCCCAGGTTGGCCCAATCCACCGGAAACAACACGAGCCCGATGGCGAAGACGATCACGATAACGACGGAAAAGATCAGGCTATCTACGAATACNNTTGCACTCGGCGCACACGAGCGAGCTCCCGAACGCAACCAGATCATCGGGCGCGAACGAGCGTCCACACTCCGAGCAAAATTTCATATCGCCTGGAGCGCCCTCGAGCGCTGTCGGCTGTGCCACGGGACGAATGGTCTGGCAGGGCTGCCAGTTTGCCATTCCGGCGTGCCAGACTAGCGTTTCGTCGCGGATGATTCCGGCTGTTACCAGCCCTTCAAAGGAGGCGTCGTCGATCGGTCCGATCTGTCTGCCCGAATCCCCGTAGAACCAATCCATAAAGCCGTTTCTCGTTTCTCGTTGCTCGTTTCTCGTTCAATGTCTCTGGTTCGTGATCCATTTGATAGCTGCGTCTAGGGCCGGGTCTTTGCCCGCCAATAGGGCGTCACGGGTAATTGGAGCTTCGACATCCGGAGTTACGCCGAGTCCTTCCAGGGGCTTTCCGCCTTCGGAAATGTAATTGGCGATGGCATACTGGAAGCCGTCGCCATTCGGAAGCATTTCAAAGACGGACGGCAATGCTGCGGCTGCGGTGCGTGTGCCGAAGACGCGCGCGCGTCCCAGATCTTTCAGGCCTCCCGCGAGGATCTCGGAGGTGGAAGCCGAAGCGCCGTCCACTAAAATTGCGAGCGGTCCCGCGAAGGTGTACGCGCGTGGATTCACCACGAACTTCAGGGTAGTATCGCGCATGTAAAGAGTGCCTAGCCGCTGATCTGGTTGATCGATGAACCAGCCCGCCATCCCCATGGCCATGGCGCCGATACCGCCCGGATTTCCGCGAAGGTCAATAATGAAGCCCTGGCATGTTTTGCAGGATTCGACGGCTTCACCGAACAGGTTCATCACGTGCGCGGGGTCCAGAAACATATTGAATTTCACGTAGCCGATGTCGCCGTTGCCGACTCTTGAGGAATCGAACCAGATGTGCATCGGATACAAATATCCGAACTGGGACAACTCACCGCGCGGCTTTCCCTCGGTGAGAGATTTTGTTACGCGCTGACTGGCGCCGTCCAAAAATTCCACGGTGACGGATTCTCCGGGCTTGCCATCCAGGCGCGCAAGGATTGCCCGGCTCATCACCAGTTCGCGCAAAGTTGATGTAGCGTAGGTTTCGTTTAGTTTCGCGACCACCGGGGCAAGATCCGTAGAACTAATCTTCAGAATTTGCCAACCCGTCTGGACGCCTTCCCGCGCAGCCGCGGAGCCTGCTTCGACCGATGTGACCAGCACGTCAGAACCTGCCACGCGCACATCCATGCCGGTGGTGATTTCACCTTTGGCGCTGGAACCCTCCAGATCGGAATAAAGATCGCTGGGTATGATGGCGAAGTGCGTCTCATGCAAGCGGCCCAGCATGTCGTTCAATATCGCGCGAGCGGCTTCCATGGTGGAGGCCTTTTCGATGGCGGGACGCAACTCGTCATGTACCGCTTGCCAGTCCAGACCCGCCGGTTTGGCTTGCCAATGTTTGTCGCGAATCGCGGCGAAGACGTATTCAAAGGAATCGATATTGAGCTGGTGCTGCTTAGCGGTGAGCTCGCTGGCAACTGTGGAGGTCGCGGTCTGGGCGCAGCCTATTGATGCCGCCGCTCCGAGAACTGCCGCTACCAGCAGGCCTGCCCGGATCATTCCTTTGCGAGGACCTTCGCGCCCAGGGCACCGCCCAGCACTGGCAGCGCCGTGAGAATGACGAACAGCATGATGACGGAGAACGCCAGGCCGCCGGCTAAGGTGGCGGGATTGTTGAGAGCTTGCGTCAACTGCTCAGTGCGCGCGTCGTTGGGAGGCAATTGGCTACGAAAAAACTTCACCAGTCCACCTTCGTTTGAAATTGCCACCATCGCCACGGTGAAGAGAATGGTAACGAAGGTGAATGAGAAGATGCCCGTGATCCAGCCCATGCGCGCGCCACTCCGGATGCTGAGCATCTGCCCCGTGCGCCGCGTATAGGCGAAAACCGCGAGAAATCCCGCGGCGATGAAAGCCAAAAGCAATCGGAGGAATGGAAAAGGCAACGGAAACATGAATAGAAGAACGGCCGTCAATGCGGCCAAAAAACCGATGCGCACCGCGAGCCGGTTGTGAAAACTGATTTCGAGCGGCGTCTGGGCTTGTGGTGGTGCAGGTAGGGGAGGAGGGACTTCCGCGGGAGTTTCTTCGGTGAGGCCCGGATAATCGTACTGCGGCTTTCCGCACTTGTGGCAGAATCGGGCGTCGGGCGGCAACTGCGCGCCGCAGGTACAAAAATCGGGCACCACTCTAGTTTGACATACGCCTGAACGTGGAGTTTCCAGACGCCCATTCCGAGCCGCGACCGGGAGGGAGCGCTACCACCAGGGTACGGCTTAGAAAGGCACCGACTCCCTTACGGTCGCGGTTCGGTTTGCGGACAACAAATGTGTTGACCAATCCGGCGGGTGGTCGTATACTAAGATTACTGAGTAAGACAACTGATTATGGCTCGACAAGATTCTTTGCAGGGTTCGCTTCCGGTATTGGTGCTGAAGATCCTGTCCCGCCAGGGACCGCTGCACGGCTACGGCATCACGGCGCAGATTGAAGGCATTTCCGATGAGATCCTGCGCGTGGAAGAAGGCTCGCTTTATCCGGCGCTGCATCGTATGGAGGAAGCGGGCTGGATAAAAGCCAAGTGGCTGACTACAGAAAACAAGCGCCGGGCGCGGGTTTATGAAATCACCGCGGCTGGGCGCAAACAGCTTGAAGAACAGGAGTCGCGATGGCGCGAGGTGACCGCTGCTGTCGCACACGTTCTGCAACGGTGTTAGGGAGAGCGCGATGTCGTGGATTTCACGTCTGACGAACGTATTTCGAAGCGGCCGGCTGGATCGCGATCTGGATGCCGAGCTGGAATTTCACATCGAAGCGCGGACTGAGGAGCTTATCGCAAAGGGCCTGTCGCCGGAAGATGCGGCGCGTGAGGCCCGACGGCATTTTGGCAACCGGCTGTTGCTGCGGGAGACGAGCCGCGAGGTCAAGCTGATTTCGTGGCTGGAATCCGTGTTTCAAGATACGCGCTTCGGTTTGCGAATGCTGCGCAAGAACGCCGGGGTTACTGCCGCGGCGGTGCTGTCTCTCTCGCTCGCGATCGGCGCGTGCACAGCGGCGTTCTCATTGATCGACGCATTGATCCTTCGGCCCTTACCGGTGCCGGATCCAGGGCAGTTGGTTTACTGCTCATACCCCACGTTTGGCCTCTCGCTGATCGAAAACACCTACACCGGCGCTGCGCTGTTTGACCGTTTCGTGCAATCGTCGGGCGGGAAGGTGGAACTCTTCGGAATCAGCTATCCTGGACCCCTTCAGCCCATTACGCTCGACGGCTCCAGCGGAGAGGAAGAGAGCGTCCGATCGCAGAGGATCTCGGGTGACGGGTTCCGGATTCTCGGCGTCCAGCCTGCGATCGGCCGCGTGCTGACTGCCTCCGACGACGGCCGCAGCGTCGCAGTGCTGAACTACAGTTTCTGGGCCCGGCGCTTCGGATCCAGTCCGGCAATTCTGGGCCGCTGGTTGGGTTTCCAAGGCAAGCAGTTCCAGATCGTCGGCGTTGTTCGGAACGGATTCGACGGCCTGATTCCAGGTTATCGAATGGACGTGTGGTTTCCGAATATGAACGCGACGGCATCTCAAGATCCCTCTTCGGATTGGGATCAGGTTTGGGGACGTTTGAAACCGGGTGTTCGATCCGAGCAGGCCAGACAAGCTCTTCAGGTCGTATTTACGAATTATCGCCGCGACCACACCGATGAATTCGTTCGGTCAGGCGGACCGCCGGATCAATTGCCGAAGTACAAGAACGCACAACTCATCCTGAGTGCAGGAGCGAGTGGCAGTCCCTCCATGGTTCGTATGGATTTCGAACGGCCATTGTGGATCCTGGCAACGGTGGTTGCGCTGGTTCTGTTAATCGCCTGTTCCAACATCGCAAATTTGCTGGTGGCACGCGCCGCCGCACGGGAACGCGAAATGGCCATGCGGATCTCGATTGGGGCAGGACGCGGGAGGCTGATGCAGCAACTGCTTATAGAGAGCGGTCTGATGGCGAGCGTCGCTTGTATTCTGGGATTGGCCATTGCCGCTGCTACGGCGCCCTCCATTGTCAACCTGCTTTCGCCCTCCGACTTTCCTGCCTACCTCGACCTTCAGATCGGGTGGCGCATGCTCGGGTTCGTCGCCTTCATCGGCATCGCGACCACGCTTCTGTTCGGGCTGGCGCCCGCGCTGCACGCTTCAGGCGTTGCTCCAAATGAGGCGTTGAAAGCGGGCGGTGCAAAACAGTCCAGCAAGATCGGCTTGCTGCGGCCTCTGTTAGCCTCGCAAGTCGGCTTCAGCTTCGTCGTTCTGTTCCTCGGCGGTCTGCTCCTGCTCTCCTTCCAAAAGCTCACCAGCGTGGATTTAGGGTTCTCAAAGGACCGTGTTGCGCTGTTTGATATTCGGATGAAGAATCCTGCCAGGAGTGATCAAGCGCACCTTGCTGCTTTACAACTACTCGACAGCGTGCGCCGGATTCCCACCGTGCAAGCCGCGGGCATGTCCCTGGAGGGCCTGATGGGAGGGAATTACGCTTGGGTGATGCGGCCTGGAATTCGGTTTCCAGGCCACCAACTGGAATCCGTTAAGCCCCGCTATCTACCAGTCTCGACGGGGTTCTTAGAGACCATGCAGATGCACCTGATGGACGGTCGCGATCTCGCCGCGCGCGATATGGCGCCGGGATCAACTGCGGTAGTCGTCAACCAGGCATTTGTGCGTCAGTATCTTTCGGGAGAGAATCCGTTAGGCGTGAGGTTCGAAATGTTCGATGATGATCCACGTCCGGCCCCGCAAGAAATCGTTGGCGTTGTCCAGGATGCGAAGTACAATAATCTGCGCGAAGCGACCTCTCCGACCGTCTACGGGCCGTGGGGCCAGCCGGACGGGGTCATGGAGGTACGCACGGCAGGTAATCCCATGGCTGTCGCCCCGGCAATACGGCAAGCGATCAATCACTCTAGTGCCGGACTGCGCGTCAACAGCGTGATGTTGCAATCCACTCGAATCAATAACACAGTGTTGCGCGAGCGGTTGATGGCGATGCTGGCCGGATTCTTTGCAATCGTTGCGGTGGTGCTGGCCGCGATCGGGCTGTACGGTGTGCTTAGCTGCTCGGTGGTGCGGCGGACCAAGGAAATCGGCATCCGCGTGGCGCTCGGCGCGCGCCAGTCGCGAGTAGTTCGTCTGGTTATCTCGGACGTGATGCCGGTGATGGCAGTTGGGCTGGGAATCGGAATCGGCGGAGGATTTGCCCTCGGCCGATTTGTCGCATCGTTGCTGTTCGAGGTGAAGGCGTCGGATTTCTGGAGCCTGGCGCTTCCGCTCGCATGCTTTCTAGTCGCCTGCGTGCTGGCCGCGCTACCACCCGCATTCCGCGCCGCGCGAGTGGATCCCATCGTCGCATTGCGCGAGGAATAGTGTCTACGAAAGCATCGGAATCAGTTTCCGGCGCTTCATAATTTCGGCTACATCGAGCGGTGTGCGGCCCAGCCTGTCGCGGCGTCTCAAATCGCCACCCGCATTGAGGGCGGCGCGTAGCATTCGTTCATTGCCACGCGAGACCGCTTGATGGATCGCCGTCCACCCCTCATCGTCGGGAATATTGGGGCTGGCGCCGTGGGCGAGCAGCCACAGCATGGGCGGGATCTGCCCCCAGCGGATCAAATCATTCAACAACGGCTTTCCATTGCTGTGCGCTCCATCCGGGATGGCGCCGTGAGCCAGGGCGAGCTCCGCGAAATCCGGCCGCGCATTCCAAAGAGCGGGCACCAGGGCTTCGGTCGGGTCGGCGCCACGCTCGAGCAACAGTTCGAAGATGTCTTTGTGTTTCGCAGACGCTGCGAAGTTTACGGCGCCGACATCATGGTTCCAGGATTTGGTGCGCGCGCCGAGATCCGCTCCAGCATCCAGAAGGAGACGGGCGATCTCGAAAAGCTTGGCCCTCGGGTATCGCGAGCCTGACGCGCATTGGAGCCCCGTCAGCCCGCGGGAGTCGCGATCATTGGCGAAACCAGGACGCTTGGCGAGCGTTTTCTCTACCAGCTTTCGATCGCCCAGTGCGGCGGCTGCGAATCCATCCAGCTTCGCGCCCGCTTTTTGGAGGCGCTTCACGTACTCGGGCTCACCGACCAAGGCCGCTATGATGATGGCGCGCGCCGCCGGCCACGCGCCAAGTTGCTCGGGATCGGCGCCGTGATCGAGCAACCACTCGAGACATGCCAGCCTCTCGGGCGAGGGCTTGCCGGCCGCGGTGTGCGGGTCTTCTTGAAGAAGTGCGTGGAGGGGGCGATAGCCACGCCAGATCCCGTTCAGGTCGGCGCCGTTTTTGTGCAGCAGAGCTAACGCTTTTGTAAATACCAGGCGGGCTGCCTCGACTACCGCGCGTTTTGACAAGCCGGAGGCTTGTCGTACGGCTGCGCGCAATTCAGCTAATTTTCTTGTGCGAATAGCTTCTACTAACAGGTCGGCCACTAACAGCTATGTTACAAAGCGATAGCCGAGGCCGTGAATCGTAAGGAGGTGACGCGGCGCGTTGGGACTGACTTCCAATTTCTGGCGCAACCTCACCACGTGTGCATCCACCGTGCGAGTGTTGGGATATGCTTCAAATCCCCACACCGTATTCAAGATCATGTCGCGCGTCAACGGCCGATCGACGTTGTGTAGGAAGAAAGTCAGGAGTTCGTATTCCAGGCGCGTCGCCTTCACTTCTTGCCCTTGACGCTGGATGGTGCGCCGCTCTAGATCCACTTCAACATCTCCGAAGCGAACTAACTTTTCGAGACGGGCGGAGGAGCGGCGAAGGAGCGCGCGAATTCGCGCCAGCAGTTCCCGAGGGCTGAAAGGTTTCACCATGTAGTCGTCGGCGCCGATTTCGAGCAGCAGGATTTTCTCTACTTCATCGGCAATTCCGCTGAGCACGATGATGGGCGTCTCAATGCTGGATGCCCGCAACTGTTTGCAAAGGTCCGCGCCACCCATGCCGGGCAGCCGCAGGTCCACAAGTAGCAGCTCCGGCTTCAACGAGAGGGCCTTTTGGAAACCGGTCTCAGCGTCACCAGCCAGGATGGGCGTATACTGCTCGCGTTCGAGCATCAGGCCAATCGCGTCACTCAGGTTTTCGTCGTCGTCAATGAGAAGAATCTTGCTCATGGCTTCAGCCTTGTTATTCCCTTCATAGACGATGTTCCTCCGTGCCGGAGTGTACTTGTTATGTGGAATCAAGGTCCCCGGCTAATACTCTCATTGCAAGCAGCTTTGTTAAACTTATTCCTGCCTCCCATGCGCAAAGATTCACGGATCGTTCGCTTTGGCGTGTTCGAAGCGGATCTGGATGCTGGTGAATTGCGCAAACATGGATTGAAAATCCGGCTGCCTGAGCAATCCTTTCAGATTTTGGCGATGCTGGCAGAGCGCCCGGGCGAAATCATCACGCGCGCGGATCTGCGGGAACGGCTCTGGCCTGGCCGCGCCTACGTGGATTTTGAGCGCGGTCTCAATAAGGCCGTGAATCGATTGCGCAGCGCGTTGGGAGACTCGGGCACGAATCCGCGTTTTGTTGGGACTGCGGCGCGGCGCGGTTACCGCCTGCTGGCGCCGATTGTGACGGAATCGAGTCAAGCTTCAGAGCATCCACGGATCCGGCTGGCGGTGCTTCCGTTTGAGAACGTGGGCGCGGATCCGGAACAGGAATTCTTCAGCGACGGTCTGACCGAAGAGATGATTTCGGAACTTGGCCGGCTCAGTCCTGGCCGCCTAGGCATTATTGCGCGCACTTCCGCCATGCAATATAAGCGCAGCGCAAAACGGATCGACGAGATCGGCAGGGAACTGGCGGTGGACTACATCCTGGAAGGCAGCGTGCGGCGCGTGGGTAACCGTTCGCGGATTACCACCCAGTTGATTCACGTTGGCGATCAGACCCATTTGTGGGCGCAGAGCTACGATCGGGAGTTGGCGGATATTTTCCAAGTGCAGCGGGAAGTTGCGCAACGCGTGGCGGACTCCTTGGCTTTCGAGCTGCTGCCGGAAGCGCACACTCGCGGCAGGTTTGTTGTTCCGGAAGCTTACGAGGCCTATCTGCGCGGCCGCTATTTTTGGAACAAGGGGAACGACGCAGGCGCGTGGAAGGCCATCGAATGGTACGAGCGAGCGTTGGAGCATGATCCGCGGTATGCGCTGGCTTACTCCGGGATCGCGGATTGTCATGGGCGGCTGGTGTGGTTCAGCGCATCGCCTCCGTTGGAGGGAGGCGCGAAAGCCAAGCTGGCTGCGGCGCGCGGTCTGGAGCTCGACCAGGATTTGAGCGAGGCCCACGCGTCAATGGCGCTGGTCCACTTTTGGTACGAGTGGGATTGGGCAGCGGCTGAGCGCGAGTTCCGGCGAGCCACCGAACTGCGGCCGAACTATGCGGACGCGCACAACTGGTATGCGGCGTTTCTCAACGCCACGGGGCGCTCTCAGGAAGCGGTGTCGGAGCAAAAGCTGGCGGAGGAATTAGATCCGCTTTCGCTGACCATTGCGATGAACGGCGCGGATCCATACTACTTCACGCGCAGGTTCGATCCGGCCATCGAACATTTGGAGCGGGTGCTACGGCGGGAACCGCGTTTTTTTCCGGCGCATTATAATCTGGGCCGCGCGCTGGCGCTGAAAGGCATGTATGCGGAAGCGATCGCGGCCTTTGAGACGGCGGCACGGTTGTCGGGAAATCGGCAGGCCGGTGCTGCGCTGGCTTACGCCTATGCGCGTGCCGGACGGCCGGGTGAGGCCAGAAAGATTCTGGAGGAGATGGAGCAAGCGGCCGCGGCCCGCTACCTTGCGTCGCCGCAACTGGCGCTGATTCATCTTGGCTTAGGAGACATAGGCAAGGCGCTGGATCTGTTGGAGCGGGGTTTTGAGGAGCGATCGTACTTCATGATTTATCTGCGCGCTGATCCGATGTATGATGAGCTGCGATCGCACCCGCGATTTACGCGGTTGCTGGAACAGGTGGGGTTTCCAGTAGCCCGTGGGGCGGCGCCATGCGCTGCCATCTGAAGCTAGATCATTTAGGGAAGGCAGCGCATGGCGCTGCTCCACAGGCTGCCAGGATTACACTGCGTCTGAAACGCTGGCGAAGTTGAAATCCGTGGCCAGGATGGCGGGCGCGAGCGATGATCCAGCCTCAGCGCCTTGGGTTCGCACCGGCGCGGCCAACATCTTCGTGTTCTGCATCACGCGAACCGGGCTCTCGTTCCAACGGAAGTTCATCACCGGATCCGTCACCTTGCCTTTTTCCACCAGGAAAACGCCGTCGCGCGTCAATCCGGTGACTTGCATAGTTTGCGGCTGCAGGACGCGCATATACCAGAGGCGCGTAACAAGCAGGGCCTTATCGGCGGACTTGATGAGATCCTCCAGCGTATGGTTTTGTCCATCCAGAATCAGGTTGGCGGGAAATGGCGTAGGTTTCTTGCCGGCTTTTTCAGCCCAAAAGCGGTCGTAGGAGAGGTTTTTCACAACGCCGTTTTCAATCCAAGCGATTTTCTCGTTGGGAAGCAGCGAACCACTCCACGGAGAGGAAGCAAGCTTGGGATTGAATGGATCGTTGCGCAGAGTGATGTATTCAGGGAACAATTTCTCGCCGAGTAGCGTCTGGCCGGGCTTGTCGGCTTTCTTGCTGAGGAAGGATTGCCCTTGCTCGGCATCGCGAGCGCCGAAACTGAATCCCAGGTAGCCGATGAGATCGCTGACAGCGGCTGGTTCAAGAATCACGGTGTACTTCCCTGGTTCCAGACGCTTCTTGCCATCGCCCCTGACGCATTTCTCCACCGAGATCCGCGCCGCATCTTGACCATTGAGATCTTTGATGGAGGTGGAGATCTGCGTGGACCAGCCAGAGCTGGTACCGCCCGCATTGCGCATGGTGTTTGTGAGCGTAGAGTCGGTGTACTGGTGATAACCGAACAGACCGGCTTTGTTCGCCACCGCGATCCAGTTTGCGGACCGCTGTACGAAGCCCGCGGTGGTGAGCTTCGCGCCGCGCGCGCCGTCGATGACAGCTTTGACGTGGCTGATCAGCGCATCGCCGCGCGAATTTCCAGTGCTGACGTCGAAATTCGGTAGCTCGGGATATTGTTGGGGGCCGAGCGCCGGCATGAATTCGGGGTCGGGTTGCGAGATCCGGGCCAGCCGTTCGGCCAGTTCCACACCGTTGCGCAGCGCCTCGTCCGACCACTCGCTGACATTGGCGCTTCCAGTCCGCTTATCCTCGGTGGTGGATTCGATGCTTACGCCTTGATCCAGGCTGTAGCCGGAAGTGGTGATGCCATTGTTGGCAAATCGAATGAAGACGGTTTCTGAGGCGTTGATATTCACGCTGCAGCCGGGGAGCTTCGAGTAGCTCAGGATCTTGTCTGCGAGATTTTTGGCGTCCTGTTTGGTCAGCATGTTCGGCTCCTGTTAATCCGTTACCAGCACGTTGATTTGGCGGAAGCGCGATGGTGCGCATCCGTGGCTCATGGCGTTGATCTGCGTCGGCTCGCCTTTGCCGTCGTTGAACAGGCCGTACTGTTGCCAGTAAGCGCGGCCGGCGATGGCGTCGCAGGCCTGCCAGAAATCGGGCGTACGAGCCTGGTAGGCCACGCGAGAAATCATGCCGCGCTTCTTGCCGCCTTTAATCTCCCAGAACGCGTCGCCGCCAAACTGGAAGTTGTAACGCTGCTGATCGATGGAGTAGCTGCCTGTGCCCTCGATCAGAACGCCGTCGTCGACACCGGCGATCAAATCGTCGGCGGTGGTATCGCTCTCAGAAGGCGCGAGCCAGACGTTCGGCATGCGTTGGAACGGAACGCTGGACCAGGAGTCGGCGTAACAGCATCCGCGCGATTCGGTCTCGCCAATCAGATGCGCCTGATCACGGATGGTCTGATAGTGCTTGAAAATTCCTTTCTCGATGATGGGGAAGCGCATAGTCTTCACGCCATCGTCGTCATACTTCACGGTCGACATTCCAAATTCCGTGGTGCGGTCGCCGAAGAAGTTCACCACGTCGCTGCCCACGCGGAACTTGCCCATCTTGTCGGTGGTGAGAAAGCTGGTGCCGGCGTAATTGGCTTCGTAGCCGAGCGCGCGATCGAGCTCGGTAGAGTGGCCGATGGATTCGTGAATCGTCAAGCATAGGTGGCTGGGAAGCAGCACCAGGTCCTTCTTGCCCGCCGTGACAGGCGGAGCCGATAGATGTTCCACTACTTCGTCGGCAATGCGGCGCGCATTTTCTCCGATGTTGCTCATCAACACGTATTCCCAACCGCGCGCTTGCGGAGCAACCTGATAGGAACGGTCGCGCGAAATCCCTTTCTGCGAATCGACGGCGTTAGCGTTCAGAAATGGATTCGACTGAATAATGAGCTGCTGAATGGAAGAACCCTCCGTGGAAGCGAAGTATTTATCTTCGGAATGGAAGAAAAGTCCGCCGAAAGCGCTGAACACTTTCGGATTTTTCTTGACGGTTCTGGTTGCCCCGTGCAGCAATTCCAGCTTCTCGTCCACCGGCACCTCGAACGGATCTTTTTGAAAGGGCGAAGTCCAACGGTCGACGTAGCCTTTGGTGGGAGCCAGTTCCACCGGCTGGGCTTGGAGCACGGAGTTGGCCTTCGCCACCGTTACAGCCTCGCGCGTGATACGGGCAATCTCGGCAGGCGTAACCAGCGGTGACGCGGCGAATCCCCATTGGCCTTTGGCGATGACGCGGACGCCGAATCCGAAACTGGTGCCGTCGTTCACGAAGGGAACTTCGTCGGTCTTGGAGCCGCCGCGTTCCGGCGAGAGGCGATATCCCGAGAATTGATTGCGATAACGGTTAATGCGGATATCGCAGTAGGTGGCACCTTGCTTTTTGGCTTCCGCGAGCGCGATTGCCCCCAGTTGTTCAAGCGCTGGATTCGGCTTGGTGGAGTCAGCATCCGGTGCGCCGAAAAGCTCTTCAGCAAAGAGCAGCGATGCGGCCGTGGTGGCGGAGCCGGCTAAAAAAGCCCGGCGGTGGAAGCGGCGAGTGGGGTCCAGGAGTTTCATTTTGATTACCCTCTACGGTACCAACATCAAAGACGGAAGAAGGGGCTAAAGGTTTGATAGAAATGTTTGCTGGGCAAAGCACCGACTCCCTCACGGTCGCGGTTCGGTTACGTGCGATCGTACTTCCCGACCGGTTGCGCCTAGAACGACAGCCGGACGCCCAGTTGCGCGGCGAACGGGATACCCACGGTTGTCCCAGGTCCGAAGAAGTCGCCGAGGGCGCCGGCAGGTGCCAGCAACTGCTTCGGGCTGGTGATCGGCTGCGTACTGGTGCAGGCGGCGTTGAGGCAAAACGCGGTGGCATTGGCCAAATTATTCACTGGTACGGGCCCAGCGGCAATATTCGTTACATAGTTGGCGCCAGGGTTGTTGCGGTTGAAGATATTGAAGAGTTCGATGAACGCCGTAATTTTCCAGCGATCAGCGAACGTGAATGGCCGGCTGACTCGCAGATCGGTTTGTATGTAGGGAGTCCCGCGGAATTGGTCGAGCGTGGTTTGCACTCCATTCACCACGGCGCGATCATCCAGGGTGTCGCCAAAACCATTCACGTCCACAGGCGTGGTCAACGTGATCGGCCGGCCGCTTTCAGCTTGGCTCAGAGCGGTGATGTCGAAGCCGCCAGGCAGATGCAACGTTCCGGCCAGAACGAAGCGGTGCGTGACATCTTCTCCGGATGGGCCGAAATCGCCGGGGCCGAAGGCATGCAGCGGATTGCAAACTCCGTCGACATAATCGAACAGCTCGCCCAGTACGCAGCCCCAGGTGTCCGCGCGCGACAGCGTGTAATTCATGATTAACGTGAATCGATGTAAGTTCCCTTGCAAGTGGAGCGACATGCCCTCATAACGGGAGCGATTATCGGACCGAAAGACGGTAATATTGGGGACATTGGCCTGTTGTGTTGCAACATCGCTCGCGAAAAGCGGCGAGAACAGCGTGTAACCAGCCTCGTATTCGTAGCGCGCGTAGCTGTGCACACCGGCCTCATGCGTGAATTCGGCGCTCGCCATCCAATGCGAATTGAAGGAATGCTGGACCCCTGCGGTGGCATGCAGCGCATAGGGAGTTTTGTATGCCGGATCGATGAGCGCGCCCGCGCCACCATTTGTTGAGCCCGGGAGACAACCTGGATCACCCGGTTTGACGCAAATTCCTGGCGGCTGGTTCACGGCCTCGAACGCAGTTACCCAGCCGTTCTGCGCAAGATCGTTGTAGAAGCGTCCGAAACCCGCGCGCAGGACTGTGCTTCTGGATTCTCCCAAAGCGTAGGCGATCCCCAGCCGCGGCGCGAACGCCAGCCGGTAATCGTGCGGAGCTCCCCAATTCTGGAAGAACGGAACCTGCAGCGCGCGTAGCGTCTGGAGCGCTGGGTTATCGAGCTGGGACTGGCCGGAGGCGGTGAAGAGTCCGAAGCTCGTATCGTAGCGAAGGCCATAGTTGATGGTCAGGCGAGATGTCACGCGCCAGGAATCCTGTGCATAGAATCCCAGCCGCTGCACGTTTTGTGAGAAGCTGCCGTCGCCGGCGGGAGTGCTGGAGCAGGTTGTTCCAGCCGTGACTTGAAGCATGGCGGTAGGAGTGCATGTCAGGTCGACAGCGAACTGCGCCGGATTGTTCACGTAGGACGTAGGATCCTGGGCGAAGACAGTGAGTTTTTCGGCGTTGGCTGGAAGTGCGCCGCTCAGCACCGGTTCGTGGATGAAATCCACCCCGAAACTCGGTGAATGGCTTCCGGAAGAGTGCGTGACGTTGTAGCGGACCTGATATTTTTCCTGATTTCGCAGGATGGGAAACGCCGTGATGGGCGTGACGAACTGGTTGTCGCCAAACGTCTCGAAACCGGAAATGGTTTGCGACGTAGAGCTGATCGGAAAGGCCAATGCGAACCCGAGGTCGGAGTTGCGCGTCGCTGTGAGATGCAGATAGCTCATGCCCAGGGTGAGAGATCCCAGCCAAGTGGGGCTGAAGATGTACTGCTGGCCAAGCACCGCGTTGAAATAGTTGTTATGCGAGGTGGCGCCGGTGGATGGAAGCGTAGCCTGTTGTATAAGCGCGTTGTCGGTGACATATGAGTCCAGGCTGGTGCGCAGGAACCACGTCGAGCGTGACGATGGCGCCCAGTCGAATCGCAGGCTTCCTAAATTGTCCCGGAAAGGGATGGAAACATTGTTGGGAACCGGGATTGAACTGACGCCGGGGATCAGCCCCTGAGAAGCCAGCGAAGATAGCGCGTTGAACTGGGTCAAGCTGGCTGGACTGTAGGCGATGCTGGCGCTCTCGCGAACCTCCTCAATGGAAGCGAAAAACCAAAGCTTGTCTTTTATGATTGGTCCGCCGATCGTGCCGATGTAATTCTGCTTGGAAAATGGCTGTTTGGGCAGCGGCGCGGGATTCTCTATCGGGTAACGCGCATTGAGAGCGGCGGCGCGTTCGTAGAAAGCCGCTCCCCCGTGCCACTGGTTGGTTCCACTTTTGGTTGTGATCTCCACTGAGCCGCCCACCGTGCGGCCGGTATCCGCATTCTGTTGCGAAGTCTGGACGGCGAACTCCTGAATTGCATCCGGCGAAAAACTCTGCAGGAAGCCGCCGATATAATCGTCGGAATTGTCCATCCCGTCCACCGAAAGCACATCATTCAAGCCGGAGCTGCCGCCGAAGGAAACAGCGGTGATGCGCGCCTTGGTGGGATCGGAGGGCTCCACCGGTTCGGTCCCCGGCACCAGGTAAGCGATGTTGGCGAAACTGCGTTCCGCGAGCGGAATGGTTTCGAGATCCCGCGCAGTCACCACGCCGCCGTGTACGGCGCTGGTGATATCCATCGGCTGCGCAGTAATGGAAGAGGGCGTGGCGGAGACGTTCACCTGCTGCTGAGACGGCGCGGGATTCATGACGACGTTGATATCGCGCGTGGTGCTGACGCTGACCGTCACTGTGGAATTGGCATCAGTAAAGCCTGGAGCCTGGACGGTTACACGATAATTGCCGGGCGCGAGATCAGCCAGGCGGAATTCTCCGCGCTCGTCACTCTTCGCCCGCCGTTCGATTGAGGATTCGCTGGCTTGAATAATAATGACCGCCGAAGGGATGCGTCCGCCGCTCGAGTCGTTGACGGTACCGATCAGGCTGCCGTGGAAATCCTGAGCTCGTCCCGGAAACGTCGAGACAAAGAGCGCCAAAATCAAGGCGAAATAGGGTGCGAGTTTGCGGGACAAGCGCATGGGCGTGAACCCCCACAGGCTAGCGCAGCGCTGTCGTTACTACCACAGATCGTAGTTGGACTGTGGGGCAGGTTGACAACCTGCTGCGGGTTGTTAACCCGCGCGAGTTTGCGCCGATTGACAATCGGCGGCAGGTTGCCAACCTGCCCCACATTGCACGATTTCAGCGCATACTGATGAATTGAACGCCGCACGGACCCCATTCGTTGTCGCCTCCTCATACCTGGCGATCGTGCTAGCACTTTGGCTTCCTTTTAATCCAACCAGCGGGCTGCCCTATGAAACCGGCTTCGTCTACACCAGCGAAATCTCAACCTGGTGGAACGGATTCGTGAACGGCGCCGATCACCTGCGAATTTATACCAGTCTCTTTTATCAGGTGCCCTACCTCATGGGCGAACTGTCCGGTTTCGCCGGCAGCTTCGTTCCCTATCAAATTACTTATGCGTTGCTGTGGTGGGCGCGCGGTTTTCTGGTGTTTCTGATCGGACGCCGCCTGGCGCCCGGTCACGATTTGTTCTGGTATCTGGCGGGCGCGCTGGTGCTGGTTCATTCGTCGGACTCGGCCACAGGATGGGCCGGTCTCTTGAACCAGTCCGGCTACACATTCTGGATGCCGCTCGCGTTCTACATGTTGGTGGTCGCGTTCCAACAGGCGGAACGCCGGCGCGCCGACGTCGCGCTGGTTGCGGCTATCTTCTTCGAACACCTGTCGCTGTGGAGTTATGAAAGCCAGTTCGTGATCATCTTAATCGCGCCCCTTCTCCTGCTACGGCTTTATCGCCGGCCATGGCGGAGCCCCATGGCCATCGCGGCCGCCTGGTATGTTCTGCCGGTCATCTACATTTTCGCGACCATCAGAAAATATGCACACTCCGCTGGGCACACCTACCAGGAATCCGTTCTGCGCAAAGTCTGGTCGGTTGGTTCTATTCTGAACGACTGGCTGTTCAACATTTCAGCCAGCCTGAGGTTTTGGAGTTGGCCCGGATCCGAGCCCGCCCACACGAGTACCAGCCAATTGATGCTGCCCGCGATGCTCGCGGTGGTTTTGTTTCTCGCTGGAATCGTGCTGCTGGTTGCCTCTAAGGGCGGCTGGATTCCGACGCGGCGCACGCTGGTCACAGTGATGTCGGTGGGCCTGTTACTGCTGGTTTTGAGCTTTCCCGCGTACCTGATTCTCGAATCCGCCAGGAGCCTTTGGCGCACGCAGATTCTGTCAAGCTTTGGCGCCGCACTGGTCCTGAGCGCGGTCATCAGCCTTGGTGCGAGCTACGCTCCGAGGAGTTGGCTGCGGCTCAGCGTAATTGCGATTCTGGGCGCGTTGGTGGTCGGTTACGGAAGCTTCTCGGCGGTGAAGAAAGGCGCGTTTCACAAATGGGTGTGGGAAAGGCAGCGATCGGCGATGGCGCAGGTGCTCGGTGTTGCGCCGCGGCTGAAGGCGGGGACCCTGGTGATCTTGACCAATGTTCCAAGGGACAACGACCCGTTCCTTCAAGACAACATGTGGTTCGACATGGCTCTTCGTCTGACTTATCCGGGAACGCGAGTGGCAGGGATCTATTTTTACGAGGACGGCTCACCGGCCCTTGGAAAGCTGGATCTAAGCGGACGCGCCGACGTTATGCTGGTGCTGGATTACCGACGTCCGAATTCTTTGTCCATCGCACGAAGCCTACCCAGCTTTTTGCGTGTTGAGGGAATTTATAGCCCTGAAGCGCGGATTGAAAGTGGAAGCCCGTCTCCGAGAGCCGTACGGCGCTATGGACCTAGCGTCGATTTGCTTTCCGCTCCGCGGTAACAGGCAACGCGAATGCCACGTACGCGCCACGTATCTTGGTCTGTGTCGCTTTCGTAACGCCCGCCTGCGCGGATGCGCAGAACACTACGAATTCGCGGCCTGCCACTTCATACACGGCTGCCATCCCTTCGAGGCCGGCGTCCAACTGATGCTCCCAGAGCTGCTGGCCATTCTCGACGTCCAATGCGCGAGCCTTCCCATCGCGCGTACCCGCGAAGATCAACCCTCCGGCCGTCACCACCGGACCAACCTTGGGATAGTGCGATCCCGTACCTTTCATACCCGGCGCGTCGCCAAGAGGAATCTTCCACTTGATGGCGCCGGTGTTGAGATCGTAAGCTGTCAGCGATGACCAGGGCGGAGTAATTGGCGAAAGCCCGTCGCTCGCAATCAGGAAGCCGAATCCGCTGTAGTAATGATCTTCGNNTCGTTGGATCTACTGCGGCGCCGCTCCAGTTGGCTCCGCCGTTGTTGCCGGGCATCTCAATGGCGCCGCGCGTGCTAGGCGGCGTGAACAGTCCTTCATTGCGCGCGCTCAGGATTTCATCGCGGAACTTGGCTCGATCTTGATCGCTGAGCGATGGCCTCAAATCGTCAACGGTAAATTTCTGCCGCGCGAATGGAGGAGGCCACGATGGAAACGGTTGCGTCGGCCATGTCTCTTCGCCGGGCATGTCGGAGCGGGGCACCGGCTTCTCTTCGATCGGCCAAAGCGGCTCGCCCGTTACTCGATTGAACACCCACACGAACCCCTGCTTGCTCACCTCGGCCACCACGTCCACCGGTTTGCCGTCGTGCTGCACCGTGACCAATTTCGGAGCCGTAGCGTCGTCATAATCCCAGATGTCGTGATGCACCATCTGGAAATGCCACAAGCGCTTGCCGGTCCGGGCATCCAGGGCCAGCAGAGTGTCGGCAAACAGATTTGCGCCGCTGCGATTCACGCCGTAGAAATTGTATTTCGCGCTCGCGGTGGGCGCGTAGACAATTCCGCGTGCCTCGTCGACGGAGAGCTCGCCCCAGACATTCGCTCCGCCCACGCGATTGCGGGCATCCTTCGGCCACGTGTCATACCCGAATTCGCCGGGGCGCGGAATGGTATGAAACGTCCACGCGAGATTTCCCGTGCGAACATCAAACGCGCGGATATCGCCAGGAGCCGAACCATATTCCTGATTGGTGGCCGAGCCGAGGATCAGGAGGTCTTCGAACACTCGCCCAGGTGTCGTGGATTGCACCAGCCGAATGCTGTTGGGATCGCGATCCAGTCCCTGTTTCAGATCCACGCTGCCTGCGTTTCCAAAAGTGAGAATCAACCGGCCCGTCCGCGCATCAATAGCGTGCAGGAAATGGTTGCTCGCGAATAACAATCGCCGGTCCCGCCGGTCTTTGCTCTCCCAGTAGTTGATTCCGCGATTGGTGATGATGGTGGTGCCTCGCTCCGCTGGATGCGTCCAAATCTCGGCGCCGGTGGCGGCATCCAGCGCGACGATGGAGTTGTTCCTGGCCAGAACGTACATCACGCCGTCCACCACGATGGGGTTGAACGAGTACGGATTATTGTCGCCGGTCGGATAACTCCAGGCCACTTCGAGCTTGCCGACGTTGGAGCGATCGATTTGCGCGAGCTCCGAATACTGAGCCGAATCCGAAGCGCCTCCGTAGTCGCGCCAGCTTGCGTGGGAGGTTCGGTGATTCTGCGCCGAAGCCGCTAAGCCTATCAGTACAGCGAAGATGAGGAATGAACGCAACAACCAATATAGTATTATTGGAAATTAATCGAGCAGTGCGTCACCCAGGCTGATGCGGGCGCGTCTAGGAGAGCGATTGGAGCTGCCGTGATCATGAACCGATCCGTTCTACTTCCCACTGCCATCTTGGCCGCACTGAGCTTGCCGGCCGCGGCGCAGGCTCCGCCCCCGGATCCGCAGAATCCCCCCGCTTACCAACAGCAACAGCCTCCGAATGGCCCACGATTGTCGCCGCAAGAACTGAGTAACCTGGTGGCTCCCATTGCTCTCTATCCGGATTTGCTGTTGAGCCAGGTTCTCGCGGCCAGTACGTATCCAGCCGAGATCACCGAAGCCCAGCAGTGGATGCAAGGTAATCCGGGTCTGCGGGGACGCGAGTTGGTGGAAGCCGCCAAACAGCAGCCCTGGGACCCCAGCGTCCAAGCCCTGGTCGCGTTCCCGCAAGTCTTGAGCATGTTCACTCGTGACATCCAGTGGACCACTGACCTCGGCAACGCTTTTCTATCGCAGCAAGCCGATGTAATGGACGCCATCCAGCGGCTCCGCGCTTCAGCCCGCGACAACGGACGTTTGACGAACACGCCGCAGCAGCGGATCACTTACGAACAGCAGAACGGCCAGAACGCGATCGTGATTCAGCCCACCGATCCGCAGATGGTCTATCTACCCACTTACAATCCTGTGTACGTTTGGGGTCCACCTGCGTATGGCTACTATCCGCCGCTAGGCTATCCTGGAATCGGCTACGGCATCAGCTACGGCGTCGGCACGTTCTTGGGCGGCCTATTCGCGGGCCTGCTGAGCTTCGGTGGTTGGGGTTGGGGCCTCAGTTGGTTGAGCCACGGACTTTTTCTGAACGGTCTGTTTTTCAGCCACTTCGGATTTCACGGTTACAGCGGCTATGGTTTTCACGGTGGATACGGCTACGCGAGCCGCGCCGCCTGGGTGCATAATCCAAGCCACCGGCTGGGTGTTCCGTATGGGCATGGATATGCCAGCGCCCGTTATGGTGGTTCTGTGAGCCGCGGTTACTCTGGCCGGTCCAACAACGCCGGCCGCTCTGGCTATTCTGGATCCAGCTACCAAGGCAGCAGCCGGCAGGCGGAAGCCTATCGCGGTCTCTCCGCCAGCGCCGCACGCTCGGCCAACTCGTCTAACTATGCTGGCGTCGCATCGCGTGGTGCATCTCGCGGCGGCTACTCAAGCGCCCGCTCGTCCGGCCATGGCTGGTCCTCGCCATCTTCTCACAACTCGGCGTCGCGCTCTTCCGGTGGACGATCCTCATCGCCGCATTACTCCGCTCCGAAATCGTCCGGTCACGCAAGAGGCGGCGGACACTCAGGCGGTCACGGCCATTCCAGTGGCGGCGGACACTCGCACGGCGGCTCTCACAAAAAGTAATAGTTGCCAGCTGCGCAACGGTTCACTGCGAATTGGCGTTGGAACGCTTGCTTCCGCGCGCGGCTCGGAAAGATACTCTGTTTTTCGAAATGGGTTACCGAGCCGCGACCGGAAGGAAGCGTTCGCACAGTTGATTCTTTCACCGACCTCTCAGCAAGGGGACAAAGGCGCCATTGAAGAGTCTGCTACCGTGACGTAATGGCAGCGGGCCCATTCAGCAAGCGACTGTTGCCGTGGCTGGTCGCAGTCGCGTTCTTCATGGAGTCGCTCGACACCACCATTCTCAATACCGCCGTGCCCACCATCGCGGCGGCTCTGAAGGTGGCTCCGCTCAGCATGAAAGCGGTGCTTTCCAGCTACACCCTGAGTCTCGCGGTATTCATTCCCATCAGCGGCTGGATGGCGGATCGATTCGGGACGCGCCGCGTGTTCGCATCCGCGATCGGTTTATTCACATTCGGCTCGTTTCTTTGCGGGATATCCACCAACATCCATATGCTGGTGGCGTGTCGCGTCTTACAAGGTTGCGGCGGAGCCATGATGGTGCCGGTGGGACGGTTGACCATTGTGCGGACGTTTGCGAAGTCCGAACTCATCCGCGCCATGAGCTTCGTCGCCATCCCTGGCCTGGTTGGTCCAATGTTGGGGCCGATCGCCGGTGGCCTGATCGTCGCTTATCTGCATTGGCGAGTCATCTTTTTCGTGAACCTGCCGATCGGCATCATCGGTCTGTTCATGGTGTATCTGCATCTACCGGACTACCGCGAAAAATCCAATCCGCTCGATTTTGTCGGCCTCATTCTCTTTGGCTCAGGCATCGCGCTGCTTTCGTATGTCCTGGAAGTCTTCGGGGAACATACGCTGGGTGTGGCCGCAATTCTCACGATGCTGGCTACGTCCATTCTGTTGCTTACCGGCTATGGACTGCATGCCACGAAGACTCCGTTTCCGTTGTTGAATCTCAGCCTGTTTCGTATTCGCACATTCCGCGCGGCGGTGAGCGGGAGCTTTTTCACGCGCCTTGGCATAGGAGGAATCCCGTTCATTCTTCCGCTCCTCTACCAAGTTGGCCTCGGCTTTACGCCGATTCAATCCGGTCTGCTCATGATGCCGCAAGCGATCGCCGCGATGAGTCTGAAAATGACCATGCCGCGGATTCTGACTCGCTTCGGTTATCGTGGCGTACTGATTTCGAACACCGTGATCCTCGGTCTGCTGATCGTCCTTTTTGCGGCCATTGGCATCGGCACGCCAGTCTGGCTTATGGTGACGCTGGCGTTCTGCTTCGGGTTTTTCAGCTCGCTGCAATATACCAGCATGAACACGCTGGTTTATGCCGACGTCACCGAGCAGCAGGCCAGCGGCGCAAGTTCCATCGCCAGCACCATGCAGCAGATGTCCATGAGCTTCGGTGTGGCGTGGGCATCGCTGGTGACCGGATTTTTCATTCCCGATCGCCTTCATTCTAATGCGCCGCAAATGATCCATGGCATACACTCCGCGGTCTTTGTTCTTGGCGCAATCACTGTCCTATCTACCATCGTTTTTCGCGAGTTGAAAAGCACGGACGGCAGCACTACCAGTCAGCACAAGATCCTACAGCACTCTGAAACCTAATCAAGTCGCGAAGAGTCCTTTAATTCATGATCGTTCGAACGCTCCTGATGGCGGTGACCGTTTCAGGCGTCATGCTGGCCCAGGAATCTAGCTCCAATACTTCAACTACCCAGCCCGCCCAGACCTCCGGGCCTGAATCTCCTGAATGGCAAGCTCTTAGCGTGAAGGAGAAACTCAGCTACGATTGGCGACACTTGTTCGATGTCGACAACGTGGTTTACGCCGGCATCGGTGCATCGTTCGATCAGTTGCGTGATCGCCCGGGCGCGTGGGGCGAGGGATGGGGCCCACTTGCGGAGCGTTATGCCTCGCATTTAGGGCAGTATGCGATTCAGCGCAGCATCATGTTTCCGGTGCAGGCGATTGATCACGAAGACACCCGTTATTTCCGATCGAAGCGGACAAATTTCCAGGGAAGAGTGGGGGATGCGTTTCTCCAGACCATCTGGCGTCACAGCGATAGCGGAGGCATGATGCCCGCCTATAGTGAATTTCTAGGCGACTACGGAGCAGCCGCTGTATCGCGCCTGTGGTGGCCGGATCGCTATCATACGGGGTCGGCGATATTCATCGCCGGTTCGGACACCATTTTGGTTGACGCCGGTATTAACGTTCTCCACGAGTTTGCGCCCGATATCAAACGCTGGCTGCATCTGGGCCACTGAGCCGCGACCGGAAGGAAGCGCTACCACGATCTCCCAACTATTTCCGCTCACCTGCTTGCCGTCTCTTTCATAATTCCACGCGCCAATTCGCCGGGCCGCCGTGAGCCGATCAATACTATTCCTCCGCTGGTCATCTGAAGTTCCACTCCCTGGCCGCCCCCGGCAAGATAGGCGGTTCCCCGGCGCGTGGATCTGATTCCATAGCCGCCCCAATCGCGCACCACATCGAAGGTGACGGCATCAGCCGATTTCACGTTGTTCAGTGGAATTCGCACCGAGCGCCAGATAGGAGCTTCACGCTAGAGTATATGCTCCCGCTGCCAGAACGTTACATACCAAAGAGTTGGTATTTCTCAACAGGTTGGCGTCAAAAAGTTGCACTTTCAGTTAGACTGTGACTGGAAGCCGCAGTTCGATGCAAAAAGCCAGCGGGCCACGCGAGAAAGACCGATCCGATCACTTACCCCTTAACAGCCGCCTCGCGTTAGTGGCGGGGTTCGGCAGTGTTCTCGTCATTATGACGCTGGCCGGACTCGATGCCCTCCGGGTGCTGCAGGACGTGCGCCGAAACGACGATCAAATCCGGCGTCAGTTCCTGTTTCAAAATCATGTCCTCAATGACATCCGCTCTCAGGTGTATCTATCCGGAACATACGTGCGCGATTATTTGCTGGACCCTGAGACAGAGCGGGCGGATAAGTTTCGCATCAGCCTGGAACAGCTTCGGCAACAGATGAAGTCGGCGCTCGATTCGTATCGTAATCAACTTGCGCCCGCGCAGGTGAAGCATTATTCCGCGCTCCGTGCCGAGCTTGGCGAATATTGGCGGATACTTGAGCCGGTTCTCCACTGGGATCCTGCGGAGCGCCGGCGTCTCGGATATGCCTTTTTGCGCGATGAGGTGTATCCGCGCAGGCAGAACATGCTGGCGATCGCCGATCGAATTGCCGCCATCAACGAACAGCAACTTAGCGCCGGGAACGACCAAGTGGTGGACCTTCTGGGGAGATTTCAAACCCGGCTTGCAATCACGCTATTCGCCGCGGTGGCGTTCGGATTAGGAATGGCCGCATTTAGCATACGCCGAATCCTCCGGCTGGAAACCCGCGCACACAACCGGTATCAGGAAGCCGCCGCAGCTCGCAGCCAACTCAAAGACCTTTCCGCGCGCCTGGTCCAGGCTCAAGAAATGGAGCGGCGGGCGCTTTCGCGCGAACTGCACGATGAAGTCGGCCAGTCGCTCTCCGCGGTGCTGATTGAATTACACAATCTCTCGACCGGGCTTGCGCTTCCCTCCGAACAGCAAACTCAAAATCAGGTCGAAACCATTCGAGGTTTGGTGGAGGGCACAATTCGAGTGGTGCGCAACATGGCTCTCTTGCTTCGGCCATCGATGCTGGACGATTTGGGGTTGGTTCCGGCTTTGAAGTGGCAGGCTCGGGAGGTTTCCAAGCGTACCTCGATGGACGTGAGCGTCGCGGCAGATTTGCCGGACGATCTTCCGGATGATTTCAAAACCTGCATCTATCGCGTCGTCCAGGAGGCGCTCCACAATTGTGCCAGTCATGCTCGCGCGAAAAGCGTCCGCATTCGCGTCCAACAGGAGCCAGGCCGCTTAAACTTGTCTGTTCAGGACGACGGCCAGGGTTTCGACAGCCAACAGGTAAAAGGGCTGGGCTTGCTTGGAATCCAAGAGCGGGTGGCGCAACTGGGAGGCAAATGCATGGTCCACTCCGAATCGGGCATCGGAACCATTCTTACCGTCGAGCTGCCCCTGGGTAGAGATGACGGACATGGAAACGGGAACCTACGTGAAACAGATTCGCATCTTGTTAGCTGACGATCACAATGTGATGCGCAAAGGCCTGCGGCTTTTGTTGGAGAGTCAAGCCGGCTTCACCGTGGTTGCCGAAGCCGCGGATGGCAGGCAGGCGGTTGCGAAGGCGGAAGAAACCAAGCCTGACGTAGCGGTTCTGGATATCGCCATGCCCAATCTGAGCGGCATCGAAGCCGCGCAGCGCATCATCTCGCAATGCGCCCAAACGGCCGTGGTTATCCTCAGCATGCATTCCGATGAAAGCTATGTTCTTCGCGCCCTTAAGGCGGGGGCCAAAGGGTACTTGCTGAAGGATTCCGCCGAAGGCGATCTGATTGAAGCCATCCGCACTGTCTGCCAAGGGAAAACATTTTTTAGTCCTGAAATCAGCAAAATGTTAGTGGAGGACTATATCCGCGAAATCAGAACGCGAGGAGTGGATGACAGCTACGATCTGCTAACCTCTCGCGAACGGGAGATTCTACAACTCAGCGCCGAAGGCAAATCGAATAAAGAAATCGCGGCCTCCCTGAACCTCAGCCTTTACACGGTGGAAACGCACCGCAGAAATCTGCAGGAGAAACTAGGTCTACACAGCCCCGCGGAATTGATTCTCTACGCCGTACGAAAGGGTGTTATTTCGTAGTGCTCGAAGCCCGTTTTGCCGCACTGCTCCAGTAGGACCACGCCATTCTCACTGCGCGGCACACCTCGTCTTCTCGAAGTGGTTTTCGCACCACCTCATAACCGCCGCACGAGACGAGTTCATTCCAGAGATAGTCGTCAATGACTTTCGAGGCCAGCATGATGCACGCGCCTCCGGATGCTGCGGCGAAGCCGGTCACTAAGCTCCGCCAGTCCGCGCCTGCTATGTCTCGGTCGAAGAGCATTATTTGCGGTTTGAGCTTTTGAAGGAATCGCTCGGCTTCTTCCCGTGTTTTCGAGAAGGAGGCTCCCCATTGATTGCGATGGCAAATTCCGGTCATCAGCGAACGGCCCGGACCTTCGCCGAGGAGACAGAGTATTGTGACAACCGGGATCGAACTCCGGTGGCGTCTCGGAAGGATTTCGGCAAGGTGCCACATGAAGCTCTCGATTCGATGGTACGGGAGAGGCCGTTGGCAATAAATACCAGGAGTCTGGTATTAGCACAAACCAGCGGTCGGTAGAAAGGCGAAGGCCGGCGCGATGGGCTGTGAAACCCAACACGCCGGCCTCTTCATCGCGCCGTTACAGAACAGAGGTTACCGGCGCCCGCCGCCGTGGGAGCCGCCCCCACCACCACCCCCACCGCCGTGAAAACCGCCGCCGCCACCCCCATGGGAACTGCATGCATGGCTAACAGAAGGTGCTGACCGTGATACGCCG
>PMUN01000133.1 GCA_003166875.1 Bryobacterales bacterium | reverse complement strand
CCTGCCGGTCGCGGCTCGGCTGCAGCTTCGTAGGGTTGCACATGGATGTCACGCACCACCCGGGTGTGATATCAATGGATAGGACGTATCCCGCGCGTGCGTCTCACCTGTGATTTCCGATGCGACTTCTTCAATCGATTACTGTCTGTGCCGCTGTCGTTGCGGCCCTGGACGGGCAGACTCCCACGTCCACCGTATTTAATCCGGCCCCCTCGCGAATTTTCGGGCAAGCGGTCTTGCAACAGCAGGGAGTGCTCACTGCGACCGCGCCCAACCTGGTGGAGGGCAGGGAATTCAACGGGCCGCAAGCGCTCGCGCTGGATATTTCCAACTCGCCACCAATTCTGTACGTGGCCGACACCGGCAACAATCGAGTTCTGGCTTGGAAAAACGCCACAGCTTTTACCAAAGGCGACTTCGCGGATAAGGTGATCGGGCAGCGGGATTTCCTTTCGACCGCTGGGAAAGGCCCCGGCTCAGACTTGAGTACCGGCCTCACGGCGCCGGACGCCGTAGCCGCCGATAAAAGCGGAAACCTCTACGTAGCGGACGCTGGGAATAATCGGATCTTGCGCTATCCTGCACCCTTTTCGCAGACCGGCGCCCTGCTCAGGGTGGATCTGATCATCGGGCAGAAGGACTTGAACGGCGCTTCTGAGAACGAAGGCCAGACGGCGCCGAGTGCGGCTACGATTGCGTTGGCCAGCGGCGGCAGCATCTTCCGTTCCGGCATTGCGATTGATGCGCAGGGAAACTTATGGGTCTCCGACGCGGGCAACAATCGTGTGCTGCGTTTTCCAGCCAAGGCGCTTGGAGCGGGCGCCACCAACGCGCCCTCAGCGGATCTGGTTCTGGGGCAGCAGGATTTTGTATCCAATCAGATCCCCGCCACTGCGAGTCAAAGCCAGTGCGGCGCTTCCACCGTGGCGAATGAGAGATGCGGAACGAGCTTCTTAATCCAACCCGCCGGGCTGGGATTCGATGCAGTGGGCCGGCTGTTTGTCGCCGACAACGCGAACCGCGTGCTGGTGTACACTCCACCTTTCGCCATCGGACAGTTGGCCGCGCGCATTATGGGCGTGGTGCTGCCAACCACCGCGCAGCCGATTCCGCCGGTGATCAGCGAAAGCACGCTGGGCGCCACGACCAGCGGAGGTGGGGCAATTCCGCCCTCGGGTGTTTTCTTCATCGGCAACACTCCTTATGTAGTGGATACAGGAAACGCCAGAATCCTGGGATATGCTTCATTCGACCAATGGCCGGCCCAGGCCACTGCGTTTTCGCCCCCCGCCACGGTGGTGATCGGACAAACCAATTTCCAGGGATTCCAATCCAATCAGAGCCTTCCGCAGCCCACTGCATCCACGCTCAGCGGGCCGGTGGCCGGCGCAGTCGCGGGGTCCGATGTGTACGTGCTAGACGCGGGAAATCAGCGGCTGTTGGTGTTCCCGCAGCAGTCCGGTGGCATGTTTACGGCTGCCAACCGGCTGCTGGGGCAATTGGATTTTCCCTACAACTCCCTCAACCTGATTGAGGGCCGCGAAGTTGGATTCACGGATAACTTCGGCTCGTGTACTGCAAATGGCGCCTTCCCTTTCCCGGTGGGAGGCGATGTTGTTATTGACAGCGTGTCCAATCCTCCGCATCTCTATATTGCCGATCCGCTCAACAACCGCGTGCTAGGTTTTAAGGATTACCGCAAAGTGAACGCGGGATCGTTCGCTGACATGGTGATTGGCCAACCCGATTTACGAACCGCACTCCTGAACTTTCCGACCAACAATCCCACCCAGGCGAACAATCAGGGTTTGTGGTCGCCGGAGGGTTTGGCGGTGGACTCGAAAGGGAATTTGTACGTGGCGGATGCTTGCAACGCGCGCGTGCTCCGGTTCCCGACGCCGTTCGCCCAGCCTGCCGGCGCCGGCATACCAACAGCCGATCTTGTGTTAGGGCAGACCACCTTCTTTGGCCAGCCGATCAGGGATGTCAGCAGCCAAACCATGAGTAGTTCCTATGGGCTTGCTTTTACCGCAAATGGAGGACTGGTGGTTTCCGATCCCCTTGCGAATCGTGTCCTTTATTTCAGCAAGCCGGTGGGCGCCGATTTTCTGTCAGGATCTTCCGCAGCCAACGTCTTCGGACAAGCGGATTTCAACTCGACCGTTTCGACCACACTTTCAGGACCGCACCACATTGCCCTGGATGCGAGCGACCAGCTCTATGTTTCCGATACCGGCAACAATCGCATCGCCATCTTTCCCCCAGTTCCTCTGGCCGGCGGAAATCCGCCGGTGACTTTCTCGATCACAAGCATCAGCAATCCGCTTGGCGTAGATATCGACAAGGTGACAGGCGAAATCTGGGTGGCCAACACCGGCGGGAACCAACTGCTGCGCTATCCGAAGTTTCAGGACGTGATCAACAACCCGGCGCCGGACGCCAGCATCGGTGTAGTTGGCCCGGTAGCCGTCGCGCTCGATCCGTTTGGCAATCCTGTGGTGGGCGAAGGCATCAATCGCGTCTCTTTCTACTTTCCCGCCATCGACTTCAACAATTCCGGGAACGCAGCCAATTACTTCGAAAGTTTCGCCCCGGGCATGCTGGCCAGCATCTTCGCTTTCCCCAATGCCCAATTCGGTACCCAGACGGTGAACTTCAACAGCCTGCCGAATCCGCTGCCGATTCCCGACACGCTGGGTGATGTCCAGGTTCTGGTGGCTGGCCAGCCGTCTCCGATACTGTATGCGTCCCCCAGCCAGATCAACTTCCAGGTGCCAGCCGCGACACCGGTGGGTGGACTGGAGGAGATCCAGGTGGTGCGCGAGTCCACGGGGCAGGTGCTGGCAAGCTGGCTGTTCACCATCTATACGGTTTCGCCGGGGCTTTTTACAGTCGATAGCTCCGGCAACGGCCAACTGGCCGCGACGAATCAGGACGGAACGGTCAATAACGGCGCCAATCCGGCCAAGGCAGGCAGCTATATCACACTCTACGGAACCGGCCAAGGTGTGGTGAGTGGCATGCCGCCGGACGGGCAACCGACGCCTAAAACGGGGCTGCTGTCTACCAGTAGCGACATCAAGGTTTTCATCAATTCCGATTTCGTGCCGCAGGGCGATATCGAGTTCTCAGGGCTCGCGCCCGGATTCGTCGGCGTGTGGCAGATCAACGTGAAGGTTCCGGCCAATGTACCTCCAGGCCCCGTGCCAGTGTTTGTGGATCTGGAAGGAATCAACAGCGTGCTGGATGCAAATGGAGTACACCGGAGCACCACCATCCGAGTCACGCCGTAAGGAGGGTAGTGGTTCAGTTTGAGCCTGTGGGGCAGGTTGATAACCTGCGCGCCAATTGGCAATCGGCGCAAACGGCGCGGTTAACAACCGCGCGCAGGATGGCATCCTGCCCTACAATCTGATCCACTACCCGTAAGGAGGCCGCAGTGCCGCGTGCGAAGGGAAGGGTTCTTCTCGCTTCGTCTGCTTCCGCTTTGCTCTCGGTTGTGATGCTGTGGATCACGCTGCGGCTGGACAAAGTGGATCTGCACTTCCCTTTGAACTACCTGGCGGATGCGAACATCTTCCTGATGCGCGCGAAGTCCATCGTGGAA
Source organism: Bryobacterales bacterium (assembly GCA_003166875.1). Classification (GTDB taxonomy): domain Bacteria; phylum Acidobacteriota; class Terriglobia; order Bryobacterales; family Bryobacteraceae; genus Palsa-89. The sequence goes on along the minus strand of PMUN01000133.1, from coordinate 3,248 downwards.
GGGAACTGGATCTGGTGGAACCCTCGGCTCGGAATGCCTTTCGGCGCGGACTGGCGCGATTTTCCGATGAACATCACGCTCGACAGCGCCCTGATGTGGGTGCTGAGCCATCTTACGAGCAACCCGGCGCTGATCCTGAACCTGGATTGGATCATTGGCATCGCAGTGACGGCAGCATTGGCGTGCTATGCGATGGTGCGCCTGGATTTCAGCCTGACCGTCGCGGCCGCGAGCGGAGCGATTTTCGCGCTGCTGCCGTACGAATATTTCCGCGCTACGCATCATTTGCACTGCCTCTACTACGCTGTACCGCTGGTGGCCCTTGCGGCTATCGAAGTGGTGCGCGGGAAGTGGGCGACATTCGGAGACGTTCCGGCATATGCCTGGATCGGTTGCGTAGCGGCGGGACTCACCTACGCATACACCGCTTTTTTCGCGGCATTCGTACTCATGGCCGCGGGCCTGCTGGGATTGCTCAGCCGCCGGAATCGCCGTGCGCCGGTTTTCGCTGCCGCGCTAGTAGCAACAGTGGGAGCAACGGCGATGTTGGACCTCTCGCCATCGCTCTTATTTTGGGAGCGCAACGGCAGCAATGCCGGCATGGCGTTCAAGAGCCCGGCGGAAACGGAGCTGTACGGATTGAAAATCAGGTACCTGGTCACTCCGGTGTCCGACCATCCGATCCCGCTGTTTCGAGCGGCCGAGGCCAGGCTTCGAGCGACGAAATATCCCTCGTTCTCAAACGAGAACGAAACCGGCCGGCTGGGCACGTTTGGCTCTATCGGGTTTCTCTATCTGGTCGTTTTTGCGCTCGGAGCTATTGTCAGCCCGTGGTTTCGAGGCGCGCAGACGGCTGATCTGCTAGGTCCATGCACGGGGTTGACTCTGATTTGCGTCCTCTTCGCCACGGTAGGAGGCTTCAGCGACTTTTTCAGTGCGTTTGTCTCCCCGGATATACGCTGCGACACTCGCATCTTTCCGTTCATTGGTTTCTTCTCTGTCATCGCGGCGGCCACGCTGCTGCGGCCGCTTGACCAGTGGTTGCCGCCTGCCCTGAGAATCGCCGTGCTCACCGCGATCACGGTGCTGGCGGGCTACGATCAGGCGGTGCCGTCACGTGCATACGATCATTCTGAAGCGGTGTACCGAGGTGATGACGACTTCGTTCGCCAGATCGAGACGGTGTTACCCGCGAACTCGGCGGTGTTCCAACTGCCCTATACGGACTTTCCCAACGAGATCCCGCGCGGCAAGGCCTTCATAAACGATTCACTGCGCCCGTATCTGCATTCGTGGAAATACCGGTGGAGTTGGCCGGCCGTTATCGGGACGACTCCGGGGGAGTGGAACCGCCTGGCTGCGGCGCTGCCGGTACCGGAAATGTTGCGCAGCATTTCGCAACGCGGCTTCTCGGGCCTATGGTTGGACCAAGGCGGGTACGATCCAGGGGCGTCTCCGGAACACGCGATCGCACAGGAACTCGGTGCGGCGCCGCGATGGAGCGAGGATGGCCGCATCGCGTTCTTTGATCTTCGTGCCTACGCCGCGGCATTGCATGTAGCTGAGGCCGGTATGCCGGCTTCAGAGCGGCTGGCACGCAATCCCGTCCAAGTACTCTTCGAGCGAGGGTTCTACTATGAAGAGCGCGGCGGCGGCCACACGTGGCACTGGTCATTGCAGCACGGCCGGATAACTCTGGTTAACCCGTTGGATGTGCCGCGCAAGGTATCACTCTCGATGCGCGTTCAAACCGCGGACGGAAAGCCGCACGATATAAGGATTTCCTACGAGAACGGACAGGACCACGCGGTTACCGGGACAATCTATCGTCGAACATTCGAGATTCCTCCTTCAGAGCCCTTTTCGCTCGACCTGATTTGCGATTGCCCAGCCGTACGTCCGGCTGACGGCGGGCGGTTGCTCTATTTCTTTGTGTCCGACGTCGAGGTACGCGACTAACATCCGCGTAACACCCTAGAAAACGCAACTCCCCTAAAGATACGGCCCCAGTTGCCGATGTTGAGATTAGGGCATCGTGCTGAAAACCGACGAGCTTAGCGAATTGAAGGGGCAGTTTCTCGCGAGCCTCAACCACGAAATCCGAACTCCCTTGAGCGGCATTCTCGGCATGTCCGATCTGCTGCTGGAAACTCTGCTCACTGAGGAACAAAAAGAGTACGTGGACGCGACGCGGCTTTGTGCGGAGAACTTGCTCGAGATCCTCAATGCTACGCTGGAATACTCCGCTCTTTCCGCCAATCACATCCACTTGGAAGAAGAGGAGTATCCACTTCGCGAGACGCTGGAGGGCGTAATAGCCCAGTTCGCCTTCAAGGCTAAATCGAAAGGTTTGGAGTTGAGGCACACATTTGATCGGGACCTTCCGGAGGCCGTGGTCGGCGATGCCTTGCGATTGCGGCAACTGGTGTGGCACCTGGTTGCCAATGCGGTGAAATTCACCAATAAGGGCGAAGTGGAGCTTACGGCGTCGGCCAGCAGGACCGAGCGGGGCCGCGGCGAGGTGGCGATCCAGGTTCGTGACACGGGTATCGGAATTCCGGCCAGCCATGTGAGCACCATTTTCGAATCGTTCCGGCAGCTGGAGACGGGGCTCTCACGAAATTATCCCGGCCTGGGGTTGGGCTTGGCGGTGGCTCAAAAGCTGGCTATTCTGCTGCGCGGCGATATTTCAGTCCAAAGCGAACTAGGGAAGGGCAGCACGTTCAGCCTGAGACTGCCCGTACGCCTGCCTACTGAGGCTCAACTGCGGCCGGTTGATTTCCAGCGAGTCCGTGGCCATCTGCTGGTGGTGGATGACGATTCTGTTGCCCAGACCATCGCCAGTCATGTTTTGCGGCGGCACGATTATGAAGTGGAATGCGTGTGCAACGGTCCGGCTGCAATCGACAAAGTCTCTCGCTCGACGTTCGACCTGATTCTGATGGATCTGCAGATGCCTGGAATGGACGGGTTCACGCTGGTCGAACAGATCCAGGCCGACCCGCAGTTGGCCAAAGCGGTGATCATGATGATTTCCTCGGCCGACCGGCACACGTTTCGCCAGCGCTGCGAAGACCTGGGCATCGACCTTTACCTGGAAAAGCCGGTCTCGCAGGCGGCCGTGTGGGAAGCGATCGCCACCGCGACGGGCCGCGAGCCGGCGACCGGCACGACCGCGAAGTTGCACGCCTGGGGACCGACGCAGTGCTTGCGCGTGTTGGTGGCCGAAGACACGGTGGCCAATCAGA
>PMUN01000096.1 GCA_003166875.1 Bryobacterales bacterium | reverse complement strand
AAGCGCCTCTGGAGCCTGCTGAGAACAACGCCACTGCGACTACCATCCCAGCCAACGTGATCTTGAGTTGCTTTCCGATCATTCAAAACAGTGCGTTCAAGCTCTTCATCGCTTGTGCGAACTTAAAGCCATTGTACGCGGACGGGTCTTCCACTTGCTGGAAAAGGCCATGAATGGCAGCCCGGATCTGCGTGTCATTCGCCAGGTGATCGTTCTTCGCGTANNTCGTCGGCGTCCGAGGAAATACCCTTCAACAGGCGCAAGGTGGTGGGCTGGTCGAAATGCATCGCGGCCAGCCGCTCGGCCAGACTGTTCGCCACTTGGGCGGCGCTGGAAGCCTCCGCCGCAATTTGTTTTCGATCGGACCCGAGTGCGGTAACGAGCGCATTGACACCATCCACTTGGGAGCGCAGTTGCTGGGAAGCTTGCGGGTCCGCCTCCTGAATGACGCGGCGGAAAACAACATAGCGTGACAGGTTCCAAGGCGGATTGCCGGGCCGCCGGCCAGGATAGCCACGCTCCTGCCTCCAACTCTCTTTGGCCGCGGTCAGGCTGTGGTGGCAGGCGAAGCAATCCAACTCGGCGTATTCGGGCCAGATGCCTCCTTGCGATTCACGCGCGATGCGCTTCAGTTGTTCTCGCAATTGCACCGCTTGACCCACGCCTAGCGATCGAACTCCCAGCCACGGATCTTTGTCCACGTCCTTCCAATGCGGCGGCATCACGGACATGAAAGAATCCAGCTCAAAATAAAGATCCGGATGTCCGGCCGCTATCAACTCGTGATCCACAAACTTTTCCGCATTTCCCAAATGACAGGAGAGGCATTTTTCACTGCGCTTGATAAGATCCCGCGTGTTGTACATGCCCAGATCGAGCGACTTGTCGTACTTCCAGTCGCGCGTGGTGTGCGGGCCGAGCCACGCAGAGGCCGGTCCATGACAATTCTCGCAGCCGACGCCGTCGGTAAGATCGAACGTGCGGGCTCGCATATCCAGGGGCACGTCGAGAGCGTGGCAGGACAGGCACCTGGGCGCAGTATCAGGTTTCGGCAGACCCATGATTTTCGCCATTCGCGTGCCAATCGGATTTGTGAGATTGATGAACGCATGCGCGTGTTTATCGCGCACCACCCAGGTGCTGTACTCGTTTTGGAGCACCGACGTGTCCTCGCGCGCCTGCACACTGCCGTGACAAGCCGGCGAACTGCACGATCCCGGCCCGGTGTACTTCGAAGGCTCCGGAGCATCGGCGGCGAGCCCCAATCCGTGGGCGACCACGAAGCCCAGAACGCAGGTAAAACCGATTTTCATTACTAGTTGTCAATTTCACCACAATCGGGAGCGGCATGGGTGGTTGCGCGGGCATGTGCTTGTCTATAATGAAACCTCACGCGATGATGCGGCTGGAGGGCGGTTGATTTTCGACGATCTCAGAGCGATCCAGAGTCAATACGGTTATCTGCCGGGCGAACAGTTGGAAGCGATGTCCGCACGCACAGGGATCCCGCTATATCGCATTCACGGCGTCGCTGATTTTTATCCACATTTCCATCTCCAACCGCCGCCGAAGGTGAATCTTCGCGTCTGCTCAGACATGTCCTGCCATCTGCGCGGCGCCGACGCACTCGAAACCGGCTTGAAGCAACGCTTCCAGGGAATGAACGCCGGCGATGTTTTCATTGGCGTGTGTTCCTGCCTGGGACAATGCGACGGTGCACCCGCCATTTCCATCAACGATCACATCTATCGCGGGGCAACGCCGGTTCAAGCGGAGGCGCTAGTGTTGACGGCGTTGGGAGGCAGCGATCTGCCGCAACTCGCACCCGGCCCCGCCATCCACGGCCTGGCTTCCGATCCATACCAGAGTTCGGAACACTACGGCGCGCTCCGGCGGCTGGCTCAAACGCGCGATTGGGACGGCGTGATCGCACAGTTGAAAGCCAGTGGACTGCCCGGCCTGGGGGGCGCGGGGTTCGTCACCGGGATGAAGTGGGAGCTCGTTCGGAAAGCCGCAGGGCCTGAAAAATATGTAGTGTGCAATGCCGACGAGAGCGAGCCAGGCACTATCAAGGATCGCTTCATTCTGGAGAATCTCCCCAACCTGGTGATCGAAGGAATGATCATCGCGGGCCTTGTAACCGGCGCACAAAAAGGCTTTCTCTACATCCGCCACGAGTACCAAGCTCAGGAGCACATCCTGCAGCTTGAAATCGACAGGTGCTATGAAGAAGGCCTGCTTGGAAACGGCATCCTGGGAACGGATCTCGCTTTTGAGCTCGAAATCTTCGTGAGTCCAGGCGGTTACATTTGCGGCGAAGAGAGCGCGTTGATCGAAGCTATCGAAGGGAAACGCGCTGAGCCGCGCAACAAGCCGCCGTTTCCGGTAACGCACGGGGTCTTCAATAAGCCGACTGCACTGAACAATGTGGAGACGTTCGCCAACGTGCCGCAGATCCTCATCAACGGCGTGGATTGGTACAAGGCGCAAGGGCAGGGTGGCGCGGCGGGCTTGAAATTTGTCGGCGTCAGCGGGGATGTGCTCAATCCGGGCATCTTCGAGATCCCCATGGGACTCGCGATGTCGGAAGTGATTTACGATCGCGCCGGTGGAATCGTGGATGGAAAAGCTTTGAAGGCATTCGCGCCATCGGGTCCTTCCTCGGGCTATCTGCCGGCCTCCATGGCGGACGTCCGTCTGGATTTCAAGTCGCTCGCCGCGGCCGGTTCCATGCTTGGATCGGGCGCTATTGTAGTGTGCGCGGAGGGCCGCTGCATGCTGGACATGGCGCTGAATGCCGTGACGTTCTTCCGTAACGAATCCTGCGGGAAATGCGTGCCTTGCCGCATGGGATCGCAAAAGATGGTGGACATCCTCACAGGCTGGACGCACGGGAAAGGATCGAGGGCCGATCTCGAATTGATTGACGAGCTGACCGACGCGCTGAAGCTGACGTCCATTTGCGGCCTGGGCCAGTTCGCGCATGCGCCATTGAGTTCCGTGTTGCAACATTTTCGGCCAGAGATCGAAGCGCATATCTTCGAAAAGCAGTGTCCAGAAGGCGTCTGCCCGATGCATTCTGAGCCGCGACCGGAAGGGAGCGTCGCAAGACCATGAGCGACGTCCAACTCACCATCGACGGCATTCCGGTTTCGGTTCCGGAAGGCACCACCGTTTTCGACGCCGCCCGCATGCAGGGCATTCCAATTCCCACCTTGTGCCATCAGCAAAACGAAACGCCCGTGGGAGTTTGCCGGGTTTGTGTTGTGGATGTGGGAGGCCGGGTGTTCGCGGCTTCGTGCGTGCGCCCAGCCGAAAACAAAATGGTGGTGTCCACCAATTCCCCCAAGGTCCTGCGGGCGCGGCGCACCTTAATCGAATTGCTGATGGCGGACCATCCCAGCCCTTGCGCCCGCCAACGGAATTCGGGCGATTGCGAACTGGAAACTCTGGCGCACCACGAGGGTATATCCGAGTCGCGCTTTCCCCGCCGGCTTTCGCCGCGCGGCCAGGACAATTCGTCGCTCGTGATTGCGGTGGATCACGAAGCGTGCATCTTGTGCGACCGCTGTATTCGCGGATGCGACGAAATTCGCCACAATGATGTGCTCGGCCGCCGCGGCAAAGGCTTCATGGCCGGCATCGCGTTCGATTACAACCTGCCCATGGGCAATTCCTCGTGCGTCTCTTGCGGGGAGTGCATGGTGTCCTGTCCCACCGGAGCGCTCACCAACAAGAGCGTCGTGAAAACTGTGTTGCCCGGCGAGCCGGTGAATGTCGAAGAACTGCTCGACCTGCCCTACTTCCAGAAAGTGTCCGGAACTTTTCTCGAGTTGAACAAGAACGCCGTGGTCCGGCGCCATTTCAAGAAGGGCGAGATCGTTTGCCGGGAAGGTGAGTATGGTTCAACGGCATTCTACATTCTGCAAGGCACTGCGGACGTCTATCTTTCGACGCCGATGGCGCACGTGAAAACGGAAGGCGGTGCGCTGGGCTTTTTCAGTAAGCTCACCAGCCGCTTGGCGGGCCGACAGCAGGATCGGCGCGAAGAGGAAGGCCAGCGGCGCAGTATTCCCATCGATGGGCCGGTGGATTTGCCATACGACAATCCGGTGGCGACATTGAATCCAGGCGATCTTTTCGGCGAAATGACGTGCATGAGCCTGTATCCGCGCTCGGCCACGGTGCGTGCCGCAACCGATTGCGTGATGCTCGAAATGCTCCGCAACGTGCTGGACATCATCCAACGCAACAAGACCCTCAAGGCGCAACTGGATGCGGGCTACAAGAAGCGCGCCCTGGACGATCATTTGCGAAGCGTTCCCATGTTCGCGTCGCTGACGCCGGATTTCATCGACCTGCTGCGCAGCAAAGTGGAGTTGGTGCGGTACGGCAAAGACGACGTGATCTGCAATCAGGGCGACATCGCGGACAGCTTCTATTTGGTCCGTCTTGGTTTCGTGAAGGTCACCGAGCCGCATCCGGGAGGTGATCTGGTGCTGGCGTATCTCGGTCGCGGCGGATACTTCGGAGAGATTGGCTTGCTGGGCGAAGGGCGACGCACGGCCACTTGCACCGCGCTCGATCACGTGGAGCTGGTCCGTATCCACGCCGAAGAGTTCCACCAGATGACGGACCGGTTTCCGGAAGTTAGAAGTAGCTTGGAAGGTCTCGCTCGCGAGCGCCAGCAACAAAACCAGCAGCGCTTGTCGACGGCCACCAGCATGCCGCTGGATCATTTTCTGGCTCAAGGCTTGATGGAGGCGCAGAGCCTTTTGGTATTGGATCTGGAACGCTGCACCCGCTGCGACGCCTGCGTGCGCGCTTGCGCCGATGCGCACGACGGCGTGACGCGATTGATTCGCGAGGGACTGCGATTCGACAAGTATCTGGTGGCTACCTCCTGCCGCCAGTGCCGCGATCCGCTGTGCATGGTGGGTTGCCCGGTGGGCGCCATCCGGCGCCGGAATTCGCTCGAAGTGATCATCGAGAACTGGTGCATCGGATGCGGTCTGTGCGCTAAAAACTGCCCGTACGGAAATATCAACATGCACCCGTTCGAGATGATGGAGGGGCAAATCGCCGTAAAGAAACAGAAGGCTACCTCCTGCGATCTGTGCACCGAGCATGCCGAGCCAAGCTGCGTGTACGCGTGCCCGCACGATGCCGCGCATCGCGTAGAGCCCAACGAATTTTTCCGCTGGCTAGGCACGCCTCTAGAAACGGAGGCCCCCCGATGAGCCGTAGGACAAGACTCCGTCTTGTCCGGGCAAGTCGGAGACTTGCCCTATAAGGGACCAATGCGAATCGATAAAACACACCGGCCCTGGATGATTGCAACGCTGGCCTTATTCGCGTTCAGCCTGGCAATCTACATCCTCTATGCCGTGCGCGCCCCCGGCGGGCCGCGCGGCGGCAGTGCGCTAGGTCTTACGTTCGGCATCGCGGGCTACGCTCTGATGCTGTATGCCGGACTCCTTGGTGCTCGCAAGAAAGTGTCGGTCTGGCGCATCGGCCGGGCTCAGACCTGGATGCGCGGCCACATCTGGCTGGGATTGTTGAGCATGCCTCTGATCCTTTTCCACGGCGGGTTCGCGTTTCGAGGGCCTTTGACGACGGTCCTGATGTGGCTGTTCTTCATCGTGATCGGGAGTGGTGTGTTGGGCGCTCTGCTCCAACACTACATTCCCCGGATGATGACTTCCCGCGTACCGATGGAAACCATTTACGAGGAGATTCCGCATGTTCGGGCGCAGCTCTGCGAGGAAGCGGATCAGTTGGTAGCCACCGTGTACGGCGCCGAGGACGTGAGCACGCTCGCCGACATCGAGCAGGAGGACCGCGCGCGCTTTCGCGAAATATACCTGGGCAAAGTGCGTCCGTTCCTGGTTGATCCGGACGCGGCGCGCCTGGAACTTGCCGACCCCCGTCGCTCGGCTGAAGTCTTCGAATCGCTGCGCCGGATAACGGTGGCTTCCGTGCACCCGGTGCTGAACGATCTCGAAAACATCTGCGAAGAGGAATACCAATTGAGCCGTCAGGTTCGCATCTACCGTTGGTTGCACGCCTGGCTCCTGGTGCATGTTCCGCTTTCCATTGCGCTGCTGGCTCTGGGAGCGGTACACGCCGTGATGGCTTTGCGTTACTGAGGTGCGTTACTGAACAATCATGGCCGGACGAACACGCACAACCAAGAAGCTGGCGCAACGCATCGATCTTGATTACTTCAAGACTCTGCAGGGTATTCCGCGTTGGCGCCGCATCCTCTCGGTTGTGTTCACCCTGCTGGGCCTGGGCTGGTTGGGCTGGCATGGATTGCGCGGAAGTCCCACGCCTTACAATGCCGGACCGATCGCCCGTCAGCATGCCTTGATTGGTCACAAATGCGCCGCATGTCACGTCTCCTCGGCTGGCTTCCAGCGAACCGTCACCGATAACGCCTGCGTGGCTTGCCACGATGGCCCCATCCATCATGCCGAGCAGACTTTTTCGCCGGCGTGTTCGGAATGCCATGTGGAGCACAAGGGTGTGATGCGGGTCGCGAGTACGAGCGACCGCGCCTGCGCGCAGTGTCACGCCGATCTGGCGGCCAAGGACAAGAACACGCCACCAAGGTTTGTGGCTGAGATCAGCAACTTTGATCGTAACCATCCGGAATTCGCGCCGCTGCGGAGCGGGCAAAGGGATCCTGGCACCATCAAGTTCAACCATCAAGTGCATCTCAAGAAGGAATTGCGTGCGCCGCAAGGGACCGTCCAGCTAAAGTGCGCGGATTGTCATCGGCCGCCAGGATTCGAAGAAGCGTGGCCCTTTGGCGAGCTGGAAATTACCCCAGCCACGTTTTCCTTGCCGAGCCGTGCATACATGTCGCCGGTGAATTACCGGGAGCATTGTTCGGCCTGCCACACGCTGCAGTTCGACCGGCGCTTCCGGGAATCCGTGCCTCACAAAGAGCCGAGGGTGGTTTACGATTTTGTGGTGAAGAAATTGACCGAATACATCGTGGCGCATCCGGATCAAATTCACACCGTGGACGAACCGGACAAGCGTTTGCCGACGCGTCCTGTGCCCCCCATTCCGCGCAATGCGGAGGAATGGGTGGCGCAGCGGTTGGCGGACGCGCAGTTGTTGCTATGGCGCAAAGCTTGCAAGGAGTGCCATGCGCTCAGCTATCCCCAGGGCCCCGACTCGCTGCCGGTAGTGGCGAAGGCCGCCATCACAACCCGCTGGTTGCCGCATGCGAGTTTTGATCACGAAGCGCACCAACTGCTGGCCTGCGCGTCGTGCCACGCGCGGGCGGCCACCAGCAAGGAGACTTCGGACATACTGATTCCAGGCATCCAGGTGTGTCGCGAGTGTCATCGAAGCGGCGGAAATTCGGCCGAGGCGCGCTGCTTTGAGTGCCACACGTATCACGATTGGAGTAAGGAAAAGCACGTGAATGCCGGCTATACAGTGCCACAATTGGTCGAATAAATCCTTGTGGGGCAAGTCTCCGACTTGCCGGCAAGCCGGAGGCTTGCCCTACGAAGATGCGCTACATTTCGCTGAGCGCGGCCACCAACGCCCCCCGCGCCGTCGAATGCTGCGGGCTAGCTCCCAGGCGCACCTCTGAAATCGCCACCGGCAGCTCGGTCTCCCGCAGGATCTTCTCGAAACGATCCCGGAAACCCGCCGCCAGGACGCTGCCGCCGCTCAATACCAAGGGGATGGGGCGCGTGAGCTTGGGCATGTTTTGGGCGCCGGCAAAGGCGTCGCGTATGGCCGATACCAGCGCTTGCAGCATGTCTTCGTAGTAGGTGTTGAGCGCTTGATGGATCTTGTTGGCGAAGTGGCCGTTCAGGTGGAACGATTCCTCCTTGATGGTCCTGATGCGCGTGGCGGGTTCACCGCGCAGGTTGGCGACGCTCGAGTCAATGAAATCGCCGGCCTTGCCGATGGAAAAGCTGAACACGGGCACCGACAGGTACGCCAGACAGACGTTGCACAATCCTCCTCCGCAACTGACGCCAATCCCGGTGTAGTTGGAATTTTCCATTTCGCCATAGACCACAGCCAGGCCTTCCGCGATGCTGCTCGATTCGTAACCCAAATCGTCCAACATCCTTTTCAGCTCGGCTTCGTGAGCATTCACTTCCTGGGTCGCGCCCAACGGAGCCGCTGGAACGCTGAAGCAAAGTTTCTGGCCCTGTCCGGGCGACTCGGCCGTCAGCAGCAGCACCACGATTTCACGAACCAGTTTCAGGCTATTCGACTCCTCCGGATTCAGTACGCCTCGCAACATGGGCCGGCGCGTTTCTCTGTGGAACAAATTGGCGAAGCGTTCCGATTCGTCGCCGTACACGGTTATCTCGGTGCCCTGCACCAGGTGCGGAATGCGCTCTTTTTTGAGAACGCCCTGGGTTAATTTTGAAAACGGAAGCGTGACGAAGGCGTTGAGTTGCGCCTGGTATTGAGTGGTCTTGTCCAGCCGTTGGGCGGTGACGATGCGGCTGGTGCCAACGTCGAGCCCGACGGCCGAAGCGTTTGGCTTAGTATTGGTATTTGACATTTGTTTGTTTCCCCACGGACGCGATCGCGTCTTTGTATCTTCTTTGCAAAACTTCCCGGTAGCGTTCGAGTGGCATGCCACGCGCCGCCGCTTCCCGCCGGACCAGGTCGTCGGCCGCTTCGAGGGCAGGACGAAGCGCGTCGGCGGACCGCAGCTCGTCGGCGGTGAAGCCGAACAACGTTACGCTAGGCAGCGGGCGCTGATAGTTGTCGCTCAGTCCTAGATCATGGAACGGCAGGTCGGCGGCCCAGTCGGTATGGTAGCCGGCGCGGCGGTTCGATGGATTTATGGAAACCTGCGCGTGCGCCACGCAGTTTGCCGCCGGGATCTTGTAACGCGCGCGCAACATCTCCACCAGAATGCGCCCCGCGTGCACCTGGGCCGGATTCACGGGCGGGCCGTCCTCAGGCCGGCTCGTGGCTTCGAAGGCCACGCCGAAGAAACTTTGGTTGAGATTGAGATAGACCCAGTTCTGGTCGGCCCAGACGGAATGGCCGGCGTGGTTGGCGTAGTCATCTTCCCGCACGACGCGAAACACGCGGCCGAATCTATCGATCACGAAGTGATACGAGTGATTGCGGCGCACAAACTCCAGCAAACCCTCGCCGGCCCTCCTCAGAGTTCCGTTCTGTTCCTCTTCAAAGGGCGCTATGTGGCTCTCGGTGGTATGGAAAACAATTCCAACCGGATCGAAGCGCAACCTGGCTGGGTGCGTGTCCATCCCTTCCCGGGAAAGGGACAGATACGCCCTGGGCTGAGTACTTGTGACGAATTGGGTTTCCACTCGGAGTCCGTTGCTGTATAACTCAAACCGGTCATTCGCCTCCACCAGCCAGACGCGCCCTGGTGCGGCTTCCGGTTTCTGCGATGAGCGTGGCAGGGCGGTGAATCGCGGTTGGGGGGATGCTGCGCGCTTCCAGGTGGGTTGCACTAAAGCGGCGCTGGCCCAAGCTAATCCCAAGAACGCTAGCACCAGAAATGCCAGCCCCACGGTGATGGCTCCCAATGACAAACTCCTCGGGGCGCTTATGGGGCTCGCCCGCGCACGCTGTAGGAATTGGAGGCGTTTAACGGGGTCAGAGGTCCAGGCCGCGCGCCACTCTAGCATGCGCGCAGAGATCCCTCGTATTCCAATTGGGACTATTCCCACGAAGCACTAGTGGGGCGATGCCGCCAAGCTTCTCAGAAAAAATTCCGCTTATTCGGCCCTACTGGATATCACTCATACCGCAGGGCTTCCATGGCGTCCACCCGGCTGGCGCGCAGGGCTGGGATATACCCGGCGGCACAGGCAATGGCCGCCAGGTTACATTCTCCCGCCTTCTATTTTGGATGTGGAATGACGTCTTCGATGCAGTAGGTGTCGCCGGCAATGGTGAAATAAAACGCCAGTCGCGGTTCACTCGTGCTTGCCAAAGATCTGCGGTCTCGTCGTATTTCTTAGCGTGAAGCGACGGGTGCAGGAGGTTGTCTTCGAGGAAACGGAGTTGCTTATAAAACGCGCGCTCAACGGCCGCCGGCGCGTCCTTCAGTGCCTCAATGGCACGGTCGGACAGGACGACTTTCACGGTGCGGAGGGTCTGCGCTTACCAGCCCGGCGGGCCCGGATTTCTTTGCGTAGGAATTTGACAGCTTCGTCCGCGGTATCAAACGGGCCGTAGTACGGCCCCTTCCGAGCCTCGGCCAACCTAGCGTCAATAGCTCGGCGGTCCAAGCCAGCTCGGCGCCGAACCGCAGCCGGTACAACCAGGGGTGTTTTGTTCTTAACGGTGATGGTCATTGGACCAGACACTACACTATATTATCGAACACGCCTCCTGCGCTCCAGCGCTTCACTCCATGTAGTTACGATGAACCCCTGCTCCTTCAAGAAAGCTTGAAACTTTGGGTCCAGCATGGCCAGCATGTCCGCTTTGCGGATGGGGCCGGAACTACTGATATGCGCGAAAGTATCGCCAGGCGCGGTGCAATGCATGATCACCATGGTCAGCCCCGGCTTCAGCTGAGCCAAGGTCTCCATATACCGCTGAGTACGCCATTGGCGGAGCTTTTCGTCGTCGTTCGCGATTCCGGGTGGAATCTTCCAGTCGTAACTGGTATTGTGCAGATCGTCCAACACCGGGAGTCCCGCGTTCCAGAGTTTGGCGGCCAGCGCTCGGACGGGCGCGAGCGTGGGATCGTCCGGCAGAGCCATCCCTTCACGGTATTCGCCCGCTCTTTTGAGTTCCGCGATGCGGCCCGCTTGCCGGTCGGCTTGTATGTACGTGTCGTGCCCACCCGGTATCATCACCGGAATCTGTTTTTCAATTCCGAGCCGCACGTACCGTTCTAGAAACTCGGCGGTGGCGTAGACGGTACCCATATGAGTATCGAGATGCGTGGGATGGAAGCCCACGCGCTCGGCCCGTTCGAGCTGAGCGCGCATCTCCCGATCCACTTCGTCCGCTTTCGCATGCGTCACCACTGCGGCAACCGAGCTCCACATTGCACCTTCAGAATCAACCAAGCCAGGAACGGCCGCTGCGCCCGATAACGGTCCCCAACGGTATTCGTGCCATTCAGAGGTGAGCGTGAGATGAAGACCGGCATCCGTTCCGGGATGTTTCTCGATGTAGTGCACAATCTCCGGGACCCACGGCGTCGGCATCATCACGCTGAGCGACCGCGCAGCGCCCTTCTCCAGCACCTGTTCAATTCCCATGTTCGAATCGTGCGACATGCCCGCATCGTCCATGTGAAGGATCAGTACGCGGTCGCTTTTCTTCCAGCCGAGTTTCTCGGCGTAGGTCTGCGCCAAACAAGTGGAAAAAATCGACAGCGCGAGCAGCAGAGTCTTAGACATGCAGCTTCAGTTTATCCCCATCGCCCATGCCGAGCCGCGACCGGGAGGGAGCGCTACCACAAACGTTGTGGCCTTCCGGTCTATTCCTTACGCTCCCTCCCGGTCGCGGCTCAGTTTTGCAGCATGACGATGATATTCTTGAGTACTGCCTTATGCGATGGAATTGTCTTTCCTCAGCCGCGCTTTGCTTTGCCGCCGCGCTCTCTGCGCAAACGTCACCGAATCTTTTTGACGGGCTGCGCTGGCGGATGATCGGGCCGTTCCGTGGCGGCCGCGCTATCACAGCCACTGGCGTCCCCGGCGATCCGAACACGTTCTACTTCGGCGCAGTTGGCGGCGGAATCTGGAAGACCACCGACGGCGGCCTGGTGTGGACGCCCATCTTCGACGATCAGCATGTCGCGTCCATCGGCACAATCGCAGTAGCGCCGTCGAACCCAAACATTATTTATGCCGGCACGGGCGAGGCCGACATCCGATCGTCCCTTTCCTCCGGCGACGGTGTCTACATATCCACCGATGCCGGCAAAACCTGGCGTCGTGGCGGCCTGCGCGATTCTAAGCAGATTGCACGCATTCTGGTGCACCCCAAGAATCCGAACCTTGTCTACGCCGCTGTGTTGGGCCATGCCTACGCTTCCAACGATCAGCGCGGCGTATTTCGATCCACGGATGGCGGCCAAACCTGGCAGCGCATCTTGGACAAGGGCCCCGATATCGGCGCCACCGATCTGGCTTTTGAGCCCGAGAATCCGCAGGTGATCTACGCGACAACCTGGCAGTCGCGCCGATCGCCCTGGAGCCAGTATGCCCCGTTGGAGCAACCCGGCGGCGGTCTCTTCAAATCCACCGATGGTGGCGACCATTGGTCCCAGATCACCGGCCACGGTTTGCCCGCAGGTGGATGGCGGCGCTCCGGAGTGGCCGTTGCTAGAGGAACTCAAGGCCGGCGCGTCTACGCGCTCATCGACTACATTTCCGCAGCCGGGCTCTTCCGCTCCGACGATTCGGGCCAGACCTGGACGCAGGTATCCTCCGACCCACGCATCGACAGCCGCTCCTGGTATTTCAGCGGCATCACGGTCGACCCGAACAATCCCGACGCTGTCTATCTGCCGAACGTCGCCATCTATCGCTCCATGGATGGCGGCAAAACGTTCACCGTTTTGAAGGGCGCGCCGGGCGGCGACGACTACCATTTTCTTTGGATTGATCCCGCCGAATCGTCGCGGATGATTCAAGCCTCCGACCAAGGAGTCAGCATCAGCGTCGACCGCGGAACAACCTGGAGTTCCTGGTACAACCAGCCCACCGCGCAGTTTTATCACGTGGCCACCGACAATCAGTTTCCGTATAACGTTTACGGATCGCAGCAGGACAGCGGAACCGTGGTGCTGCCCAGCCGCACCGATCATGGCCAGATCACCGAATACGACCGGCGCTCGGTGGGTGGCGCTGAGAGCGGCTACATCCAGCCCGATCCGGACGATCCCAACATTTCTTACGTCAGCAATACTTACGGAACCCTCACCCGGTTCGACAAGCGCACGGGCCAAGGCCAGATCATCACGCCGTGGCCAGCGCCTGCTTTTGGCGTCGAGATCGCGGAGCGAAAATATCGCTTTCCCTGGACTGCGCCGCTGGTATTTTCGCCACTCGATCACGCTCTCTATTACGGCTCCCAATATGTTCTGAAGACCGTCGATGGCGGCCTGGTATGGCGCGAAATTAGCCCCGATTTAACCGGAGCCGACAAGAACACAGCTACTGGCGAAGTGACCATCGAGAATGCCAAATTGCGCGGCTACGGCGTGGTCTACTCCATTGCGCCATCGCCGCTCGTGGCTGGCGAAATCTGGGCCGGCAGCGACACCGGCCTGATTCATCTCACGCGCGATGGCGGCAAGACCTGGCAAAACGTCAGTACCCCGAGGCTGCCCATTCAGGTTGGAGGGCCCCAGCGCACCATTAAACCTTGGCAAGACGTAATGTCCGACTGGAGCAAGATCACGCACATCGAGGCATCTCATTTCCAGGACGGAACCGCCTACGCCGCCGTGGACCGGCATAGGCTGGACGACTACAAGCCCTACCTCTATCGCACGCGCGACTACGGCAAGACCTGGACTCTGATCACCAGCGGCATCGAAGAACCGTCGTTCCTGAACGCCATTCGCGAAGACCCCAAGCGGCGCGGCTTGCTGTATGCGTGCACCGAGACCGGCGTGTTTGTTTCATTTGACGACGGGGATCACTGGCAATCCCTGCAGCTCAATATGCCCACCGTATCGGTGCGCGATCTTATCATTCATGACAACGATCTGGTGATCGCAACGTTCGGACGATCCTTCTGGATTCTTGACGATTTCTCGCCGCTGCGCCAGATCGATGAAAAGGTCGCATCATCGGAGGTGTTCCTCTACAAACCGGCCACGGCTACGCGGATGAACAGCGAGGGTTTTCAAGGAACGCCTTTTCCGCCCGAGATCCCCAAGGCGGCGAATCCACCGGATGGCGCGGTGATCGATTATTACTTGAAGTCGGCCGTCACAGGCGAAGTCACGCTCGAGATACTGGATGCGAAGGGTGATTTGATGCGCCGATATTCAACGCATGATCGTCCAGGCGCCGCGCGCGGAAGACGGCAGGCCATCGCCGATATCTGGATCACGCCGCCCATTCACTTGACAGCTCACGCCG
Organism: Bryobacterales bacterium; assembly: GCA_003166875.1. Lineage (GTDB taxonomy): Bacteria > Acidobacteriota > Terriglobia > Bryobacterales > Bryobacteraceae > Palsa-89. The sequence goes on along the minus strand of PMUN01000096.1, from coordinate 19,361 downwards.
GGCTGAACCGGTTCGTGTGGGATCTGCGATGTGCGGTGGAGACAGCCGGAGCCGCGGAGAATGATTACGGCCAGGCGGTCCGGGGTCCTCAAGTCATACCGGGCGCTTATCAGGTCCGCCTCACCGTCGCAGGCCAACATTACACCGAGGCATTGAAGGTGGTGCTTGATCCGCGGTCCCCAGCCACGCCCACTGACCTCGCCAGGCAATTCGATCTCGGCTTGAAGGCAACAACCGAAATTGCAAAGAACGGTCAGTTGACCAGGGAATTGGCCGCACTGCGAGCGCAAATCACGGACATCAAGAAGAAATCTCCTGATGCCGCGCTGCTCGCATTGGTCTCGAAGGTGGAAGCCGAGGCGCAAAAACTTTCCGGCGTTGAAGCAAGCTGGCAGACTCCCGCGACTCCTTCCGGCGTGGGCGCAGTTCAAACCAACCTGGGCGCCGTCAACTTCGTCGTCGATAGCGCGGACCGGACACCTCCCGCCCAAGCCTACGCTCTCTACGAACAAGCCAGTCGCGATTTGGCCGCGCTGGTGACCAGTTGGGATGCCTTGAAGAACGGCCCGCTTGCGGAGCTGAACCGATCCTTGCGCGACAAAAATCTTCCCTCCATCGATCTCAAGGCGGCGAATCAGTGATGCGTCCACGCTCCTTTCCCTCCGCGATCGCCCTCTTGCTGGCTGCCTTGCCCGCTTTCGCCTGGGGACCATCCGGTCACCGCATAGTCGCCATCATCGCCGAGCAGCGCCTCTCGCCGCAGGCGCGCGAGAAAATCAACAAGCTCCTCCTCGACGGCAAATACTCGATCGTAGATATCGCAAGCTGCGCCGATACAATCCGCGGCAATCCGCGGGGCAATCCCACGCCCGCCGATCTTATGTGCCGCTCGTTGGCCGGCGACGTGCCTTCCACGAACGGTCTTTGGCACTATATCGATATCCCCGTGCCCACCAAAGCGAAAACGCTGGAGGCGTCGTGTAAGGACGACAATTGTGTCACGGCGCGGATCGCGAGCTTCTCCCAGATTCTGCGAACCTCCAAAGATGACGCGCAACGGCGCCAGGCATTGTTGTTCCTGGTGCATCTTATGGGCGACATCCACCAGCCCCTGCACGCCGCCGAGCGTGCCTGCGATAAGGGCGGTAATTCCGAGCACGTGAATTTCTCTCTGGACGGCAAGAAGGAGTCGAACGTCGCTCTGCATCACGTCTGGGACAGCTCGGAGCTAGAGCTGCTGATGAACCACGCCAACATCACCGACGATCGCGTCTTCGCCGGGATCCTGATGGCCGGCATCAAGCCCGCCGAAGCTGACAAGTGGGCGCGCGCTTCGGTCGACCAAATCGCTTGGGAGTCCTACAAGCTGGCTGTGTCGAAGGTGTATCGCGGCATCCCGTTCCAGAATTTTTGCGACAACCAGAAGCCAGCCCCACTGGTGACCGATCTGACATCAGCCTACGAAAACGATGGAACCAAAGTGGTCCGTGAGCAGCTCACGAAAGCGGGCGTGCGTCTGGCCGCGATCCTGGAATCAGACCTCGTCAGCGTAGGGCAAGCCTCCGGCTTGCCAACCGCGAACCAATGAAAAAAATAATCCTGCTGCTGCTCGCCTTCTTATTGCCCGCTAGCGCCGAGATCAAAGTGCTGAAGAACTTCACCTTGATCGATGGCTCCGGCGGTCCGGCCGTTGCCGACGCCGCGATGATGATCGATAACGGCCGCATCGTCCGCATCGGCTCTGCGCAGCGATTAACCCAACCGGACGGCGCTCATGTGATCGACCTGGACGGCAAATTTGTCATGCCGGGCATCATCAATCTGCACGGCCACATCGGCAACACCGTGGACCTCACGCAGAACGCGCAATTCTACACGCGCGAGAACATCGAAAAAAATCTGCGCACCTATGCCTGGTACGGCGTCACCACGGTGCTGAGCCTGGGAACGGATCAGGACCTGATCTTTAAGATCCGCGATGAGCAGCGCTCGGGGCGCCCCACGTACACGCGCGTCTACACAGCCGGCCGGGGGTTCACGTTGAAGGGCGGCGTGGGCGGCATGCCCTCGGTCACCTACAATCTTGAGAATGTCGCCGAGATCCCCAAGGACGTGGATGCGCTGGCGGCGAAAAAGGTGGATATCGTCAAGGTCTGGGTGGACGATTCTCTCGGGCATCGCCCCAAGATCCCGTTCGAAATGACCAAGGCCATCATCGAGAACGCTCACCGGAAGGGATTGCGGGTGGACGCCCACATTTTTTATCTGGACGACGCCAAGCAGTTGGTGAACGCCGGCCTGGACGCGCTGGCGCACAGCGTACGCGATCAGCCCGTGGATCAGGAATTGATCGACAGCATGAAGCAACACGGAACCTGGCAATCCGCCGCCACCCTCACGCGCGAGGCGTCCATGTTCGTGTATGCGAAGCCACCCGCATTCCTCACCGATCCGTTCTTCACACGCGCTGTTTCACCGGCCGTGATCACCACTTTGAGCGATCCGGATTATCAGAAGAAAATCGCGGCCGATCCCGACTTTCCAAAATACGCCGGGCTCCTCGAAATGGCGCAGAAGAATCTGAAGCGCCTGGCCGATGCGGGAATCCCGTACGGAATGGGAACGGACACCGGACCACCCGGCCGTTTTCCAGGCTTCTTCGAGCAATGGGAAATGGAGCTGATGGTGGACGCGGGATTGACGCCGTGGCAGGTGATCAAGGCCGCCACCAAAAGCTCGGCCGAATTCCTGCGCGCCAAGGATCTGGGCACGCTGGAGGTTGGCAAGTGGGCCGACCTGATTGTGCTCGGCGCCGATCCGCGCATCAACATCCGCAACTTGCGATCGATTGAGGCCGTCTATATCGCAGGCAATCCGGTAGCGCGTTGATCGCGTGACGAAGTGGGGCAGGCGCTTTCGCCTGCCAACCGATTTTGGCCATGAGGGAGCGAATCCGATTCACGCACCGCTACGGATGCGAGAATTCGTTCGCGTGAGGAACCAACTCAAAATAAATGCGGCTGGGAAGATTCGTGTTCCAGTTGCCGCTCCATTGCGCCCAGCCACAGACACCCAGGAACAATGTTGCGACGCCCGCGGCCATAACCCAGCCGGGCACTCGTCTTCGGCGCGGAGCCGAGAGAAAGAGGGCATCAGCGGCGGGGCACGCAGCCACGCATTGCATACAGCCAGTGCATTCGGCGGATTCTATCGTAATGAGCCGATCCATTGGCAACGCTGAAGGGCAGGCTTTAGCGCATTTCCCGCAATCGATGCATAAGCTGGGATTCCGGCGGATGCGTAGAGGGCTCGCCAATGAAACCAGCCCCATCAATGCGCCGTAAGGGCACAGATACCGGCACCAGAAGTTCTGTATGAAAACCGAAGCCAGGATCAGCATCGCCATCACGACGCCGCCAGTGAGCCCGAGCAGGCGGAAAAAGTTGAGCATCTTCACATCGTCCACGATGCCGTAAGGACCCTCCAGGAAGGCGTGGATCGCAGGGACCGACATGGAGCCGACGGCATAGAGGAAGAGCGCCAGCAAGATGTATTTGAGACTGCGTAGCGCAATATCCGCGCGGCGTGGCAGCCGGAAGTTGCGTCGAAAAATCTTCCGTCCCAAGCGCCACAGGTATTCAGAAGCCGTTCCCACCGGACATAGCCAACCACAGAAGCTTTTGCGGAAGATCCACGACATCGCCAGGAACGCGATCAGCAGGAACATGCCGGCGGGATGAAGCTTGGGAATACCGCCGGTCGCGAGCAGGACCTTGAGATTCATCAAAGAGGCGATGGGCAGCCAACCCTCCACTCCGGGAGGACGGGCCACCAACAGCGACCCTCCTCCAGTTTCGTAATAACGCACGAAGAGGTAAAACTGAATGCCGATCCAGACATTGAGCGCGAGGAAGGCCATCTGCATCGCGTGACGGAGACTCTGCGAATGCTCTTTGGGTGCGCGCTTCCAAAGCTTCTTGGACACTTACTTTCCCCCGTTTCCGCAAATCGTGGCGCACGCACTCGTGNNTTCGCACTCTTGCGAACACAAGAGTGCGGATACATTCCAAGCGTTCACAAGAGTGTGAACGCTGCACCGAGGAGTGCGCTACATCAATGCCGGCCTCCAGTCACCGTTTCCCGCGGCCGTACCTCCCATTCACCCTCCACCACATAACCGCGCTTATCGTAGGAGTGGCCGGTCAGCAGTCCCAGGACGAACCATCCCAGCACCAATGCCCCCACCGCGAAAATGGTGTCGCCGATCATCCGCATCCAGCGCAGCTCGTTCATATGTCCGCTGTGTAGAAATTCTGCGGAGCGTGCATACCAGGTTCCGTACTCGACCGACGCCCAGGTCTGCATCAGACCAATCGGCAACAAGCTGAACACCACCATCGCGGCCAAACCGCCGTTGATGGTCCAGAACGCGAACGCGAGCGGACCGTTCTTCCATGCTTGGCCGGGACGCAGAGCGCGCAGGCAGAACAGCATCAAACCCAGACCCAGCATCCCGTACACGCCGAACAGCGCGGTGTGTCCATGCAGCGGAGTGGTGTTCAAACCTTGCATGTAGTAGAGGGCGATGGGAGGGTTGATCAGGAATCCGAACAGCCCGGCGCCGACAAAATTCCAGAATGCTACGGCGACAAAGAAATAAATGGGCCACTTGTAGGCCGTCACCCACACGTGCTGTTCGCGGGCGCGTGCCAGGCGTATGTTCTCCCAGGCCTCGAAACCGATCAGAACCAGCGGCACCACCTCGAGCGCGCTGAAAACCGATCCCAGACCAAGCACGATATTGGGCGTGCCGGCGAAATATAAATGATGAAACGTTCCGATGATGCCGCCCGAGAGAAACACAGCCGTTGAAAACATCACAGCGCGCGTAGCGGTTGGAAGCGATAGCAGCTTCAGCCGCGTCAGCAGGAACGCGATCACCACCGTGGCGAAGACTTCGAAGAATCCTTCCACCCAGAGATGCACCACCCACCAGCGCCAGTACTCGACCGTCACCAGGTTGCTGCGCTGGCCGTACATCAGGCCTGCGGCATAGAACAATGGGATTGCGACGCTCGCGAGCAGAAACATCAGCAGCAACGAATGGCTATGGTCGCGTTTGGCCAGCGCAGGTTTTAACGCGCGCCACATCAGCCACAGCCAGAAAGTCAGGCCCAAGAACAGCAGGATCTGCCAGAAGCGGCCCAAGTCCACATATTCGTAACCTTGCGTACCGAACCAAAACCAAAGGTTGCCCAATTTGTGTTGGATGCTCATCCACTCACCGGCGAGCGACCCCACCACCACAAAAAGCAACGCGCCGAACAGCAGATTCACTCCCAATCGTTGGCCCTTCGGTTCCCCGCCGCTAATGGCTGGGGCCACGTAGAGCCCGGTGGCTAACCAAGATGTGGCGATCCAGAACAATCCAATTTGAAGATGCCAGGTACGCGCCACGCTGTACGGCAACAATTGATCGAGCGGTATCCCGTAGAAACCGGATCCTTCCACGCCATAGTGGGCTGTTATAGCGCCGAGCCCAACCTGCACCACCCAAAGCGCGGCGACTACGAAAAAGAACTTCACGGTAGCGCGTTGGGAAGGAGTGGGCTTCAAGCCGAGCAAGGGATCGCTCACCGGCAGAAGTTCATGCTCCACCGTGCGTGGCTGCGAAGCGAAATACCAAACCATGCCGCCCACGCCCGCCAGCAGCAGAATGAAGCTGAGGATGCTCCACACTACGGTTCCGCTGGTCGGCTCGTTTCCGATCAGTGGCTCGTGCGGCCAGTTCTGCGTGTAGGTGACTTCGGATCCCGGGCGATTGGTGGATGCCGCCCACGCCGTCCACCAGAAAAACGTACTCATCTGGTGAAGCTTTGCGGGATCGGTCAACGCGCCGCGCGGGATCGCGTAGTCGCTGCGGCCATTGCTGAATATGTCGGAATAGTGGTGCTCCAGCTCATCAAAAGCCTCGGCGCGAACCGGATCGAGCGTAATCACGCCTGTCGACGCATCGTATGTATTGGTCCGCATGATCAGCTTGAGACGCGCCTGAAGCCCGGCCTGCTCTTCCGGCCCGAGGGCCTGATAATTCGCGGCTCCCGATCGGACGGCCCAGCGATCAAGGATGAACATGCACTCGCGATGTATCCAGTCCGCGCTCCAATCGGGAGCGACATAGGCGCCGTGTCCCCAAATGGTGCCTACTTCCTGGCCACCGATGGATTGCCAAGCATTTTGTCCATCCTGCACAGTCGCGCCGGCGAACAGAACACGGCCGCTGGAGGTCACAACCTGGGTAGGGATGGGTGGCGCGTTGTTCAGAACCCGGATTCCCACGCCGCCTAAAACCGCGAAGGAAATGACTATCACCAACGCGAGGGCAATCCATAGCTTTTTGTAAGCTACGAGCATGCTCTTTCCATTTCGATGGCGCGCGGAAATAGGATGTTGTTTTCCAAATGGATGTGCTGATGCAAATCGGTTTCGAACTCGGCCAGAGCTCCGTACAACGTCTGATAACTAATGCAGGCATCCGGCGGCGCGGTGTAGCCGTTGCTCGCCCGGCGCAGGTCGCGCAATCCGATTCCGGCCACGTCATGCTCGTGCATCATCATCGCCACTGGATTGCGCACTGTTCCAAAAGGCGGCGGCAATACCGGCTCTTTCTGGATGACGGATTCCTCCATGCGCACGATATGCGGGAACAGAACTGAATCTTCCTTCAGCATGTGTGTCGTCAGTTCCTGCGAGAGAACTCCGAAAGCAGTGCGAATCTCCGCCAGTTCGGAATGATTCTTTCCGTGGACCTTGCACACCTTGTCGGCTAGCGGTCCCAGACGTGCGAGCTCTTCGCGCGTGTTCTTGTGGTGGGTGTTCTGAATGTGCGCGATCAGATCGGAGAGAGGCTCCCTCTGCCAGTCCCTGTCTTTGAGCTTCGCGCGGGCCTCGGTTTCCGCCATTTCCAGAGAATCGACAACTTGCTCCAGTGAAACATTGGCCAATTGGCAGGCCTGTTCCAGCGGCCGTCCGCCGCCACAGCAATAGTCGATCCCCAGCTTCTCGAAAACTCGAGTGGATCCCGGAAATTCCACAGCAATTTCCCGGACCGTTTTCTCCGTCATCACACTCATGGGTTTCTCCTTGAACCGCCGCTTACCGAACCGCGACCGTGAGGGAGTCGGTTTGCCGCACGGTTGTTCGACAAGCTCTAAAGCATGAGTCTATGCTTTGCCTGCGCTTATTGCGATGACTTTTGTCACAGGCGGCTTACTGAGCGCCGTCGAGCTCCGATTCCAGCGCTTTTTGATCCAGAATCACGATGCTGCGGCCTTCGATCTTGAGGAACCCTTCCGCCTGGAAGCGGGAGAGGTTGCGCGATACCAGTTCGCGCACCGTGCCGATCTGCGATGCCAGTTCCTGGTTACTAGCTGGAAGCTCAATCTCGACGCCTTCCGCCGTGCGCTTTCCTTCTCGCTGTGCCAGACGTAAGAGAAACGCCGCGAGCCGGTGCCTCACGGTGGCGAACGAGAGCTCTTCAATGATCCCCACCAGCCTCCGCAGTCGCGTGCCCACCACGCGAAGAACTTTAAGCGCCACTTGGGGATGTTCCAGGCAGAGCGCCTGGAAATCCTGCTTTCGGATCAAAAGCAACGTGGCATGATCCACCGCGGAACCGGAGGCCGGGTAGTTTCCACCATCAAACACGGGCACCTCCGCCACCGAATTTCCCGGCCCATCGATGCTGAGCACCTGCTCACGCCCGCTGGCGGAGCTTTTGAAGATGCGGATATGCCCGCGCTCCACCACATAGAGTCCCGCGCACTGCTCGCCCTCGCTGAAAAGGATTTCCCCCGGCGAGCAATGCCTCGGGACGGCGCGCTGGGCAAGAAAGCCCAATTCCTCAAGGGAAAGCCCCGAAAAAATCGCAACCTTCGCCAAAGTTTCGTGGTAATCGGGGGATGGTTCGGGCACGCTGGTCATTGTAGCGTAGGCGTGTCGCACGCTCGGAATGAAACCGCAACGTCCTAAACCGGCACGCCTGCCATCCTGGCGATAGTCAGCGCGTTGGTTTCGGTTGTGACCCCCGGCTTTAATCGGTAATCGAAATCCATCGGGTTGCCCTCATTTCTGGAAGCCATGTGCATATTAACTCCACTCATCCCCTCCGCGCTTGCGATTTCGGTGAGCGCGAGATCATGCGTCGACAATAGTCCGATCGCCCCTCGGTTTATCAGTGTACGTACTACCGCTTCTGCCGCTATGCGGCGGTCGCGCGAGTTAGTGCCGCCGAAGATCTCATCCACGAGAAATAACACCGGCCGGCCCGGCGCGCCTGACTCGATGGCCTGGCGCAGCCGGTCAACTTCCGCCAAGAATCTCGATTTTCCGTTCAACAAGGAGTCCATCGCCGCGAGCGATGCAACAATCGAAAGACCGGACAATCGAAGTGCGCGTGCACGCACCGGAGCGCCGGCGAACGCGAGCACTGCATTCAATCCGATCGTTCCCAGGAGCGTGCTTTTCCCCGACATATTCGATCCGCTTACCACATAGAACGCACACTCGCGGTTCAATTCCACGTCGTTTACAACACAGGACACGCGCGCGAGCAGTGGATGTCCCGTTTCCCGCCCTTCGAAGTGCGCCGCACCACTCGCAAACTCTGGAAATGTATGATCCGGATTCTCGAAGCTGTAAGTCGCCGGCGCATTTAACGCTTCAAATTCCGCCCATGCCTGCAGCCACACCCTGAGTGAACCTGCGTGCTCCGTTCGCCATTGCTCGATTGCCATGCACAATTGCGTACCGGCCAAAAGAGCGCGCGAGGGGTAGTAAAACCAATCTTTGTCCCGTTGATCGAGTGCATCCAGCATCCGCTCCAGTTTCCGAATAGCGCCAGAGCCATTGCGGACTTGCTCGGCGAGTTGCCGCAGCTTGGCCGATCTAAATTGCGTTGCTTCCATGAGCTGAAGACCTTCTCGCAACACTCGCGTTTCGAGGGACACCGGGCGCAGCCAGCTAAGCATTCCATTTACACGGTTTCGGAACCAGAGGCCCACCCCAGCGTGAAAGGCGATCAGGGGACATGTCCAGATTGCGACGTTGGTCCAAGAAACCATCCCTAACAAGCCCGCGAGAACAATGCCGGCAAGTAGCCCCGACGTAATGGCAAGCGTAACGCGCGGCAGACGCGCGACGGAAAGCCTGGAGGAACTCAACCATTCCTCGAAAGTGTCCTGCTGTGATTCTTGAAACTCAAATTCGCCGAGCGTTGCGATGCTCTCGCGGATATTCGTCCCTCCTTGCAGTTCGCGGACAGCTTCCTGGCGCAAAAGTGTCTCTTCGACGACCGGAGGTTTCAACAGATAATTGGCTAGCCCGCGACGGCCAATCGACGTTCGGACAGTACAAAGCAACTGGAAAAGAGATCCCTCGCCGACAACATGTAAGTCCGTTGCATAGACGTGCCCTCGATCGCTAAACTCTTCTCCCGTGCTTCCGGAGCGAGCCCAGTTTCCTTTCACCCGCTGCACGGCACGGTCGTAGAAGCGCTTCAGGCGCCACATCCGGAATTCCATTTCGCGATTCCGCTTCAGTCGTCGCGCGGAAACAACCACCACGGGAATCGGCAATGATGACCAGAGAAAGGACACCTGCCCCCGAATGGCGTAAAGACTGACTGCCAGGAACAACCCAACGGCAATCGCAAGAACGCCCACAGCCTGCGCATGCGGCAAAATGAGCTGGGCTATGCTTGCCTGCAGTTCGACTAATCTGGACTCGTATTGGACCAGCACTTCATGAACAGTCATTCCATAATCATACGATCACGCGGGCCTACCCCTTAATCTCGAATATTCATTCAGATTTCACGATTAAATGTTCGCAACCTTGCGCTCTTTCCGTTGACTTCCACAGCGGTCCGCCGCATAATACCGGCAGAGGTCGATACTATGACGCGTCTGGCTTTGTTGATGGCGCTCGGTTGCCTAACCGCGTTCGGACAATACGCCGCGAGTGGAGGCACCGGCCCCGGCGGATTTCGAGGGGAGGTGCACATTGGTGCGCAGTCCCGGTTCACGCCCGTCACCGGCGCCCCTTATTCGGGCGAGATAGTGACGGAGACCGTCCAGACCCTCGCCGATGGTACACATATCACGCACACCTGGACGCCCACCAAGGTCTATCGGGATTCGTTCGGCCGGACGCGCGAAGAAAGATCCCCGTTCCAGGGCCCGGCCGACATGGCGCCCAACGCTACCGAGCGGCCAATCCTGATCGAAATCACGGATCCCGTTGGCCAAGTCAAATACACGCTGGACGTCCTCGGAAAAGTCGCGCACAGACAGATGCTGTTAGCCCCGGTGGCAGGGACTACCGCCGCAAGCCGGGCGCAGGCGTTCGTGAGCCAGGTGAAGCAGACAGAGGCAGCAACGCCCGCCGCCGAATCGAATGCCCCCCAAACGGTCCACGAAAAATTGGAGAACCAGATCATCGAGGGAGTGCTGGCGGAGGGGACGCGCACTACCATCACATGGCCGGAAGGCTCAGTGGGTAACGACCGCCCGATTACCTCTGTGCACGAGAACTGGAGATCGCCGGAATTGAAGGTTCCGGTCCTCAATAAATCGATGTCTCCGCGCTCCGGAGATCGCACCGAGAAGCTGACCAATATCTCCCGCAGCGAGCCGGATCAAAGCCTCTTTCAACCACCCCCGGATTACACCATCGTAGATGAAAAAGGTTCATTCACCATCAAATGGGGTCCGGAACAGCAGTAAACAGCAGGCATCGCCCATCAATCCACCGCCGCCCCGAGTGCCGGAAGCATATCAACTTTCTATATAATGAAGGTATATGAAGGCGCTCTTGATCCAACTGGATGAGCCGACGCTAACAGCATTGAACCGCGTTGCAGCACCCGGAAAACGCCAGAGGTCCGAGTTTGTTCGACAAGCGATTCGCAAGGCTATCCGTCAGGCGGAGTACCGCGCCATGCGTGAAGCGTACCGCAAACAGCCGGACTCGGCGCTGGATGGCGACGACTGGTCCACGGCCGAGGCGTATAAGCCGTGAGGCAGTTCGAGATCTGGTGGGCTAATTTGCCTCCGCCGGCAGGCCGGCGTCCCGTTTTGCTGTTAAGCCGCAATGATGCATATCAGTATCTGAATAAGTTCATTGTCGCTGAGATCACCACCACCGTCCGCACCATTTCAGTGGAAGTCAAGCTTGGGCGCCGCGAAGGACTGCCCTCCGTATGTGTCGCGAACCTTGACAATATCCGCACCGCGGCGCGCCAGTGGCTCGATTCGCGCGTCGGTGCATTGCCACCGTCGCGGCATCGGGAGGTGAAGCGCGCTTTGGGGTACGCGCTCGGATGGGACGAATTGATTGACTAAACTCGCTTCGCCTGCGTAACGGACTAACTCGGCTGGCACTTCGCCACGATCAGCGTAATATCGTCGTACTGCTCACGCGGGCTGAATTGGCGGACATCCTCAACGATCGCCGTGAGCAAATCCTCGGATGACCGATGCCGATGACGCCGAATCGCCTCCATCAAGCGCTTTTCTCCGAATTCTTCATCCGCATCGTTGAACGCTTCGGTCACGCCATCCGTGTAAAGCACCAACGTGTCACCGGCACGGAAATCGTTTTCCCCGAGCGCGCAATCCCATTCTTTGAATAGCCCGAGCACTGTGCATGTAGACCCGAGCCGTTCAAAAGTATCGTCGCTGCGCAGTAGTAAAGCCGGTAAATGCCCGCAGTTCACATAGCGCAGCCGCTCGGTCCGTCCATCATATTCCGCAAAAAAGAGCGTGGCGTAGGCGCTGTCCACCGTATTTTCGTAGAAGAGCTGGTTCACCGAGCGCAGCAGCAATTGCGGCTGATCCAGCGCGGCTGCGTACTGGCTGCGCAAGTTCGCTTGTAGATTGGCCATCAACAGAGCCGCTGCCATTCCTTTGCCCGCAATGTCGCCCACCACCAGGCCCAGGCGCTGATGGCCCAAATCCAGAAAATCGTAATAATCGCCACCCACCTGTCGCGCCTGAATGCAAATGCCCGCGTAGTCCAGCGTCCCGCAGGCCGGCTTCGTTTGCGGGAACAGCCGGGCCTGCACCTGTTTCGCGATTTCCAGTTCCTGAGCGGCGTATCGTTCCGCCTCCAGTTTCTCGGCTGCCGCGCGGCGTTTGGCCTGGATGGTCCGGCTCATTTCGTCGATGCTGACCAGCGTAAAAGAATTTCCGTCAATATCCTCGAAACGAGTAAACACTCCGCCCCAGGCCGGCGTGCCTCCTTCAGCCTGCGGTACGGGCCTGGACGGTTCATACTTGACCCGCCTCAGGCGCGGCGTAAACCCGAATCGGACCCCGCGCTCGCGCCAATCCCGAAACGTCGCCGTGACGTCTTCGGTTACCAGCACAACCTGCGTGGCCCGGCCGATCAGTTTATACTCCGCCGAATCGCGCTTAGGTTGAATCAGCAAAAGCACTGTGGAACCATCGGGTGGCGCCACCGCTACCCATCGGTGCCCCGCTTGATAGCTGGCGTCGAAGGCCAGATCAAATCCAAGCTGATCCACGTAAAATCGCAGACTGCGCTCTTGATCGCGAACGAAAATGTTTACGAAATAAATCGAGAGATAGGGCCTAGCCTGGCCGGCCGCGCGGGATGAAGGAGAACTGCCCATCGCCGTGATTATAAGTCCTCCGTAGGGTAAGTCTCCGACTTGGCCCGACAAGCCGAAGGCTTGTTGTTACGGTGTTATGATGAGTACAGAATGTCCATGCTTTCGCCCAGACTGCAACTGAAAGTCGCGCAGAAGCAGATCCTGACGCCGGGACTCGTCCAGATGGTCACGGTCCTTCAGCTGAACCGCCTGGAGCTGAAGGATATGATCACGCAGGAAATTGCCGAGAATCCGGTCCTCGAGGAATCGCTCGATGGCGTCGAAGAGCTGACGCCCGAAGAAGTGCAGGCCATCCTTGAATCCGAGCGCACCTCCGAGCCTTCCGATCAAACCATTCTTGAAACCGTGAATGGCGCAGCGGCTGCCGAGCCCGGTGTCGCCGCGGATGGAACAGAAGCTGCCGCTGGGTTTGATTACGACGGCCCCGCTCTCCCCTCCATCGAAACGGCCGCCGAACCAGCCGCCACAACGCCTGCGCCTGAAACCGAAACCACCCCCGATCAGAAAACCGACAAGGATCCCTTCGACGAGATCGACTTCGNNTTTGAAACCTTCCTTTCCTCCCCAGTTACCCTAGCCGACCACCTGAACTCGCAGTTGAGTGTGCTGGTGATGTCGGAAGACGTGCGCGACGCCGCCGACAACATCATCGGCAACGTGGACGAGAACGGTTATCTCACCGCAACCCTCGAAGAAATCGCCGATACCGGCCAGCACACCATGGAGGAGATCGAGGAAGGTTTGCGGATCGTGCAATCGCTCGATCCCGCCGGCATCGGCGCCAAAGACGTCCGGGAGTGCCTGCTGCTGCAGCTTGAAAGCCGGAACGGCAAAGGCGGCGTAGCCTGGCAGATTGTTTCCAACCACCTTAAGTTGGTCGAGACCCGCCAGTTCAAGGAACTCGCCAAGGTGTTGGGCCGCCCGCTCGAGCACATCCAGATCGCTCTGGATGTCATCCGTCACCTGGATCCTTACCCTGGCCTGCGCTACTCCGACCAGGGCGCCCGTCAGATTGAACCGGATGTCTACATCTTCAAGGAAGGCGACGAGTACATCATCCAGCTCAACGATGACGATCTTCCCCAGCTTCGGTTAAACGCCCAGTACCGGAAGATGCTCGATCGCGATCAGGAGCCGAGCAAGGAAATTCGTAACTACGTCAAGGATCGCTACGCGGCGGCTATCCAGCTCATCAAAAATATCGAACAGCGCAAGCAGACCATTCTGAAAGTCTGCCAATCCATTGTTCGCAGGCAGATCGACTTTCTGGAACACGGCATCGACTTGCTTAAGCCGATGATGATCAAAGAAGTGGCCGAGGAGATTGGCGTACATCCCTCTACGGTCAGCCGCGCTGTAGCCAGCAAGTACGCCGACACGCCGCAGGGTGTGTTTGAGCTGCGGTATTTCTTCTCGGAAGCGGTGCAGGGCTCGGCCGGCAGCGCGACGCCGCTACTCATCTTGAAGCGTAGAGTGAAGAAGATGATCGAAGAAGAAGATTCACAGCATCCCCTCACTGACGAGCAGATCACCGCGCGTCTCAAGGCGGAAGGAATAGACGTAACTCGAAGAACAGTTGCGAAGTATCGTGAAGATATGAAGATTCCGTCCACGCATCAGCGGCGAGTTCGCGACTAAATACACTCGTCGCGCGGAGGTCAATTTCCATGAAAATAAGCTATACAGGCAGGCATGAAGAATTCCCGTCGAAACAACGCGCCAAACTGGAGGCGAAGATCCAGAAGCTATCCAAGCTGACGAAAGGGGACAAGGAAGCCCACGTGATCCTGAGCCAGGAACGGTTTCTACGCAAGGTGGAAATCACCATGAACGCCTGGGACCACGCCCTGGTCGGTGTCGGAACCGATCGAGACCTGGTCACGGCCGCCGATGCCGCGGTGGAACGGCTGGAGAAGCAGCTGCTCAAACTGCGCACCAAGTTCCGCGATACCACACGGCGCCAAGGCAAAGAGACCGGCGCGCCGCAAGCAGTGGAACCTGCCGCCATTTCCCCCAAGAGTGGAAAGAAAAAGGCTGCAGTCCCTGCAGCGCAAGGCAAGCATCGCAAGAAAGTTTTTCGCGTCAACCATAGCGACGGTAGCAAACCCATGACCGTGGATGAGGCGATGCTCGAAATAGATGCTTCGCAGGATTACATGGTTTACCGCGACGCCTCCACCGATCGGGTCACAGTGCTAATGCGCCGGGCCGATGGGCACTTCGATCTCATCGAAAGCTAGTGGCCAAGCGCACCAAGGAACCGCCGGATTCCCTCGACGCTCAACTTGTGATCATTACCGGCCTCAGCGGTTCCGGTAAGGCCACGGTTCTCAAAGCCTTCGAAGATATCGGTTACTACGCGGTCGATAATCTGCCCATCGGGCTGATTCAGAAATTCGCGGAACTCACCCAGGATGCTCCAACTGTCCGCCGCGCCGCCTTGGTAATCGACATCCGCGAAGGCCTCGGTCTAAAGCAGTTTCCAGCCATTTACAAGAAACTGCGGCGCCGCGTTCGTGCCACGCTCGTGTATCTCGAAGCTGACGACAGTACATTAGTACGCCGCTTTAGCGAGACCCGCCGCCCCCATCCGCTCGGTATCACCACCTCGGTCTCCAAAAGCATTCGAGAGGAGCGCGAACAGTTGGCTCCCATCCGAGCTGTGGCGGACCACATCATCAACACCTCCAAATTCAACGTGCATGAACTGCGGGAGGTGATTGAGAACAAATTTCGCGGCGGCCGCGAACAGGCCAATATTCGGATCGACATCACCAGCTTCGGCTACCGGCACGGCGTCCCGCCCGACAGTGACCTGGTGTTCGACGTCCGCTTCCTTCCCAATCCCAATTACATTCCCGAATTCAAAAAGCTCACCGGCCGCCATCCCAGGGTGGCGCGCTACATCCGATCTTTCCCGCAAACAGTGGAGTTCATTGAACGCATCTCAGAGCTGTTGGTCTATCTGGTCCCGCACTACATTCGCGAAGGCAAAAGCTACCTGACCATCGCCTTCGGCTGCACCGGAGGCCATCATCGTTCCGTAATGATCGCGAGCGAAATCCGCAAGCGCCTGGCCCACGCCGGCTTTAAAGTAAAAGAAACCCACCGCGACGTAAAGCGTTAAACCCGTTTCTCGTTCCTCGTTTCTCGTTCGCGGCCTGGTAACAAATGATTGCACCCAACGAGAAACGAGAAACGGGCAATGCGATAATTAATCAACAGATGTACCTTTCTCGCCGCCAGCTCTTACTAGCCTCTGCGTGCTCGGCGTTCCGGGTTCGCGCCCAGGACGAGACAACCTTTAAAACCGAAATCAAGGTAGTGAACGTGCTAGCCTCCGTGCGCACTAAGAAAGGCGAAATCATCAGCGACCTCACTAAAGATGATTTCTCGCTCGCCGAAGACGGGCGCCCACAAGCCATCAAATATTTCGCCCGCCAGTCCGATCTCCCGCTGACGCTCGGTCTGATGGTGGATACCAGCATGAGCCAGGTGCGCGTGCTCGATTCCGAGCGTACCGCCAGCTTCCGCTTCCTCGACCAAGTGCTCCGCGAATCCAAGGACCAGGTCTTCATCATGCAGTTCGACATGGCCATGATCCTGCGTCAATCGCTCACTTCATCGTTCGGAAAGTTGAACGACGCGCTTGCTTACGTCGATACGCCCAGCCGGAAGGAGCTCGAAATGGGGTCTTCGACCAGCAAGGGAACCGTCCTCTACGATGCCGTGGTGAAGGCGTCCAACGAAATTATGAAGAAGCAGAGCGGACGCAAGGCGCTGCTCCTGCTTACCGATGGTGTCGATGAAGGCAGCGACGCAACCGTGGCCGATGCGGTGGACGCGGCCCAGCGCGCCGACACGCTCATTTATTCCATCCTGTTCTCCGATCCCCGCTTCTACCTGTACGGCTCACCGGACGGTTCGCGTGGCCTCATTCGAATGGCCAAAGAAACCGGCGGCGGCTTCTTCGATGTTTCCAAGAAACATGGCATCGATCAAATCTACGCCGCCATTCAAGACGAGCTGCGCAGTCAATACAGCCTCGGCTATGTTTCCGATCAGCCAGTCAGGATCTCCGAGTTCCGCAAGATCCAGCTATCCGTGAAGCAAAAGGGTCTAATAGTCCAAGCCCGCGACAGATATTGGGCCCAGCGATAATTCCCCACCTCCGAGTAGGGTAAGCCTCCGGCTTGCCCAATGGACAAGCCGGAGGCTTGTCCTACAACTCCCAAATCACCGACCGATCAATACTCGCAATGGTCGGCCTCCCAGTGAGCATCATCGCCATTTCAAATTCCCTCCGTAGAATCTCCACCACCCGCGTGACGCCCTCCCCGCCTCCCACTCCCAGCCCATAAAGATAAGGCCGGCCGATCCCAACCGCAGTCGCCCCCAGCGCCAGCGCCTTCAACACGTCCGTGCCACGCCGTACGCCTCCATCGACAATCACTGGAATCCGCCCTGCTACCTTTGCCACCACTAGCGGAAGCGCGCTGATAGTAGCCGGGACAGTATCCAAATTGCGGCCGCCGTGATTGGACACCACGATGCCCGCAACCCCCGCCTTCACCGCGATTGCAGCGTCATCTGGATTCAAGATGCCCTTCAACAACACCGGCGTTTTCGCAAATGACCGCAGCCAGTCGATGTCCTTCCACCTAAGCGTGGGATCGAGATAATCTTTGCCGTTGAGATTCGGCAATGGCCGCTCTGGTAGTTCGGCGCGCGCACGTTCTTCGCGGTTACGCGCACCTTGTGTAGGCGAATCCACGGTTACGCAAAGCGCGCGACACCCTGCACCCTCCGCCCGCTGCACCAGATCGCGCGTGAAGCCGCGATCCTTCTGCACATAAAGCTGAAACCAGACTGGACCGGTGGCGGCCCTGGCAACCTCTTCAACGCGCAACGACGCGCTGCTGCTGATCACCAGCGTCGCCCGCGCCGCGCCCGCACCACGCGCCACCGCCAAGTCGCCGTCCGGATAAACGAAGCCCTGCGCTCCGGTGGGAGCCAGCAGGATCGGAAACGGCAGCTCCTGTCCGAATAAATTGATGCGCGTATCCAGCTTTGAAACGTCCACCAGAACCCGCGGCCGCAACCGAATATGGTCGTAGGCTTCGCGATTCCATCGCACCGTCAGCTCGTCCGCAGCGCCGCCTTGAATGCGTTCCCACGCCCCGTGTGAAATATGGTTGCGCGCCAGCGCCTCGAAATCGGGCAGTGAAAGCGCCTGATCCAGCTCAGCGCCCTGAGCGCGAAGTCGCGCGCCAACAAAAGCCAGTGCGGAAAGCAGTGCGCCCCTTCGAGTGAACTCTAGCATCGAAATCCCATGCATTCGCGTAGCGCACGCACTTTTGCGTGCCGCGTCGCCACTCCTGGCGACGCACGGCAGTAGTAGAGATTCACAGCGGACAGCCCACTAGTAGTCGCCATATCGCTCAGCTAGTATGATCCAATATGACCTTCCAGCCCCCGCCGGTTTTGTGGAACAGCAAAGTAAAGATACCCGAAGCCTCACCCCCGGCATCCGCCGCGCGATCCAGGTGAAATCTCCCGATCACGGACGCATAGTCACTCCCGAGCATCCGCATTTCGATATCAGCAAATCGCAGCGTGCCCATCTTCTCCCGCGTCGGATAGCGCTTCAAATAACGCGCCAGTACCTGCGCGTGACCTTTCGTAATGGCCGTGCCGACGAATGTGGTGGCTTCGGAATTGTCATAGCCCTCCATAAATGCAGGAATGTCGCCCCGATTCCAGGCAGCCACCTGCGCGTCCATCACGGCACGGATCTCTTGCTCCGGCGCAGCGGCTATAAGCGGCAGCGCGGCCAGCAAGCAGAGGAATTTCTTCATAGGAGCAGTGTACAGATAATCAGGGCTGAGAGTAGAATACATGGAACGGCTGCGGCAATGCGCGATTCATTATTCGGCTCAAGAAGTTCTGATTCGGTCCTCGGGGTGTTGCTCCTCGTCCTGGCGGCTTCAACATCCTCCTGAAACATTGCACAGCACGTCACACAGCAGTTCAATGACGCGACGGCCGCTGTTGAACGATTCCATCAGCGTCTCGATTCAGAGCAGTATGCGGCGATATACCTGGATACCGACGATACTTTTCGGAAAGCGACTTCCGAAAAGGAGTTCACCCAGCTCCTTTCGGCGATTCATCGCAAACTCGGCGCCACACAATCGAAGCAGTCGGCCGGATGGAACGTGACCGCAACTTCAACGGCCGTCGTTTATCGAACAAAATTCGCAGAAGGGGAGGCAACGGAGCAATTCCGATGGCGCCTGAACAACGGAAAGGCTTGGCTGCTCTCCTACAACATAAATTCCAACGCTCTTATCGTGAAATAATCCTCATCGCGATTACGGCAAAAGCGGTGGGTCGCTCAGTGCCTGAGAGGATTTGCCCACTCGCAGTAGAATATATTCAGTGACCGACGTCCAGCTCTATCTCGCCATCGGAATCCCGACCGTCGCTGTCCTCATCGGAATCCTTACCAACGTGATCCAGTGGAACGCCATGAACGCGCGATTCAATAGCGTGGAAACGCGGTTCAGCACCCTGGAAACCCGCGTCGACGGGCGCTTCAACAACCTGGACATCAAGTTCGACACACTGACCGGCAAAGTCATCGATGTCGATAATCGCGTCACCC
>PMUN01000230.1 GCA_003166875.1 Bryobacterales bacterium | reverse complement strand
GCAGAAGGCAGGAGGCAGGCGGCAGAAAAGGGGCTGGGGTCAGTGCGAGGCTGGGTGCGTAAAGGCTAGGCGGAAGATGCGGCGGAAGGTCCACAGCGTTGAGGTCCAGCGGTGGAGGGTGGTTTCGCCGATCCGCTCGCCGTAAGGGATGAAGACTTCCTTGATACGAAAGCCCATTAGGGCCGGTTTCAAGAGCAAATCCACCGGTAAGGCCGGACCGTGGGGATCCACTTTTACACGTTCGATCAGCAGGCGACTGTAGGCTCGCATGCCGGAGTGGAGGTCGGTGGATTTTACTCCCACCAGTATGTGGCCAGCGACCGCAAACAGCCAGTTGGCCAGATAGTTTGGAAAAGGCATCGTCGCCGGGCGCTTTTCCAGCCTGGAGGCGTTCACCAGATCGCAATCGCCGGAGAGCACCATGTCCGCCAACCGCGGAATTTCCGCCGCCGGATACGTTCCATCGCAGTCCAAAGTGACGGTCACATCGCCGCGGCACTCCCGGAGAACGCGCGCCATGGCGTGGCCGTAGCCTTGCGGCGGGAACTGCCGGATCACTCGCGCGCCTAACCCCTCCGCGATTTCCGGAGTGGAATCCCGGCTGCTGTCCACAATTACGATCTCATGCTCGCGGCCTTCGAGTGCCGTGCGAATGTCCGCGATGACGCTACCCACCGCCTTTTCCTCGTTCATCGTGATCATTGCTACTGAAATCATTTGTGTTGCCTTTCCAAAACCCCTTCCAGCGGGACGCTTACGCAGGTTTGCAACGCCTGAAGCTGGTGCGAGATCGAGATGACGGGCTCCGCCAGGATAACAAACTGGAACGCCAAAAGACCCGGCCAAAGGCTACAGAGAGCCCGCTCGATCGGGTAGAACCAGTTCAAATAAAACTGGTACGGACCGGATTCCATAATGGACGATGAATCCTCGCGCCCGTCCGCGCTGCCCGTCCGGCCATAAACTTTCTTGATCCACGGGACAAAGGGCCGCAGAATTCCGGGTGTGATGCGGCTTTTTGAGATATCGAGGCTCGCCTCCCGCGCAAACCTACGGAAGCTGCCGCGCGTGAAGAAACGAATGTGTGTGCGATCCAGCGTGCCGGTATCCTGATACTCGAACCGTCCAGCCAATACCGCCAGGCGCACGTTCCAGATGGCAATATTGGGGAGCGAGATCAGCACATGCCCGCCTGGAGCCAGCAATTGGTAGTGGCTGGTGAGGACACTTGCGGGGTCGTAGAGGTGTTCCAGGATGTCCGAGAAGACAATCACGTCGAATCTGCGGCTGCCGAAGAAGGGATAGAGGTCCGGCCGGGTGACGTCGGCGACATAAGCATCCTCAAGGCGCGTCTTCGCTTTGGCGATGGATTGTTCCGATAGATCCACGCCTGTCACGCGGTGCCCATGCACCCGCTTTAGCTCCGCACCGTGAACGCCTGAGCCGCATCCGACGTCCAAAACCGACAGCCCGCGCGGGAGGCTTTTGAGGATGTTGGGAATCTCGGGATTCGCGATTTCGAAGTAGGGCCGCTGAGACGATTTCATACAGCGACCTCCGCGGGCTGTACGCCGACGGCCGCTTCGTGGTTCAAGCGGTCCGCCAGCTTGCGGGCGCGCTCGATGCACACGTCCATGTTGATGTACTCGAATTCGGCCACGCGTCCGCAGAGCGGGATGCCGATCTGTTCGAAATATGCCTTGGCCTGTTTCAGGTGCTGCCGGTAGTTGTCGTCCTGAACGACGTAACCGTATTTGGTGCGGATCACGCGGCCGTAGCAGACCTCGCCGGGGTGTGCCAGATCCATGCCTTCCAGATCGCCAATCACGTCGGCCAGGATCTGCTCATCCGACATCTCGTGCGTGCCGTCGCCGGGATTGGTGGTGATTTCGGCCTCCACGATCGACTTGCCGTGCGGCGCATTGTGCGGGCTGAACAGCGCGGGGAACGACAGGCGGTGAAATCGGACCTCGGGATCGGGCACGTAAATCGCGGTGTAATCGGGGAGTCTCGCGTGGTCGAATCCGACAGCTACCGTGATGAGCGAATTATAGCGGAGCGAATCCACGGCCGCGACAATCTCGGCTGGGACGCCTTCCACCGCATGCGCGAGTTCCTGGATGGGGATGGTGGAAACCAGCTTCTCGTAACGGCGAGTAGCTCGGCCATTCGAGACACACCACTGGCAGGCTTCCTTCCACACGCGTTCGACGGTGAAATCGGAAGTGATGTTCGCGACTTTTTGTTCCAGCGCGCGCGGTAGGGATTCAATACCTCCGCGCAACGGGTAGCTGAAATAGAGCTGATGGGTGTAGCCTTCCGTCTCGACGCCAACCGCGGCCTTGATCACATCCTCCAGCGGCGGCTTCGGTACGCGGCCTTCCACCCATTCCAGGCCCAGTTGCTCGGCCGGAACGTTCCAGATTTTTTCGTTATAGGGGATGAGGTACTTTTCGGCCAGTCCTTTTCCGAAATGGTGATACAGCCATTCTTTGAAATTGGTTTTCGGCGGCGGATAGTCGTTTTTGATGTAGTTGTAAAGGCACTCGAAGCGATCCTGGGGTTCCAGGTCAAACAGGCCGTTTTCGAAGGGATATTTTACGTACCGGCCCCTGTAGAAAATTTTGTTGTTGCGGCGCGTGCGGTGGACGTTATCGCCAAGGAGCGAAACCATGTAGTCCACCATCTCCTGATTGCGCGAAAAGATGATGTGCGGACCGCCGGCGTCGTAGGTGAAGCCATCCTCCTGGACGGTCTGGCAATGGCCTCCGCCGCGGGTTTCCTTTTCCAGGACCTCGCATTGTTCGTCGAGGTGTGCGGCGATGGCAATGCCCGCTAAGCCTCCGCCTAATATGCCAATGGCCACTTGTGGTGCGTCCTCCTAAACCTGAGCGTGCGCCGATTGGCAATCGGCGCGCAGGTTGGCAACCTGCCCTACGCTTCCTATTGATAATCGGACCTTTAAGCTTGTTTCTATAGGCCCCCGGCGGCCAGTGTTTTTGGCGGCGCGTGGTTCTCGAAGGCGGATTTTAGAGCGGCCGCCTCCGCGTCGGCTCCTGACCAGAAGTCTTCGACGCCGTTTTTGCGGTCTCCGAGCGCTAGCGCTTGGGTTCGTTTTGCAATCTGCGTTCTTGAGGCGAGAGGAAGGGCTCTCTCCATTATTGGAGCGGGGAGCGTGGGCGTGAGGGCGGCGTCTGTTTGCAAGGCTTTGAGCTCGCGGAGGGAGCGATGGAAGCTGCGCTCGATGCGGGTGTTGTGGCGGGCGAGGCGGTCGAGCTTGGCGGTCAGGTCGGGGTTGTTGAGGATGTCGGCGTAGCTTGCGGCTTGAGCGGATATTTCTGCTTCCATATGGCGGATGCGTCGTAGGTTCCAGGCGGAGGCAGCGAGCTCATCGAACAGGATTTGCTGTAGGGCGCCGTCGGGACGGATCTCGGCTTGGAGGTCGAGCAGGAATTCCTCGAATTCTTCACGGTCCTCGGCGGCGATGACGAGCTGGGAGGCAGTGAGTCCATGCTTGCGGGCGTTCTGGGAGGAGCGGGCTTTGCCTTCAGCGGTGGTGGGGCCGGTGCTGAGGTGGGCGTTGGCCGCGTTGGCGGTCTGACGTGCTTCGGAAAACATTTGGATGCTCCTTGGATTCGGTTCCGGCTTCAATTATAGGAACGGGTGTGTCGGATCGAGGAGGCCGGGCGCGAGAAATGACGGGAAATGCGGGAGATTGGCATGCGTGAGTTGTGTCACCTATAATTGTTAATCAGCATTTGTGAGCGTAACGTGGCTGCATATTTCGGATTTTCACGTTCGCGGCGGGGACCCATATGACCGCGATGTGGTTCTGCGGGCGCTGGTGGAATCTGTTGCCGAATATCGGAAGCGGGGACGCTCGCCCGATCTGATTTTTGCCACCGGCGATATCGCACATGCCGGTAAAGCTGAGGAATACGAAATCGCGGGAAAATTCTTCGACGAGCTGCTGGCCGCTGTCAATTTGCCGAAGAGCCGCTTGTTCATCATACCCGGCAATCATGATGTAAATCGGGATTTTGGCGTTGGGCTGGCAAGAACACTCGAGTCGCGCGAGGAGGCGGACAAGTACTTCAATTCGGATCGGCCAAAGCCTCATCTGACGCTCAAAATGCGAGCGTTTCTCGATTGGCACAACCGCTATTTCGACGGCGTTCGAGCGCTCCCGGAAAACACTACTTGTGCTCTGGCGCCCATGGTCGAAGTGAACGGGCGCAAGCTGGGCATCCTTCTCATCAACAGCGCTCTGTTCTGCCAAGACGACGAGGATCACGAGAAGCTCTGGGTTGGACGCCGGTGTCTGGACACGGCAATCGCCGATCTCGAGAAACTGGATGCCGAATTGAACATCGCGCTGATTCATCATCCGCTCGAATGGCTGAGCGCCACGGAGGGAGGGAACATCCAGGCGGCGCTGGAAGAATCGGTCCACATTTTGCTGCGCGGGCATTTGCATGAGGCGAGAATCGAGACGGTGGTATCGCCGGAAGGCCAGATACTTCGTTGCGCGGCGGGAGCGGCGTACCAGACCCGCAAATGGCCAAATCGAGCATTTTACGCGACGCTCGACGGGGATCGGCTGACCATCTTTCCGATCAGATGTGAAGATGCTCCGCTCCCTTTGTGGACTACCGATGCGAGCGTGTTTCCGCGTGATGCGGGTCACGAAAAGACTTTTGCGATACCGGGGAAAGGTGCGGATGCGATCAACCCAAGGGCTGCGGTTCCGGCGCGCCGCGAGAGTGCGCCACTTCGATTCCGGAGCAATATTAGATCGCGTGGCAATACTCCGTTCGTGGGGCGCGATGAGTTGATCGGCCAAATTTTGAGCACGCTGGACGATCCAAACACGGATCGGGTGGTGGTGCTGCACGGTCCTCCCGGAGTGGGCAAGAGCGAGTTGGCGCTCGAGTTCGCGCGTCGAAATCGCGACCGGTACAGGGGCGGGACTTTTCAGGTGGATGCTTCTGCGGATGCGATTGCGATTCATCTGGCCGCCATCGGGAAGAACAACCTGGATCTGGATTTTCCACCGGATCTGCCTTTGAACGATCAGGGCCTGAAAACGTTTCTTAGCTTGGGCGGCGAGCCTGCACTTTTAATCTACGACAATGTAGTTTCTTTCGAGCGCATCCGACCTTGGCTGCCGCTGAGCGGGATGCCTTGCCACGTGATTATGACCACTTTATTGGACACAACGTATCCCGCGTGGCCGTGCGTTGAGGTGAAACCTCTTTCTCAAGAACTATCGCTGGAACTGGTGGAGAAGCTGGCTGGTCCCGATGTCGCGGCGCGTTATGGTTCGGCGATCGTGCAGCACGCCGGTGGGCTTCCGGTGCAAATCGTTCCTGATGCAACCGCTCTTGCCGACGAGCGGCGGCGTGGACGCAGTCCATCCGCGGGACTAGGCGTCGCGCGGGCAGCGGGAGATAGTTTCAGCAGGGCGTATCAGCGGCTGGAGCAGCCTGCGCGATTGCTTTTGCAAGCCGCGGCGATTCTCAATCCGCAACGCATACCGTTTGCCGAGTTATCGCAACATTTGCAGGAGGGCCTTGGTTGGAGTGATGCTGACGTCGGACGGGCTCTCGATACATGTCTCGATCTTCATCTGTTGTCCGGTACGCCGGACCCGAGTATGCACCAATTGTTCGGGAAGTTTCTGCGGGCGACGACAGTTTCGTCGGATGACCGGGTTTCGCTGGAGAGTGTACGAGCCGCGCAACGGAAGCGCTTCGTGGAATTGGCGGCGTCAGTGTCGGAGAACCCGGCGGATTCTCTGAATGCTGCGGCGTTAATCAGCTACCGATTGACGCTGGAGGCTTGGGAGGAAGTTGCCCAGTTGCCTTCGGTAGCAGAGGGGGAGACAATCGGTCGTGGCTTACACGCGATCGGACGCTCCCAAGAAGCGCGGCCGTGGTTTGAGCGGGCTGTAGCCGGAAAAGAGAAAGGGGGCGTGGATGGGCGCGTCGACCATGCGAGCCTGAGCAAAAGCCTGCATTCGGTGGGCCTCTGCCTGTCGAACGTAGGGCAGTATGCGGAAGCGCGGTCGTGGTTCGAGCGTGCCGTGGCGGAATCAGAGAAAGGTGACGTGCACGGGCGGATCGACCACGAGAGCCTCGGCAAAAGCCTGCATATGGTGGGCTGGTGCCTGTCGAGCACGGGGCAGNNGTGCCTGTCGAGCACGGGGCAGAATGCGGCGGCGCAGCCGTGGTTTGAGCGTGCCGTGGGGGAGACAGAGAAGGGCGACGTTCACGGACATGTTAACCACGACGGCTTAGGCAAAAGCCTGTATCGCGTGGGCTACTGCTTGTCGAACACGGGTCGGTATGCGGAGGCGCGGTCGTGGTTTGAGCGCGCCGCGAAGGAGACAGAGAAAGGTGACGTGGACGGGCGCATCGACCACAACTTTTTGGGCTCATGCCTGCATCAGGTGGGTTACTGCCTGTCAAGCACAGAGCAGTACACGGAGGCGCGGTCGTGGTATGAGCGCGCCGTGGCGGAAGCAGAGAAAGGGGACGTGCATGGGCGTATCGACCACGAGAGCCTCGGCAAAAGCCTGCATATGGTGGGCTGGTGCCTGTCGAGCACGGGGCAGCATGGGGAAGCGCTGCCGTGGTATGAGCGCGCCGTAGCTGAGAAGGAGAAGGGGGACGTGCACGGGCGTATCGATCACGCGAGCCTGAGCATTACGTTGCGCGATGGAGCGGGTTGTCTTCGAAAACTTGGAAAGAACGAACAGGCCCACGAATGGGAGCAGAGAGCGTCGCGGAAGGATCAGTTGGCTGGTGGTGTGTGAAAGAACCAAGCGTCGGCATGAGTGCCGACGCGGCAGGCAAGAGTGCCTGCGCCACAAATGTTATCGGTAAGGTGTCAGGTTTGGGGGGGATTGGTCGGGCTCTAGGAGCCAGGCTTGGCGGTTGTGGAAATATTGGATCAGCGGGCGATCTTGATCTGGGCCCATTTCGCGGGCCCAGACGATGGGTTGGGCGTCGATATTGGCGCCGTTCGTGACCCACTCTTCGTGGATCAGGTGGTCGGGAGAATAACGAACCAGGACTAGCTTGGGGCCTGGGTCCTTTTGGAGGGTTCGGATTACTGCATCGCGCGCTATGGCTAGCCTGGGTATTAATTCTCCAGTTCGTAGATCGAGCACCTGGGTGGCGAAATGGAACAGGAACAGTCCAACTACCGCCATGGAGATAATAGTCCCGGCTGGTTTCCATGCCCAGAGGCGCGTGAGCGTTTGCAGGAATCTTAGATAAAGCAGACATGCGATGCAGGCCACGTAGTGGGGCATGCTGCCCGCTAGCGGTGCAACTATTGCGATCAGTGAAGCGCCGAGCAGGATCGCCGTGAGACGCTCTTCGGGGGTCTTGAGCCGGTACGGCCAGATCAGCAGTGGGATGAATAGTGGCCAGAATCCGAAGAAGAAATTGTAAAGGTCCGAGAGCCGGGCAAAGAATGAGCCGACAGGATCGGCCTGTGCGGCTTTCACCGCGTTTACGAACCAGCCGGCCCAGAATTTACGCATCACCGCGTGATGATAGACCGGCTCGGCGTGCGCTTTGGACCAGATGAACAACGAGGTCACCGAGTATTGCTGTTCGTGAAGCTGATACGGCAGCGTTAGAGCACTTCCGGTGACTCGATAATTGTTGTAGGCCATCGCTGCGCCGGCTATGGAGAGGACTGCTACAGTCAACAACGCTGGTCGGAGGTTTTTCCGCCAGACAAGTACTGCCGCGGATATCAATCCGAGCACGAAGAAATCGTAGGGGCGCGATGTTAGCAGAATCGCGAGGCCTGCGCCCAGCGTCAAACCATGCGTAAATTCTCGGCGAAAAACGATTCGGGCAATTGCGCCGAACACCAGGGCTCCGCCGATGGCCGAAACTGCGCCTCCGTAGTAGGAGTTCGCCCAATAGTCGAAAATGCCGAGACGCAGCACGCCTAACAGCGCGAGCGAGGGTGAGGTCCAGCCTTGCAGCATCCAACAAATTGCGGCGCACATTAGCGCCGTGCTGATGAGGGCTCCTACCCATGGCTGGCCGAAGAATTTCTGGCCGAATGCCAACACCAGGCCTGGAAGCGGCGGGTATTTGGAAGCGTAGGTGGGCTGCTGGATGACGTGAAAAGTTTCGAAGTGTTCCCAGAATGGATGCGGAGGATTCGTGAGCCTTCCCGACGCGTAGGTATCGGAAGCCAGCAGGTAGCTGAATTCGTGGTGAACGGCGGGCTCGGGGATGTGCATCCAGGGGAGCAGGGCGACGCGGATTGCGATGGTGAGGAGGAAGACGACGGCGCAGGCTAGAATTTGGTGGTTTTCGATCCAGGCACCGACTCCCTTACGG
>PMUN01000195.1 GCA_003166875.1 Bryobacterales bacterium | reverse complement strand
CAAGAGTGCGTGCGCTACGACAGCGCTTCCTTGGCTGCCTTAGCCGTGTTGCAGTGAATGGTCACCGTGTCGCCCGTATGGCGGGCATAGCCTCCGGCCAGGACCACGGCGATTGGAACGTTCTGAGCTAGGGCTGTTTCGAACACCAGCCGATCGCGCTGTTTTAAGCCGTCGATTGTCAGAGACAGGCCGCCTAGCTGATCCTGCTGATAGGGATCCGCACCGGCCAGGTAAAAAACGAGGTTTGGAGCAAAGCTCATCGCGACTGCTAATGAGTCCTTCAGCCGGCTCAGATATTCTTCGTCCTCCACGCCGTCACGCAAGTGAATATCGATGATGGAGTCCGGCTTTTCGCTCGGGTAGTTGTGGAATTGATGCATCGACAACGTAAGTACGCTGCGATCTCCGGCGAAGATGGCCGCAGTCCCGTTGCCGTGGTGAACGTCCAAATCCACGACCATGGCGCGTTGGATCAGCCCATCGTGTTGCAGGGCCCGAATTGCCACTGCCACGTCGTGAATCGCGCAAAATCCTTCGCCGTGGCCTGGAAACGCATGATGAAATCCGCCGCCGATGTTGAAGCCGATGCGTTCGCGCAGAGCGTTGCGGGCTGCCAGAATGGAGCCACCTGTCGCCAGCCAGAATCCGGCCACCATCTCCGGAGAATAGGGAATCTCCAGCTTTAAGATTTCTTCGACGCTCAACGTTCCGGTCTTCAGCCGCTGCACCCAGCGTGGATCGTGCACGCGCAGGATGTCTGCATCGGAGGCTGGTTGAGGTGCGATGAAATCGGCCGGCTCGGCGAAATGTTCTTCGAGCAAACGATCGCGAATCAGCCGGTACTTCTGCGAGGGAAAGACATGCTCGCCCAGATTCAGGTCGTAGCCATTGTGGTAAACGAGCTTAAAGGGAAGCATTCGCGGATTGGAGCGCCGTGACGATGGCAGCGCCGTAAATATCTTCGGCCGAACAGCCGCGCGAAAGGTCGTTGGCTGGTTTCGCGAGCCCTTGCAGGAACGGCCCGAGAGCCACAGCACCGCCCAAGCGCTCCACCAGCTTTACTGCGATGTTGCCGGAGGCGATATCGGGAAAGATGAGCGTGTTGGCCCGGCCGGCCACGGGAGATCCAGGCGCTTTGGATTGGCCAACCGATTCCACCAGTGCCGCGTCGCCTTGCAACTCGCCATCCACCACAAGGTCGGGCGCGCGTTCCCGCAGGATGCGCAACGCTTCGGTGACTTTATCTACCCACGGATGGTGCGTGCTGCCTTTGGTTGAGAACGAGAGCAGAGCGACGATCGGCTCTGCATGGATGAGGTTGCGCGTGGTAGCGGCGGTCGCGATCGCAATTTCAGCCAGCTCTACGGGTGAAGGATCGATGACGATGGAACAATCGGCGAAAGCGAGCAGGCCGTTGTGGCCGAATGCGCGGTTTTGAACAGCCACTATGAATGTGCTCGAGACGGTTTGTACGGATGGCGCTGGCCCAATGCACTGGAACGTCGCGCGCACCGTTTCCGCCGTGGTGTTGACGGCTCCGCCGACAAACCCGTCCGCATCACCCGCCGCTACCATCAGCGCTGCTGTGTAGAGCGGTGCTCTTGCAATTTCGCTCGCTTCTATCTCTGTAATTCCTTTCGCGCGGCGGCGTTCAAAATAGAGCTGCGCGTATTTTCGTGCGTCCTGCTCAGAGACAGAGTGGCCCGCCCCTAATAAAATTGGCACTGCAAGATCTTCACGCTTGAGCCGCTCCGCCGCTTGTTGAATCCGCGCGTCATCACCTTCCGGAAAAACGATGCGCCGCTTGAGCCGCGTCTTGCGCAGCCGTTCGACAATGCCGGCGAGAAAGGCTGAAGCGGATTCCGGGAGCGGCATCAAGGTTTCATGATAACGTGGCCCACGAGTCACTTCATGCGATGGCGATATTGATCCACTGCGCGGTTGTGCGCTTCTATGTTTTCCGAAAACTGATGGCCGCCCGAACCGTCGGGTTTAGCGACGAAGTATAAATAGGACGTCGCGGCGGGCGCGAGCGCCGCTTTGATGGCCGCCAATCCAGGGTTTGCGATGGGTCCAGGAGGAAGGCCGGCATGACGGTATGTATTGTATGGACTCGCATTATCAAGATCTGAACGATAGATGGTTCCGCGGTATCGACCCTCCAGCAGTGCGGCATAAATGGTGGTTGGATCGCAATCGAGCGGCATGCCCAACCCCAGCCGATTCGCATAAACAGAGGCGACCACCGGCCGCTCCTCGGAAAGGGCCGTTTCTTTTTCCACCAGTGAGGCCAGCGTCACAACCGCATTCACCGTGGCCCTCGAAGTCTGCAATTCCCGCCAGTGTTTGCGGAACAGGTCCGTCATCATGTGGCTTAGCTGCTTCACTGTTGTAGTGCGCTCGATGCGGTAAGTGGACGGGAACAGGTAACCTTCCAGCGTAGGAGCGTCGGGTGCGAGATCGCGAATGGGCGTGGGGTCGCGAGCGACGCGGAGAAAATCCGCGCCTTTCATAAAGTCGAACCGGTTGATACTCGCGGCGATATCGAACATGTTGCTGCCTTCCGGAACCGTGAGCTCGTAAAAGAAAACTTCGCCGCGCGCGATACGATCGAATACGGTCAGGACCGAAGCTGCTTCTGAGAATTGATATTCGCCGGCCAGCAGGCGCGCGCCTGGCCGCATTGCCCGCGCCACCAGAAACTGCCAGGAATTACGGATTACCCCGGCCTGCGCGAGTTGCACGGCCATGGATCGTGTGCTGGTGCCCTTTGGAAAATCCAAAATAACTGGCTTCTGAAAGCCCTGATAGGGGCGTGACACAGAATAGTAGACAACTCCCGCGCCGATCACAGCCGCGAGCAGGAGCGCGAATATCAGCCGGGCCAAACACCCGGCGCATGAATGTCGACGCATCATAGACGGCGGGAATCGAGGTAGCTCTCGAGCAGAATCACCGCTGCCAAACGGTCTACCGCCTTCGCTCTTTTCTGAATGCTGATCCCGCTTTGGCGCAGCACACGCTCCGCTTCCACCGTGGTGAGGCGTTCATCCCGGAATTCCACCGGAAGGCCAGTGGCGGCGTGGAGGCGCTCTGCGAAATCGCGCGTATACTCGGTTTGGCGTCCCTCACGGCCGCTCATGTGGAGCGGATTTCCCATCAATATCAGCGCGACATTCTTCTCCGAAGCAAGCTTTGCGAGCCGGGCCAGGTCCTCGCGGATGTTGCTGCGCTCCAATGTTTCCAGGCCTTGCGCCGTTATGCCCAGCTCGTCGCTCAGCGCCAATCCGATGCGCCGTTTGCCCAGATCGAGGGCCAGTACCCTGCCGTTTGTCATGAGGATTTGAAGAAGCCCGTTCTGGCCCGGTTTGCTGTCGCTCGGGATTTCATTTCATCATAGAGGATAGCCTAAGGTACGGATGTCCACACTTACACCGACGCTGCCTACTCAAACCCACAGGCCGGGACAGACCAGCCTTACGATACTTGCATTCGCGGCAAGCATCGCACTGTTATATTACGGCCGGGTATTTTTTATCACGGTAGTGATCGCGGTGATCATCGCGTTTCTGCTGGACCCGGTGGTGACGGCATTCGTAAAATTGCGGCTGCCTCGCGCGGTGGCTAGCTTCGTTGTGTGCAGCATCGGGCTTCTCGGTCTGTACCTGCTGGGATTCGGCTTGTTCACTGAATTCTCCGGCTTCGTGGAGGCGCTGCCCGTTTACAGCCAGCGTATGAACGACATGGTGGACAACATCGCCACCCAGATGGACCAGATCGAGAAACGAACTTATCAGGTGCTGATTCCCAAGCGATTCCAGGAACAGCAATCGCCGAGTACCTCACCTGATACCACGCGGCGCCGAAAATCCACCAAGCAGGAGCCGACTTCGCCGGCAGCGATTCCAGAAGTTCGTATTCACGCCGAGCCTACGCCGCTATTGACTTACCTGTACGGATACCTGAAATCTTTTTACGACGTAGTGTTGATGGCCAGCTTTGTGCCGTTTCTGGTGTACTTCATGCTGAGCTGGCGCGACCATATGCGCCGCAGCTTCCTTTACCTGTTCCCCGGAACGGGCCGTCAGATAGTGGGAAGAAGCTGGGAAGGCGTGGCGGACATGGTGCGCGCTTACATGATCGGCAACTTTGTGCTGGGTGTGATGCTTTCGGCGTTGAGTTGCAGTTTCTTTTTTGCGATCAAGCTTCCGTATTGGCCGCTCATTGGAACTCTCAGCGGATTCTTTAGCCTGGTGCCGTACGTGGGGCTGCCGCTCGCGATTATGCCGCCACTCGCGGCGGGACTGATCGTTTACAATCAACCCACCATTTACGTGATGATCGCGGTTGTAATCGCAATGCTTCACCTGCTGGCGCTCAACTTTCTCTACCCCAAAGTGGTGGGCTCGCGCGTGCATCTCAATCCGCTGGTGGTCACGGTCGCACTCATGTTCTGGGGCACGCTGTGGGGCGGCATTGGGTTGTTGCTGGCGATTCCGATTACCGCTGGAATCAAAGCGGTCTGCGATAATGTCAGCAGCTTGCAAGCATTCGGCAAGCTATTGGGAGATTGATGAATCCTGATCGAAGCCGGGGGCTGCGAATTGTAGCGCACGCACTCGTNNCAAGAGTGCGTGCGCCACATCAGGTGAGTGATGAGTGGCAGATCAGGCGATTAATTAGTGGGCAGATCAGGTGAGTGGTTAGTGGCAGATCAGGCGATTAATTAGTGGGCAGATCAGGTGAGTGGTTAGTGGGCGATGAGCAAACAATTTCTGATATTTTTCGGAGTTGGTGTGGTGGTGATTGCGGTCTCCGTATGGGGGATTCTCTATTCGCATCGAGGCGCTCACCTGGAGCTGAAGGGCCAGATCCTGAAGATCAGGACTGGCGCGCTCAGCGATCAGGACAGCATCGCGGTGCTGGATTTCCGCGTGGAAAATATTTCAGATGTCCCGTTTGTGGTGCGCATAGTTGAGGTAACGGTGGATAAGCAGGACGGCACTACGGCGGAATCCGCAATGATTTCGAAGATGGATCTGCATCAGGTGTTCGAATTCAACCGGTTTCTGGGCGATCAATACAACGACTCGCTATCCCTCAAAGACAAGATCGCTCCGCACGCCACAGTGGATCGGATGGTGGCCGCGCGCTTCGATATCCCCCACAAGGTCCTGGAATCCGCTAAGACTATCCACCTCAGCATTCAGGATGTGGACGGGCCGCTGTTCGAAACCAGCAAGAGTCTGAAGTAGCGCCGCTTGCGACGGCTATTGATCCGGCCGGGTGCGATTGGCGACACCATTCTGTCTCTTCCCGCGCTGAAGTGTCTCAAGGCCGATTACACCGAAGTGTGGGTACGGGGCGATATCGTGCCTTTAATTCGTTTCGCGGACAGAGTGTGGTCTATCGCCTCGACAGGCATCGATCTACTGGGCCTGGACGGAGTGGATCCGCCCCAGGCGCTGATNNGAATTTCGCGCTGAAGTGCGAAGGCTGGAGCTGCCGATTGAGTTTTTCGCCGCCCTGCCTCCTCCCAATGAGCGCGTGCACGTAGCGGATCATTTTCTGGCTCAAGTGGGATGCGATGGACCCGCGGTTCCCAAAATCGATTGTCCCGAAGCGCCGCCGGGTGACTTCGCCGTGATTCATCCGTTCTCCTCAAGTCCGCGCAAGAACTGGCCTATGGAACGATTTCAGGAATTGGCGGGCCGCATCGGAATGCCAGTGCGCTGGTGCGCGGGGCCGGAGGAATCTCTCGATGGCGCGGTGCGGATGACAGATCTGTACGAACTGGCTTGCTGGCTCCGGACCGCGCGAGTGCACATCGGCAACGACTCAGGCATCACGCATCTCGCGGCTGCCGCGGGTGCGCCAGTGGTTGCGATATTCGGACCATCAGATCCAGCAGTGTGGGCGCCGCGCGGCGATCGAGTGCGAGTGGTGGCGGGGAAACTGGATGAAATTACCGTGGAGCAGGTTTTGGATGCGGTCATCAACTGTTGAAGGAAAGGAATCCGGTGGCTCCCAACCCGCCAGAGCGGTAGACTGGTTTCCAGTGCGACAATGAGTTCTCATGCGGCTGAACGAGCAATGATCGCAACGGAGCGCATCTCACGGGTGATTTTCGATTACGCGGCCCAAATTGGCGCCGCGCAGGATCTGGATGCCGTGCTGGAACTCAACGCCGGCATGGCGCGCGATCTGGTTGGTGCGGACCGCTGCAGCATCTGGCTGGTGGACTCGAAGAACAATCGTCTGTGGACGAAAGTGGCGCATGGGGTCCGCGAACTGCATATCCCGATTGGGCAGGGCTTGGTGGGCGCCTGTGTGGCGAAGAACGAAACCATCCTTGTCAATGATACGGCGAGCGACCCGCGGTTCCTGAAAAGCGTGGACAAGGAAAGCGGCTACGTCACGAAATCCATTCTCACGCTTCCGCTGCACGGCATGGATGGAAAACCGATGGGGGCCTTGCAGGTTTTAAACAAACCGGGTGGATTTTCGCAGGACGACGTCGACTTGCTGGGATTGTGCAGTGGTTATTCGGCATCCACTTTGGAAACCCAGCGGCTCCGCAAAGAAGCGGAGGCGGCGCAGCTCATCCTGCAGGAGCTGGAGATCGCGCGCGAGGTGCAGCAACATCTTCTACCGCAGGATCTTCCCGCGATTTCCGGCCTCGATTTCGCGGGATATTGCCGCTCGGCGAAGTTCGTGGGTGGCGATTACTACGATTTCCTGCCCATGCGGGACGGCGGATTTCTTTTCACGCTCGGCGATGTCTCGGGAAAAGGGATCGCCGCCGCGGTATTAATGGCGAGTATTCAGGCGTCTTTGCGCTCCCAGGTGGTAAGGCCGCCGGATTCCATCGCCAGCCTGATGGGAGATTTCAACAAAGCGGTGTATTCTTTCTCCACGGCGGACAAATACTCCACGCTGTTCTGCGGATTGCTGAACGTTGGAAGCGGCAAGCTGATCTATGTAAACGCCGGTCAAGTACGTCCCATGGTGATGCGATGCGGAAGCGGCCAAATTGAGCGCTTGGACTCCGGCGGATTCCCGGTAGGCTTGTTGGATGGCTCCGAATACGAGCAAGGAGAGGTGCTGCTCCAACCAGGCGACGCCGTGCTGTGTTTCTCGGACGGGATCAGCGAAGCGACCAATGCGAAAGGCGAAATGTGGGACGAAGCCGAAGTGGAAAAGCTCGCCTTCGCATGCAACGCACTTTCCGCGCACCAGATTATCGACAAGTTGGTGGAAGCGACGGACAGATTCACCGGCGATGCCGAACAGAACGACGATATGACCGTGGTCGCGATTCGAACCGTATGATGCGGTTCTCAACGCTATTTGTGCTGGCCGCCGTTTGCGCTTTTGGCCAACTGCAGGTTCCCGCATCTGTTTTCACGGACCCGCCGGCGGATGCGGCTCATCCTGCTAAGATGACCGTTCTGCACATCCCAAGCCACGGCGTGCTGATCAATGGCGTGATCTATCAGCCCTCTGGAGTGGGGCCGCATCCGACCCTGATCATTTGTCACGGATTGCCTGGGAACGAGAAGAATCTCGATCTGGCGCAAGCAGTGCGCCGCGCAGGCTGGAACGCGGTGACCTTCAACTATCGGGGCTCGTGGGGGAGCCCGGGCGTCTTCCGGTTCGCGCAGAACTTGGAGGACGCCGATGCTGTTCTGGCTTATTTGCGCGATACCGCTACGGCTTTCGCGGTTCGGCGTCGATACGCGGCGCATCGCCATGGCCGGCCACAGCATGGGTGGCTGGGTGGTGGCACACACTGCGGCGCACGATCATGGGCTGATCGGCGCGGTCCTGATCTCGGCCGGAGATATGGGACGCGTGGGCGAGTTGCCGAGCGAAAAAGCTGCGGCCTTGATGGCGGATAACATGGAATCGCTGG
Source organism: Bryobacterales bacterium (assembly GCA_003166875.1). Taxonomy (GTDB): domain Bacteria; phylum Acidobacteriota; class Terriglobia; order Bryobacterales; family Bryobacteraceae; genus Palsa-89. The sequence goes on along the minus strand of PMUN01000195.1, from coordinate 1,240 downwards.
CCGGCGTCACTGCCGAATCGATGGCTGCCGAGGTGAAGGAGCGGTCCAAAGAGTTCCGAATGGAGAACGCGGCGACCGGACTGGCTCAAATGCCGCTGCTCGCCATTACGTCAGACGACGGACTCGCCCCTGATACAGACGCGCTGGTGAAAGAGATCAAAGCCAAGGGCGGACATAACGTCACGGTGATGCATATGGCGACCGATCACAGCTATTCAGATCACCGCATCGCGCTTGAGAGCGCGGTGATTACGTGGCTGGGTGGATTGCGCTGAAATAGGCGTTAGAGCACCGACTCCCTTACGGTCGCGGTTCAGCTCGCGCACGCGTCCTACCGAACCGCGAGCGTAAGCGACCGGTTGTTACGCCAGCTTGGTCTTCTTCACGGGCAGCTCTCGAATCCGCTTGCCCGTGGCCGCGAATATGGCGTTGCATATGGCCGGCGCCATCACGGGAACGCCCGGCTCGCCAACTCCCGCCGGAGCTTCATTGCTCGCGACGATGTGAACGTGAGTCTTGAGCGGAGCCTCCGACATACGCGCCACCGGGTAGTTATGGAAGTTCGACTGCTGAATCTTGCCATCCATGGCGGTGATTTCGCCCATGAGAGTGAGGCTGGTTCCGAACACGGCCGCGCCTTCGAATTGCGCATTTACGCGATCCGGATTTATGATCTGTCCGGGGTCCGCGGCAATATCCACGCGATGGATGTGAAGCTGGCCGCGCTGGTCCACTTCTACTTCCACTACCGCGGCGACATAAGTATTGAAGGACCAGTGCGAGGCGATGCCGAAACCGTGGCCCGGCGAAGACTTCTTGTTTGCCCAGCCGGACCGCTCGGCCGCGACCTCAATGACGCGGCGCCAGCGCCCGGTGTCGAGCGGAAACTGATCCATTTTGTCGCCGGCCTTCGCCACATGTGGGCCGTCCTCTTTCATATTCATCTTGCGGGGCTCGCCCAGCAGGTCGAGCATATACTCCACACGGTCGCGATTAGCTGCGGCAGCCAGTTCATCGGTAAAGGACTGGACCGCGAAGGCATGGTAAATGTTGGAGACCGAACGCAGCCAGCCGATGCGCACGTGATTTTTCACAGGGCCGTTCTCGGCGCGCTGATTGGCAATGTCGTAAGGCACATTAATCCAACCCATTTCCATTTCAAATCCAGCTGCGTAATCCGCGTTCGGGGCAAACATGTTTCCGATGCTTGGAAAAACACTGCGCTGCAGCCACGCGGTGG
>PMUN01000186.1 GCA_003166875.1 Bryobacterales bacterium | reverse complement strand
TGCCTGGCATTATCATCTCCTTAATTTTCATTGAACAAAGTAGACTGACCTTCCGCGCAGTCCCCCTGGAAAACCAGCTTGCCGGTTCGAAGGAGCCGCTTGATGATACTGCGAACTGGCTCTCTATCTAGATCGGCACGACGAATTTCCCACGGAGCACGCGGAGCGGCTTGCTCGCGCTTGAGCAACCCCGCTTCTACCAATCGCTCAATCGTATGGTGACTCACGCCAGTGAGCCGAGCGGCTTCGCTCAAGCTGATTCTCTCCCGGTCGGGCGCCGCGCGTTTTTGACCTGGAATCGAATGATTGCGCCGCGCTGTGGCGACACGGATCTGGTTCCACCGCTTCTCCTTTCCAGTTGAGTAGCCCAGTCGGTTTAATACAGAGGCAATCTGATCGTCACCACTTCGAACGGCCATCCGGCGGATGATGTCTAATGCCTCCATGGACGTCGCCATCTCCGTTGCTGGGCGCGGCCGCTCGATCTCGATCTGAGTGTGAGTGCCACCCTTCCAATGAATGGTGAATTGCAGGGGTTTCTTCTCCGCATCCTGCCCGTACATCGGTACTATGCGCCTCCAAGCTTTTTCGACCGCTCTTTCGACAACCTTTACGGCCGCCCGCATCCCCTCGCGCCACTCCACGCGTGCTGCTACAGGCATTCTGGCCGTCGGGACCATCGGCAAAACGCCATTCAATACCCAGTAGGCTCGTCCGGCTCAGTTCAATGAATTCTATGGGCAGTGCTCACGCCGGCCTTTGCCGGCATCCCGAAGATGCTTCCGCGTGAGCACTCCCGATAGAATGCTCTTCATTAGCGGTAGCTGTGTTGACGTCCCCAAACTTGTTCCATAGGCCCCTTCCAAGGGTACCTTCTCGCATACGAACATTTAGCTCCGAGGTTCCGATCTCCAGCGCCCGTGCCACGGTTGAGACAAGACTTTCGTTTGGCCCCTCTTCGATGCCATGAAGCTTGAGATAGGCGCGGATCGTTTCGATGTGGAATGCCACCGGGCCACTTGTCTCCAGTTGTTTCCTAAGATCAGCGGCGTATGCAACGCCGTGTTCTTTCGCCTGGTCCCGGGGAAACGTCGCGAACAGCGGCTAGCTCACTCCAGGCTGCATCCGGATCAACAATCGGAGCAATTGATCTCTCGAGGCCGACTCTCCGCACGCTGAAGCCGACCCGTTGGCTGGACGAGATGCCGATGCTCGTGGAAGAAGGAGAGGCAGTACAGCATCCTCTCGTGTACCACACCCGGACCGGACTTCGGCAACCCCGCTAACCCCGCCAAAGAAACGTTTCCGGCCAGAAGGATACATGGTACGGAGACGGCCTGCTCTCGCGCACCCTATCATGCGGACGCATCCGGGTTACGACGCCCCGGGCTTCACCACCTCAACGCATACGGAGCCAACTGGACGCGAATTTCGAAGTTCCGTTCGCCGCCTTAAATTCGACAGGCGTCGCCGCCCAAGCTATTCCCGGCCTGGTCCCTTCAATGGATGGATCTTTTGGAGGACGACGGATCCACGGATATCCAGGGTTCCGTTACACGCTATGACTACGGAAGCTCCGCGGTTCCGGAACCTTCGGAGATCCTACCGCTGAGTACGGCGATGGTCACCCTGGTGTGGCTCCAGATCCGCCGCCGGACGATGCAATTCCCCAGGAGAGAAGTAAAACAACATGAATAAACAATTGCTCGCTCTGCTCGCCATCGCGCTGGCACCGGTCTGCGCCTTCGCGGTCGATGGCGTCACGCTGATCAACGAATCGACAGTAATGGCGGCGGGGGGCTTTCCCTATCAGATCACCTCCGTCGGCAGTTATCAGCTTTCTGGAAATCTTGTGGCGACCAGCGGCAAACAGGCCATCCTGGTGGCCGCAAACAACGTGGTACTGGATCTCAACGGATTCAACGTCTCGTGCTCTCTGGGGTATAGCGCGGGTAAGCAATTTTCTAACTGCGTCGGAGACTCGGGGTTTAGCGGGGTCACCGACGTCAGCATCCGGAACGGCACAGTCACCCTCACTCAGACTCAAGGCGCCCCGGTGGAGTTCCTCAGCACTAATATTGCTGTTGGATTCTTATTCTCCACCAACCTTATTATCGAGGAGCTTCACATTGTAGCGATTAACAATGCTGCAATGAACCAGTTTGCGCCTGCTGCGCTGGAATTTGGAGCGAACTCTATTGTCCGCCACAATATCGTCACCGCCATTAGTGGCCCAACAGCGGTCGGGGCCAGTTCAGGAGGAGGCTTCTTTGGAAGTTGCCCAAGTCTAATTGAAGGAAGTGTCAACACGCCTGGGGGGGGGCTGTTTTGGGGAACTTGGGTTGTGTAGTGGTCAATAACATCGGTTTGTAGTGGAGTTTTTGTGCTCTTTACCCGAGTAGGGAGCGCCACGAGGGATTGTTTCAAGCGGGTGTGGAATCGTAGAGTGAGAAGTACGAGCAGAATCAGTTTTGTTCTCCGGTTGCTAGCCATACAGCCTGCGCTGCTGTGGCCGCAGTCTGTTTACCGCCCTGATATTCCGAAGACCTGGGACGAGTCGGCGCTCGCGAATTGGGCCACACCGGTAGCCGGCTGGAACGTTCGGCCGACCCACATCTCGGCGAAAGAGTATTATTCGCTCGGCGTGGAAAATCTTCGGACTTATCCAGTCTATTTTCCAGGCAAAGAACCGGACGGTTACTGGGAGACGCTGCAGCACATCGGTCCGAAGCCGTTGATCGAGCCCGAGACTCTCAAGACCGAAGCGGACTGGATTGAGGCGGGCCGGAGAGTTTTCGACGAGGCAGACATGATCCACGAGCGGGTTTTCGATCCCAAGCTCATTGACTCAGCGAGACGCTCCGAGACATTTCGGGAATCGGGCACGGAGCCGCTTCCGGACGGCACGCTTTATTTTCTCCGATGGGTGCCGACGAACCGCGGCGTCGCGCTTTCGTTGGGAAACTGCAGCATCTGCCATCTGCAATTCCTCAAAGACGGCACGCGCGTCCCAGGCGCTCCCTCGTTCCCGAGCGCGATCAGGGACCCGCGGCGGAGGAATCCACTCGTTCCGGCGATCCACAACGCAAGCGGCGTCTTCAGCGGCGACATGCCGTTCGAAATGGCGCCGGGCGATCCGCTGGGGGGATAGGCTGTACCAACCTTCGGCGTCCCCTGGATTCACGATGAACAGGACGCACGTCTGAAATCGTTCACTACCGCCGATTACCTTGCTTACTTGGGCGCGTTTTTCCTTAGCGGCGGTATACCGCGCTGGAATGGCAGCCTTTTCTTTCCCGCGAAGATCCCGGACTTGATCGGCATCAAGGATCGAAAATACATCGATCACACGGCTACACACCTGCATCGGGGTATTGGGGATCTGATGCGTTACGCGGCTCTGGTTAGCTATGCCGACACAACTGATTTCGGGACTTATCACATGCTCTCGCCGGATACGAAAAGGGTTCAGGCGCGACTGCCGGATGAGGCTTTGTATGCGCTCGCGCTGTACATCTACTCGCTAAGGGCTCCCCCGAACCCGAATTCATTCAATGCACAGGCAGAGGCGGGACAGAAAATTTTTGCACGAGAAGGTTGTCCTGGCTGTCACTCTCCACCTCTCTAGACGAACAATAAGCTGACCCTGGCCCAAGGATTCACGCCGCCGAAAGACAGGCCGGCATCGCTCGATGTCCTGCCCGTCTCCGTTGGTACGGACCCGGGTTTAGCCTTGTCGACACGCAAAGGAACCGGATATTACAAGGTCCCCTCGCTGAAAGGGGTGTGGTATCGCGGGCATTACCTGTATGACGGGTCCGTGGCCAGTCTGGAGGAAATGTTCGACCCGGACCGGATAAAGGAGACGCGCGTATCTGGTGGATGGAGTCCGCCCGGTGTGCCCACTCGCGCGATCAAGGGCCATGAGTTCGGATTAACTCTGACGCCAGCCGAGCGGGAACAGCTCATCGCATTTCTGCGGACTCTCTAGAACTCTAGCTGGTCGAGCTACTACTTCAAGCCAAACAGCAAGCTCTCTCCATTTAGATAGCGCCTCCGGTTGTACTATTTGGCCGCGCGGGCGCATTGTGACGCCGCGGGGCGCCAGCACCATACCGCTTTCAGAGGCGCCGGTGGACCAGGTGGCGCGCCTGCATGCCGAGTACGTGGCGCAGGAAGGCGAACTGAATCAGTGGCGTGGGCTGGTGGCCCGTTCTCCAGAGATGGAAATGTCGCCGGTGGTGATGATCGATGGCTGCGTCGCGGGAATTCTGCTGGGGCAGATCGAGGGCGCCACGGCAGTGGTCCGGTCCAGAGTTGTGGCGCCGGGCTATCACGGAAGTTGGGTGAATGCGATGTTGCTGGCCGAAGCCCTGGATATCGGATGGGCCGGTGGCGCACGGCGCGCCCGCTTTTCGTACACGAACTCGAGCAGGGACACGCAGAAGCTTGCAATCCGCTTCCGGGCCGAGATAACGAGCGTGGTCGCGCGGTATACACGACCCGTCGGTAATCTCTAGCCGTGATTGAACGCGGCAACTGCGGCCAGAGCGCCGATAAACATCAATTGCATCACGGTTCGAAGCACCAGCCCCGTTGCCGGGCGCCCCAGAATTGTTAGCCGTTCGCGAGCTGCGCGAATGTTTGCAGGGAACATCGCCATCAGTAGAATTGCGAGACAAACTGCGGCAGCACGGGTGGTACGCGGGATCAGCAGTCCGACAGCTCCCAGGATTTCGAGCACGCCCGTGATGGTGATGATAGTTGCCGGGAAGGGGAACGCGGGAGGGACCATGCGAATCAAGTCCGTGCGGCCGCGTCCCCAATGCGGGGAGGCGGCGAGCAGAAACATCACAAAAAGCGCAATGCGAAGCGGCAGGTTCCAATTGTCAAGAGCGGAGACACCGAGAAATCCCGCCACGCGAAGAATCGCAAACGAAGCCAGCAGCACAATGGCCGGGACCATCAGCGGCCATCTACGGAAAATGCCAGCAACACATTACCTGGGATGGCATTGAAATATCCGTAGCCCGAATTAACGAACAACATGCCGCCCACCACCGCCGGGCCCGCTGCATCGAGGGATCCTCCCTTGGCTTTAACCATGTTCACCGTGTCGAAGTCGCGCAGCGTATCGTAATCCCACAATATTGCGCCATCCTTGGTGGAATAGGCGCGCAGGTGGCCATCGAGAGCGCCCGAAAAAACTACGCCTGAGATCGCTGTTACCGCAGCGGATTGCGCGGGGCTGCAGCCTTTGACCTTGCATCCTTTTCCTGGCGAAGGAGTGTCCCAGATTTTTTCCCCGGTCGCGATTTTCAGCGCGAACAACCCGCCGCCGGTGTTCGGGTCGGGCCCGAATCCTTCGTTGGCCGGAATACGCGAAGCATCGGAAATCGCAATACCGAAGTCCGAGAGCGCCGCGTACACGGTGTCCCGATCGGCAGCCGGCCCCCACTGAATCCCACCCAGCGCGCCGCCCTTGCCGATGCGCGATTGCCACAAGATCTCGCCCTGCTGGTCCGGATCGAGCGCGTGAACCACACCCGATTTCTGCCCGGCGATCAGGGCCCGTTTGCCGGACGGCAGCGTGCGCAGGATGGGCGAATCGCCGAAATCAAAATCGGGCCCGGGAGTGTCGGGGCAATTGAGGCCGGGTGGGATCAAGCAGCTGGTGTTCCAGACATCCTTTTCAGAGAGCTGCCGCGACCACACAATCTTGCCGGATGTAAGATCCATTGCCAGAATGGCGTCGGTGGTGCGCACCGCGGGCTCCGTATAGCTATCGCCGGTTCCAACATAAAGGACGTTCTTGACGGCGTCAATAGTTGGCGACGACCAGACGCCGCCGCCGGATGGTCCCCAGATCGGTTTGCCCAGTTTATTCTTCTTGTCAGTGGGGCGCGGTTCGTCGGCGATAGTGAAGGTCTTCCAGATTTGGCGGCCGGTTTTCGCCTCGAGCGCCACTACGCTTCCGCGGAACTTACAGCACTCGGGACCAGGGTCGGCGGCGGTCCATTCATCGTGCGAAGATACCGGGACATAGAGCTTTCCGTCATACAGCTTGGGAGTTCCGGTGATGCGAGCGCCCGCGTAGTCGTCCACGCGGTCTTCCACAATTGCGCACCGCTCGCGGCATCAACAGCGTATACATTCGCCTGCAGGTCCCCGAAATAAGCCACTGAGCCCGGACCGATTGAGATCGCGGTCCGCACGCCAGCACCCGCATCGAACGCCCAATAAGTGCAACCCGTTGACGCATCCAGAGCGTACACTTTGCCGCCGGCGCTGCCCACAAACAATTTTCCGTGGACAATGGAAGGCTGCGAGAACGCCACGAAATCGCCCGGAAAACCGAATGCCCATTTGAGTTTGAGTTTAGGAACCTGGCTGGGGGCGAGGCCGGCCGAATCCGCGGATTGGAAGCGGCTGTTTTCAAGATCCGAGCTCCAGCCGTTCCATTCGCCTTCGATGGGTTTACCGGCCGGCTTGCCTAAGCACATTCCTTGGGGCACGGTCTCCGGCTCGAATTTCTTGGCGGTGACAAACTCCACCACCGCGTGCCGTTCGGCGAGGCTGAGATCCGATCCTTGAAAGCGCATGGCGCCGCTCACCAGCGCTCGATTCACTGTCTCGGCGGAAAATGTCTTGAGCGCGTCGCGGGTGGGGATGCGTGGGAGTCCAGCGTCGTGGCAACTGGCGCAACGCGCTTTGTAAATGTCACCGCCGTCGGGGGCGGCTGCCCGCCCGAGGCACGGAAGGACGAATAGCGCGACTTGGAGCTTAACGCTTCGCATTGGTCTATCATAAACCCGTTCTTCGGTTCTTCGGTTCTTCGGTTCTTCAGTTCTTCGGTTCCTCCCTTGTTCGGTTAGTTGGTGGGCTGGCCGTTGGGTTTCGGCGAGTTGGCTGGCTCCTCGAAGAGGAACCTTTCTACGCGGGTGGCCTGATTCAGGTGCGTGGTGCGTTGGACGAACGCTTGAATTACTTCTTTTGAAAAAACGAAGCCATCCTGGGCGGGGTCGTAGGGAAGTCCTTTGTGTTTGTGGAATTGGACGATGGCGGCGGCATCCTTGAGTTCGCGGCGCTCCCGCTCGCGGCGTTCGAGTTGGATTTCGCGGAGGTGTTCCAGGGTTTTGTGGAACTGGCGCGAGAGGCGGTGGCCGTGGAGGCCTAGCGTCGCAAGCGCCGCGACGGCCGGGGCTGGGGATTGGGGGCTGGGGGCTGGGGACTGGGCGCGAGAGAGAAGATCGGCCTCGATTAGGGGAATACGATTCAGCCGCCAGGCCGTATCGGCGAGTTCGTGGACTAGCTGGGTTTCAGTTGGAGTCGCTGGGCGATATTCTTCGAGGAACTGGCTGCGACGTTGCTGGTACGCGGCCGGGTCTTCGGAGGGGAGGACTGCGGTGCGGCAGGTCAGGCCGTGAGTAAGAGCGTTGAGCGCAGAACGCTGCTTGCCGGCTTCGGTTCGAGGGCCGGTGGAGTGTTGGGAATTCGCGCGATTGATCGCGGCGCGATTGATTGCGTCGGGTTGGGATGGAGCGGTTGCTGTTGAGGGCATGGTGTCACCTGGCATTGGAATAGCACGCGCGAGCATGCTAATTGATGCTGGGCGTGCGCAGGTTGTTGAGGGGAAGCGGAAGATAGAAGCGGATCATGCGTGACGGGTGAACGCAGGTCTCAAGGCCGCCCGTCGTCGGGGTCGCATGGGCGGCAGACGCAAGGCGCTCGATGAAGCGGATTTGAAGAAGGCGCGGGCACTGCTGCGATCTGAGGAGTACAGCAAAGTGCAGGTCGCTGATGAGCTTGAGGTCAGTCGCCATACGCTGTGGCGAGCCCTGTCGCTGGAGAAGACGAAATGATCGGACAAGCCCTGTAACACGGCGGGAGCTGGAACCACGACGCTGCCGGTACCATTAACCTCTACACTCGCGACTGATCGGGCGGAATCGGCCGATGCGGATATTGAGATGACCAGGCGCAAAGCATTTCCGGCCATTCTACGACTACGGGACCGTGGCTACAGAAAACCGATTGAGTAAGTGCAGTGGAAGGCCCTTAGGGCTTTGCGGACGGCTGCCAGAGCTCAATCTTATTCCCATCCAGGTCATAGATCCAGGCAAAGCGACCGTAGGATTCATTCATTCGTTTGTCGTCAATCTTTACTCCCTCTTCTTTTAAGCGGTCGAGCAAAGCATCCAGATCGTCCACGATGTAGTTGACCATGAACGGTTGCGTGGCTGGGATATAGTCAGTGGAGGTGCGAAAAACAGTCCAAACTGTAACGTGTTCCTTTTGCGGGTCGTCGTGTTCGCGCCACGGAAGCATCGCGCCTTGGCCTTTGTCAGCGAGTCCAAGATGCTTCGAATACCATTCGCGCATCTGATCACGATTGGCGGATTTGAAGAAGACACCGCCGATTCCAAGGATGCGCCCGCGCTGCTCCATTTTGACGGGCGGCTTCGACTTTTCAGGTTGCGGAGATTGCACTTCCTGTCCTCCTTTTAAGCAGGCCGAGATGAGCAACAGCGAGCCGAGCGCAATTGTGTTCCAGGGTATTCGTTGCATGTGTGGATTATTTTTCGAACAACCCCTTTAGTTTTTTCAGGAAGCACGCCCAGCCGGATTTCGTATCGGCGAACTCGTCGTCCCAGGCTGCTTCGGGGCCGAAGCCAGACTGAACCAGGCGCAGGCGCGTGATTCCTCCGCCCAGCGATTCGATGTAGTAATCGACACACATTTTTTGTACAACGCCTGTGTCCACCTTGCCTTTGCGGCCGTAGGTGAGAGAACGTTCGCTCGAAGTACCGAAATGCTTACCGGGCTCCCAGGCGGAGATGGTGGTTCTACCTTCCATCCCCGGGCCCCAGGAGAAGTAATATTCTCCGCCGACGCGCGGATCGACTCGGGCTTCGGGGGCGAACCATTTCGCAATCTGTTCGGGGTCGGTGATGGCCCGGAAGACTTCTTCGGGGGTCGCTTTTATATCGATGACGGTCTCGTGGGATCTGCTCATATTTCACTCCAGATTTGCGGATTCGCTGGCGAATTCTTCCAGCCTGACGGCGGGATAAACGGCGGAGAGCAGGCGGAAACGCCGCCCTCCTTCGGCCCGCTCGTTATGATATTTCGCCGCGAGGCGCGCAATGGAGGCGGTCATCTCTTCGGCGAAGGCGGCGCGGGATTCGGCGCTAGCGAAGCGGATCTCGGTTTCCAGGGTGAGCGTGGCGAGGCGTTTTCCGGCGCGGCGGGCGCGGATGCAGAGAGAGGCCAGCTCGCGAATCATGCGCGCAGCAGTAGAAGCGAGATAAGCGGCGGAGAAACGGTCGGCAGTGACGCGATCGCCGGTCTGGGGAGCGATCAGGAATTCGCGGGCCACGGCGCGCACCACACGTTCCATGCAATTGCCTTTACGGCGTTCCTCGATCAACTCCAGGAAGCCTTCGCGCTCTAGTTCGCGCAGATGGTAGTTCAGTTTCTGCCGAGGCACGCCGAGGCGGCGGGCGAGTCCGGCGGCGGAATCGGGCTCAGTTAATTGTTCGAGGAGACGAAGTCGGCCGGGCTGGAGCAAGACGCCCGCTTTTTCGGGGCTCTGTACGATTTGCAACGTCGCCAGCATGGATCGATTTTAAACACCGGAATACTCTTCTGTCAAGACAAATCTTCTTGTCGGTAGAGCCGGAAGCTACGCTGTTATCAAATGTGCTAGATCGCACATGAGGTCTCGAACTGGCTTGGCATCGCCCGTAGAGAACCAGGCTTGCGGGATCGCAAAGTATCCCAGATTGCGTGTTCATCGGCACGAGGCGCGGATAACTCCTCGAAAAGGCCGTAGGCATCCGCAAAATAGTGCCATCCTCGTCGCCCTCCTAGCCATTGCGTAAAGGACCGCTTGCGGGGGCGGCGACGCCGCGCGAACGCGAACGTCAAATAGCGCCGAAGAAAGCCCGTCATTTTTCTCTGAAGGTCACGGTGGCGTTGCAAACTCTGTCGCGAAGGTCAGGCAATCGAGCCGGCATCCCGCTGACTGGGTTTGCGCTCGATTGCAGTTAAGTTAGCGCTGCTGTTGCCAAGGGCTCGCGTTGGGGAGCCGGAGGTCGGCATGAGTGCCGACGCGGCAGTCAAGAGTGCCTGCGCCACGATTGCTAAACTAGAATCAATGATCGAACAAGAGCGCATATCCCGTCCTCTTTCCGAGGTCGACCCGGAAGTTTACGAGCAGATTCAGCATGAGGTGGAGCGCCAGCACGGACGCCTGGAGCTGATTGCCAGCGAGAACTTCGTCTCCGAAGCCGTGCTGGAAGCTACCGGCAGTGTCTTCACTAACAAATACGCAGAAGGTTATCCGGGGAAACGTTATTACGGCGGGTGTGAGTTCACGGACATCGTCGAAAATCTGGCTCGCGATCGGGCCAAGAAACTCTTCGGCGCCGAGCATGCCAATGTTCAGCCGCATTCCGGATCGCAGGCGAATCAAGCAGCGTACTCGGCGGTGCTGCAGCCCGGCGATACCATCCTCGGAATGAATCTGGCGCATGGCGGGCATCTGACGCATGGCCATCCGCTGAATTTTTCGGGCAAGACCTACCACGTGATTCCTTACGGCGTGCGGAGGGAGGACGAGCGCATCGATTACGACGAACTGGCCAGGCTCGCTATCGAACACAAGCCGAAACTGGTGATCGCGGGCGGCAGCGCTTATCCAAGGATTATCGATTTCAAGCGTTTTCGCGAAGTCGCGGATTCGGTGGGCGCACTCTTCCTGGTGGACATGGCTCACTTTTCGGGGCTGGTGGCGGCTGGATTGTATCCGAATCCGTGCGAGTACGCCGATATTGTTACGTCCACCACGCATAAGACGTTGCGAGGCCCGCGCGGAGGCATGATTCTCTCACGCGAGGAATATGCCGCGGCCATCGACAAAGTAGTGTTTCCGGGACTGCAGGGCGGGCCGCTGGTGCACGTGATCGCCGCCAAGGCGGTGTGTTTTCTGGAGGCGATGGCGCCGGAGTTCACTGCCTATCAAAAGCAAGTAATTCGGAACGCGCAGGTGTTAGGCGAGGCGCTGGCGGCGAAAGGCTTCCACATCGTCTCCGGTGGAACCGATTCGCACCTCATCTTAATGGACGTGTTCGCCAAGGGAATCCGCGGCAAGGAAGCGGAGAAGGCGCTGGACGAAGCTTATATTACGGTGAACAAGAACGCGATCCCGTTTGATGTGAATCCGCCGCTCAATCCTAGCGGTGTCCGTTTGGGTAGTCCGGCGGTTACGACGCGCGGATTCCGGGAAGCGGAGATGCGCGAGGTGGCGTCGCTGATCGCGGAAGTGCTGGATAATATCAGTTCCGCGGATACATTTACATCGGTGCGGCGGCGGGTGACCGCGCTGGCTGAACGATTTCCCTTGTATGGTTGGAAGCTGGCGCGCGCGACGGCGTAACCCGCTCCCTCACGGTCGGGGCTCAGTAACATGGCGCTGCGGATTGTTCTGGATGCCCGCCGGGTGGCGGACTTCGGCATCGGTACTTACATCCGGAACCTGGTTCGTTCGCTCGCCAAGCTGGATAACAAGAACCAATACACGCTGATCACGCTGGCGCCGGCGGTGCCGGAATTTGCCGAGCTTCCTTCCAATTTTGAAATTGCCGTGTACGCGAAGAAGAGCAGGCCTGGCTTCGCCCAGCTCGGTTTCACGTTGTTTCTGAGCCGCTTCTCTGCGGATCTGTTCCACATTCCGTTGAACGCCGTTCCGATGTGGATGCCCAAGCCATACCTGGTGACTATCCATGACATGAGCACGTTGCTGTTTTCAGACCAGAAGGGCTATCGAAGTAATTTGCGGCTGTTTTATTTGCGGCGGGGGCTGGCGCGCGCCGATCGCGTGCTCGCTGTATCGAGCGCCACCCGGCGCGACGTGGAAGCAGTGCTCCAAATTCCGTCCAGCCGCATCCAGGTGGTGTACAACGCCCCGGATCCAACGTTCAGCCAATACTCGGCGCAGTCCGCGGCCGAAATACAGCGCGTGCTCGATCGTTACCGCATCCACTATCCATTTCTTCTCTACGTGGGGCGAACCAATCCGCAGAAGAACATCCCGCGCCTGGTGGAAGCGTTCGCCGTGCTACGTGGCGAACTGCGTGAGGAGGCGCGCTACAAGGATCTGCGGCTGATCATCATCGGCGATGAGATCGCACGGCATCCGGCGCTGCGGCATGCCGTGATTCAAAGCCGGGTGGAAGATAGCGTGCGGTTTCTTGGATTCGTCCCCATTGAGACATTGCGAGCCTTTTACCAAGCCGCGTCGGCCTTCGTGTTTCCTTCACTCTATGAAGGCTTCGGCTTGCCGCCCCTGGAGGCGATGGCGTGCGGGACTCCGGTGGTGTGCTCGCATGTCAGTTCGCTGCCGGAAGTGGTGGGAGACGCGGCGCTGATCGTCAACCCGGAGAACGTGTTCGATATCGCGCGCGGTATGCGGGAAGTGCTCCTGAATGATGCGCTACGGAGCGGTCTCATTGAGCGCGGTCTGGAACAAGCCCGCCAATTCAGTTGGGAACGATCGGCCGCGCAGGTACTCCAGAATTACGAGGAGATTACATCGTATAAGAAGCGGCCGCGTTGACTCATGGGCAGCTTGCGGTCTTTCTCGCGGCCTAGCCATAGGACTCGGGCCTTGATGAGGCCGGGCAACTCCTTTTGGGATATGTTGAGATGTTCCCACTGCTCTGGATTCTCGAGTGCGGTATCGGTCAGCAGGTAATAACAGCGTGCTCCGGGCCGCAGATACCTAAGTATCGCTTCCCCGCCTCTCTCGACGGCGTACAGGCCCTCTGGTGAGGGATTGGCTCGCTGCTGGTCCGAGGTATCGAGCAGAGCGATATCGTAGCCTCCCAGCGTCTCGCTCATTTGAGCATCAGGCGCCAGACGCGCCATCACTAATGTAGGCGCCACCATCCCAGCCGGGAAGCGATTCCGGCGGTCAATTCTTGCCGGCCAGGGAAGACCAGGACCAATTGCGGTTTCGAGGAATGGCACTTCCAACTGGGGCTCGGTCGCCGCCCGGCGCTGGTTGTTGCGCCCCAGGTCTTCCGCGGTGGCCAAATCGAGGATAGAAAGATGAAATAGATTTAATATAGAATCGG
>PMUN01000423.1 GCA_003166875.1 Bryobacterales bacterium | reverse complement strand
CGTTTATGTTTCATCCAACTCCTCGACGTCGCTCTGGACGCCGTGCCCGAAGAGCTGGCAGTGCTCTTTATCGATCTCGATCGATTCCAGCAGATCAACGGCGCGCTCTCTTATGCGGCCGGCGATAAACTGCTCCAAGCGGTAACGAGCCGGTTGCGGGGCCTGGCGGGCGTTGACGGCCTGGCCGGGCGCGTGGGCGGCGACGAATTCGCCGTTGCCAGCAGCAGTAAGCCCGAGCAGTATCTGGACGCCCTGCGCGCGCCCTATCAAATTGAGGACCACGAGCTCTTCGTCACCGCCAGCATTGGCGTCGCGATCTTTCCAAAGCACGGCCTCAATGCTACTGAATTGCTCCGCAATGCCGACCTCGCAATGTGCCGCGCCAAAGCGAGTGGCCGGGACGCAATCGAGATCTATGTGGCCGAAGATCCCGCGCCCGTGTTGGAGCGGCTGCGTTTAGAGAATTCGCTGCGAAGCGCACTCGAAAATGGCGAGCTCGACCTGGTCTATCAGCCGGTAGTCAACATGAATGGAACCGTGGACGCGTTGGAAGCTCTGCTGACCTGGCGGCATCCGGTCTACGGGAACATTTCACCGCGCCGTTTCATTCCAATCGCCGAGGAGACCGGCCTGATTGTTCCGATCGGAGCGTGGGTGATGGAGCGGGCGTGTATCCAAGGTGCCCGCTGGCTCAAATCCGGTTACCGGAACGCGTGCATCTCCGTGAATGTATCGGCGCGCCAATTCGAGCGCCGCGATTTTGTGGCGCAGATGGCCGAAGCCCTGCGGATCGCTGGATTCCCGGCGGAACGCCTTGAGCTGGAGCTGACCGAAAGCTATCTGATGCGGAATCTTCCCGAATCCGTATACCGCATGCGCGAGATTCGCGAACTGGGTGTAAGTATCTCCATCGACGATTTCGGCACCGGTTATTCGTCCCTCAGCTACTTGAGCAAACTACCAGTGGATTCTTTAAAAATCGACCAATCCTTTCTGCGGCGCCTCTTAGAGCCGAAAGGATCGCTGCCAGTTGTGGAAAGCATCGTGCGTCTCGCGCACGGCATGCATCTGGTAGTGGTGGCGGAAGGCGTGGAGACCGAAGCCGAGCTGGACCTGGTGCGAGTCCTCGGCTGCGACAAAGTGCAGGGACACGTCTATGGCCCAGCAGTGGGTCCAGATGCGGCCGAAGAACTCCTGTCACGCAACACAGTCCTGGCTTTAGTTGCTGGACTTTGAAAGAACCTGGATCAGCGACGTGGCGCAGGCGCTTTCGCCTGCGAACCTCGAAACTCCCCCACTCTCCCCTTCGGACCCACCGCCCAACCTATTCCGTCCAGTGTGAAACTGACGGCATTGTACGCGCCTGCATCAAACGGCTTCCAAGTAGCGCCATTGTCGCTTGAAACATCCGAACCCGACGGTCCGGTCGCGATCCAGATGCCGCGCACCGCCAGGTATGCCACCGCGGAACGATAGCCGCTAGGATGCTGCCCGGAAGGTTCCGTCCAAGTCCGCCCACCATCGGAAGTGATCGCGATGTTGTGCGATGCGTCGGCTGGCTTGCTGTAATCGCCCCCAACCGCGACGCCATGCTGCGCATCGGCGAAGGCCAGCGAAAAGATGCCAGCGGCGGCTCCATCATTGCGAATTGGCGTCGGCGCCACCGTCCAACTCCGTCCGCCATCGCTTGAATGAAACACTCGCGACGCTCCACGCCCGCCGCTGGCGAACCATGCTTCGCTATCACCCATCACGGTCAGGCAGCTATTACTCGCTGCGAATGCGCCTTCGTTCGGAAGCGCATCGGGTGTCCGTTGCCGGACCCAGTGTTCACCGCCGTCGCCAGTGGTCAAAATGACAAACCGTCCATCCACTGGATCTCCCAGCGCGATGCCATGCCTCGCATCCCAAAATGCCAGCGCATCGAAGAACCCTTTCGGATCGGAATTGGTGAACTGCAGCGTCCAGTGTGAGCCGCCATCGGTTGTTTTGTAGATCCGCGATTTGTCGCCCTCGCCGCTACTAACGAGATAAGCAGTTCGCTGGTCCACGGCATGCACGCCGCGAAAATCAAGCTGTTCCGCGCCGGGAACCACCGTTGCTCGCCAGGTTGCTCCGCCGTCCGTCGTTTCTAGATACGTGCCGCCAGTTCCGCTAGCCCAGACGAGTTTCGCATCCACCGCGCTCACACCTCTGAGTGATGCAGTGGTTCCGCCCGAATGAAGCGTCCACGTCTGCGCCTGCGCGACGCTCAGAAGAACGAGTGGTGCCAGAATCCTCACAGGCTTAGTGTAATCAAAATTCGCACATCCCGACAGTTTTCTCTTGAATATTTTCGCGAAGTTGCCGGTAATGCGCCCTTCGCGCATGTTGCCGGCTCCGGTGCGAACCCGGTTAGAGAAGGCTGGACATCATGCGATCAGACATGCACAAAGTTATTGTGGAGCGCCCGCGTATGCTGCGTTCCAAATGGAAGAATCGAAAGACCGCGCTGCGTTTGAGCGAGAGTCAGCGCGCGCAAGCCATCAGAGACGCCGAGGATTACGACAGCGTCCATCCTCGCGCTTCATCCGCACGTCACGAGAAGTATTTGAACGAGAATCTGGCGCTGCTGAAGCGCTACCTGATGCAACAAATGGGAAGGCCCTGGGATAAAAGTCCATAGCGAGATTTGCCGGACCATCGACACCCGGCCCGCCGTCGGATTACACGTTCTGCAGCACGTGAAAGATTTCATCGCCATCGACACTTTCATTGAGAACGGCAAGGTGTGTGAACGCAATTGCAGCCGCGTGATGGAGGTTCGCGGTTTATATGTGCATCCGGTAACAAGGATCATCCGGCTCGCGAAGCGCCGGCCATCGCAGCCCAAGCTTGCGGAGCTGAGTCTGGTGGCCGTGAATGAGACGCTGGAATTCGAAAAGATCGACGGCCTCTGGTTTCAGATGGAGTACCGTCGGTGCGGTACAGACGAGTCAGGTGCGGGGAGATTGCTGGTTCGGAAAAGTCAATGCGACCGAAAAACCATCCGGCGGATCGTAACCGAGCCCCAAGCGTAAGCGCGGGGACATCCCAAATAGCTTCGAACTTTTCTTCAGCCGCCCGCGTACCTCTATTGAACCCACGGGGAGGGCACAATGGGAAATCTGTTCAAGGACCTGCGATACGGCGTCCGGATGCTGTTAAACAAGCCGGCATTCACAATCACGGCGGTGATTGTTCTGGCTCTCGGAATCGGGGCGAATACCGCGATATTCAGTCTCGTGAACGCCTTTCTCTTGAGGCCTCTGCTAATCCAGAAGCCCGAGCAGCTTGTGGGCGTTTACAGCAGGAATACCCACAAAGCAGATTCGTACCGTGCATTTTCATATCCGAACTACGCTGACCTGCGCGATGGGAATGGTGTGTTCAGCAGCCTGGCGGCCCACAATATGGCGATGGTTGGCCTGGCGGAAGGCGATACCACCCGCCGCGTCTTCGCCGACCTGGTTTCCTCCAACTATTTCTCGACCTTCGGTGTCCCGCTTTATCGCGGACGAACATTTACCGCCGCTGAAGAGCGCCCCGGCAGCTCCGCCGAGGTGGCCATCGTCAGTTACAACTTCTGGAAGAAAACCGGAAGCGACCCCGATCTGGTGGGAAAAACGCTTCGCATCAACTCGCGAATTTTGACTGTGGTTGGGATTACCGCGGAGGGTTTCACGGGCACCACGGCTATGATCAGTCCTGAACTGTACATGCCGCTGAGCCTGCACGACGCGATGACCAATGGTTTTGAGGGCGTGGGACGATCGCTGGCCGCGCGCGACAATAATGTCTTGATCCTGATCGGTCGGCTGCGGTCCGGGATCGCAGCAAAGGCTGCTGATTCTCAGCTCGCGGCCGTGGCGTCTGGGATGGAAAAGGCCTACCCCGCCGAGAACAAGGACCAGACCTTCATCGTTCATGCCTTGTCGCGAATGAGCATTTCCACCAACCCAACCAGCGACAGCGAAATCTGGATTCCCGCCGTTTTGCTGCTTTCGATGGCGGGAGTCGTTTTGTTGATTGCGTCGCTGAACGTGGCCAACATGATGCTGGCCCGAGGCTCAGCGCGCCGCAAGGAGATCGCCATCCGGCTGGCGCTCGGCGGAGCGCGGAAGACCATCGTGCAGCAACTCATCACCGAAAGCTTGCTCCTGGCGTTGGCCGGCGGCGCAGCAGGTTTAGTGGTGGCGTACTGGAGCACCAATGCGTTGATGCACTCGCTGCCGCGTCTCGTTCCTATTGATCTGGCTTACTCGGCCACGCCGGATTTGCGCATTCTGGCAGCGACCATGGGTTTCTGCGTACTCAGCACATTGTTGTTCGGCCTGGGGCCGGCCTGGAATCTATCGCGGCCGAATGTAGTCTCCAGTCTGAAGGACGGCGAGAACGAAGATGTCGCGAGCGGAAAGCGGGGCCGGCTCTTCTCCCGCAGAAATGTTCTGGTGATGAGCCAGGTATCTCTGTCGCTTGTATTGCTGACTTCGGCGGGGCTTTTCATTCGAAGCGCCCAACGGGCCGCCAACTTGGAGCCTGGATTCCGTCTCGACAACGGCGTGGTGGTCGAGGTGGACCCAAGCATGGCAGGTTATGATGAGGCGCGCGGCAGGCAGGTCTTCCATGCACTGATCGATCGGCTGGGAAGCATCCCTGGCATAGAGTCCGCAAGTTTGGCGGGCACGGTACCTTTCGGAATGGTGTCGCTCGGCCGCAGCGTCCAACGCTCAAGCGATGCTCCGCCTTCCACCGCGGATCCTTCGAGCAAGGGCACGGTGGTCTCGATGGGCTTCAACATCGTCGGCCCGGACTACTTCAAGACGCTCGGAATTCCTCTCTTGCGCGGCCGCTCGTTTGCGGCGGCCGAGACCGCCGGTAACACCAAGACCGCAGTCGCGATCCTGGACAAAGCAGCGGCCAGCAAGCTGTGGCCCAATGAGGAAGCAGTCGGCAAACACTTCCGGATGATACTCGGCGAAGGCGCCAAAACACAGGATGCGGAAGTTGTCGGCGTGGCTGGGAGCATCCAGAACAATATTTTTGGAGGCGAATCCCAAGCCCACTTGTACGTGCCTTTTGGACAGGAGTATCAGGCGGACATGCACATTCATCTCAAAGTGGCTGCGCAAGGCGAAGATGCCGATGTGCGCTTGCTTGATACCGTTCGCCGTGAGATTCGCTCCGTGGACAGCCGCTTGCCCGTTCTGGCGCTTAAGACCATGCGGCAGCATTTGGACACCAGCATCGAACTGTGGGTGGTCCGAACCGGCGCGCGAATGTTCGTCATTTTCGGCAGCGTGGCATTGTTGCTGGCAATGGTGGGACTCTACGGCGTGCGAGCCTACACCGTGGCGCGACGCACCCGAGAGATCGGTATTCGCATGGCGCTCGGCGCCAACGCGGGCGATACGTTACGCATGATTTTGCGTGAAGGGCTGCTGGTGACGACGATTGGCGCCGGCACCGGCCTGCTGCTCTCGGCGGCTGTTGGCCGGGTGCTAGCAGGCTTTCTCTATAAAGTGAGTAGTGCAGATCCGGTGGTGTTCACAGCAGCGCCGATTTTGCTGGCTGCAATTTCATTGCTCGCATGCTACCTGCCGGCCAGGAAAGCAGCTCGAGTAGATCCAATGGTGGCGCTGAGGTATGAATAGCGTGGCGCAAGTCTCTGACTTGCGTTTAGGCAAGCCGGAGGCTTGCCCTACTCGATCACCAGCAGCAGATCCTTGGCATCCACTTTGTCGCCGACATTGACCAGTTTTTGCGTCACCTTGCCGGACACCGGCGAGTAGATGGTGGACTGCATTTTCATCGCTTCCATCACCAGCAGGCGATCACCCTTCGCTACTTGCTGGCCGATGTCCACCGAGATGCTGGACACGGCGCCTGGAATCGGCGCACCCACTTCGCCCGCATTCGCCGGATCGGCTTTGGCGCGCGTCGGCACGGCCGCCTTCCGCGATAGATCACGGATCGTGACCTCGCGCGGCTGTCCATTCAATTCGTAGAAGACCGTCCGCGTTCCATCCGGTTGCGGATCGCTGAGGGTGAGGAATTTGACGACCAGGACTTTGCCGGGCTCAATTTCCACTGCGATCTCTTCTCCGGTCTCGAGGCCGTAGAAAAACTGCGGCGTCGGCAGGACATCGACATTTCCATAAGACGACCGCGCGCGCGCAAACTTCACGAATACGTCCGGATACATGAGATAGCTCAAAAGATCCGTATGCGAGATCTTGTGCCCTAGCTTTTTCTCGATGGCCGCTGTAGTCTGCTCGAAATCTACCGGCGCAAGATGCTCTCCCGGCCGGCCCGGCTTTGGTTTTGCACCGCCCAGAACAACTTGCTGCATTCTCTCTGGCCAGCCGCCTTCCGGCTCTCCCAAAGAACCGGAAAACATCTCGATTACAGAATTGGGAAGCGTGAGTCCATGGTCGGGACCCAGTCGCTCCAGATCCTGCACTGTCATATTGTGCGTCACGAGAAAGATCGCCATGTCGCCGACTACTTTGCTCGATGGCGTTACCTTCACGATGTCGCCGAATGCCATGTTGACATCGGCGTAGGTCCGCGCGATTTCATGCCAGCGTGCGCCCAGTCCCATGGATTCCGCCTGCGCCTTCAGGTTGGTGTATTGGCCGCCAGGCATTTCGTGAATATAGACTTCCGCGGTGCCGGCTTTCGGAGCTTCATCGAACGCAGTGTAATAGGTCCGCGACACTTCCCAATAGTCGGCGCATTGATTGAGCGCGTCCAGGTCGAGCGCGGTATCGCGCCCGGTGTTGGCCAGCGCCGCGACGATTGAGTTCAGATTAGGTTGGCTGGTAGTTCCGCTCATCGATGCGATAGCACCATCGGCCGCATCCACGCCCGCTTCGGAAGCCTTCAAGACGGAAGCCGCGTTGATCCCGCTGGTGTCGTGAGTATGAAAATGGATCGGCAGGCCGACCTCTTCCTTCAAAGTCTTGACTAGTTTCCATGCGGCATAAGGTTTGCATAATCCGGCCATGTCCTTGATCGCGAGAATGTGCGTACCCATGCGCTCCAGTTCCTTAGCCAAGCGGACGTAGTAATTCAGCGAATACTTCTCGCGGCGCGGATCAAGGATATCGCCCGTGTAGCAAACAGCGGCCTCGCATATGCGGCCGGATTTGCGCACGGCCTCAATCGGGATGCGCATGTTGGGCAGCCAATTGAGCGAATCGAAGACGCGGAAGATATCGATACCCTGACGCGCGGATTCAAGAATGAATTCTTCCACCACGTTGTCCGGATAGGCCGTGTAGCCCACCGCGTTCGAAGCCCGCAGCAGCATCTGGAAACAGATATTGGGAATCGCTTCGCGCAGCTTTTGAAGCCGCTGCCAGGGATCTTCGTGCAGGAACCGTAGCCCAACGTCGAAGGTGGCGCCGCCCCACATCTCCAAACTGTAAAGATTGTGTAGCCGGTGCGCTACGAAATTGGCGATCGCGAGCATGTCGTGCGTCCGGACCCGCGTGGCCATCAGCGATTGATGAGCGTCCCGAAATGTAGTATCGGTGACGAGAAGCCGTTCTTGGGATTTCGTCCACTGGGCGAAACCTTCGGCGCCGAGTTGGTCCAATAACTGGCGCGTGCCGGATGGCGGTTGGCTGGCATCGTGCGGCGGAATTGGTGCCGGGCGAATGTCGGCCGGCCGAGGTCGATTGGCCACTTCTGGATTCTTGTTGACGATCACTTCGCCGAGATACGTGAGCAGCCGAGTTGCACGGTCGCGCCGGTGAGCGAACCGGAACAGCTCGTCGGTCTGGTCAATAAACGACGTGGTGGTTTCGCCCGCTTGAAACGTCGGATGATTGACGACATTCTCCAGAAAAGGAATATTGGTCTTGACGCCGCGAATGCGGAATTCACGCAGCGCGCGGTCCATGCGCTGGCAAGCGTGCGAGAACTCGCGGCCCCACGCGGTCACTTTTACCAGCAGCGAATCATAGAACGGCGTGATCACCGCGCCGCCATACGCGGACGCGCCATCCAGGCGAATTCCGAAGCCCGCCGGCGAACGATAGGTATGAATCTTGCCGTAATCCGGAACGAAGTTGTTGGCCGGATCTTCCGTAGTTACGCGGCATTGTAGCGCATAGCCGTGCACTACGATGTCCTGCTGCGCGGGTAAGTTGATTTCAGCATCGTGCAGAGCGAGGCCCTGAGCGATCTGGATCTGGCAACGCACGATATCGATTCCCGTTACCATCTCGGTGACCGTGTGCTCCACCTGAACACGCGGATTCACCTCGATGAAATACCAGCCGCCGGTGTCCGCGTCCACCAGGAACTCAACGGTTCCCGCATTTCTATATCCGGCGGTCTTGGCCAGTGAAACAGCAGCTTCGGCGAGCGCCGATCGGATCGCGGCGGGCAACGAAACCGCGGGTGCAACTTCCACCACTTTCTGATTGCGCCGCTGGACCGAACAATCGCGCTCGAACAGATGCAGGATGTTGCCGTGATGATCGGCCAGAATCTGAATCTCGATGTGCCGGGCGCGGCGGATATAACGTTCCAGAAACACGGCATCATTTCCAAATGCCGAGTCGGCTTCCTGGCGCGCTTCCTCCATGCGCAGCTTGAGATCGCTGGCCTTTTCGACCACGCGCATGCCCCTGCCTCCGCCGCCGAACGCCGCTTTGACGATCAACGGGTAGCCGATTTCGCCGCCCAATCGCTCCGCTTCGGCGAGATCGGTCACCGCATCGGCCGTGCCGGGAACCACAGGGATGCCCGCCTTAACTGCCAGGTTGCGAGCCGCGGTCTTGTCGCCTAACAGTTCCAGCAGATCGGCGCCGGGGCCAATGAAGGTGATGCCGGCTTGCTCACAGGCACGCGGCAGCGCTGGGTTCTCAGCTAGAAAACCATAGCCGGGATGGATGGCGTCGACGCCTTTTTCGGCGGCCAACGCGACGATCCCCTGCACGTCCAGATAGGCTTGCACTGGACCTTTGCCTTCACCAATCAGATAGGCTTCGTCAGCTTTGAAGCGATGCAGGCTGAGCCGGTCTTCCTGGGAGAAAACGGCGACGGTCCGTATTCCCAACTCGTTGGCCGCCCGCAGGATGCGGATCGCGATTTCGCCGCGGTTCAGGGCGAGAAGTTTACGCATGTTGAATCAACTATTATCGTGGAACACGGACCTGCTAGTCTTCGTAGTAGGTTCCAAAGGAGGTAATCAATGCGAACGTACCTTCGTTTGTTGTCCCTCGCGCCCGTCCTACTGCTGAGCGGCTGCGTGGAGTTCGGCGACTTTGGGGATTCGGAAGCTTACAAAGAAGATTTCAACCATACTTATCCGTTGGAACCTGGTGGGTCGGTGTCCATTGAGACATTCAATGGCTCCATCGAGCTGACGGGCTGGGAACAAAACTCGGTGGAAGTGAATGGCACCAAGTACGCCAGCACGAGATCGGCGCTGGATTCGATCAAGATCGACGTGAGCTCGCCGTCGGGGTCGGTACGCGTGCGGGCGTCGAAATTATCGGATTTTCACCACAACATGGGCGCGCGTTTCACGGTCCGCGTTCCGCGCCGGACGCTGCTTGATCTCATTTCCACATCGAACGGTCATGTGCGGATTGAGGATGTAGACGGCAACGCGCGGCTGCGCACCTCGAACGGAGCTATTCGCGTAAGCAGGCTCAAAGGTGAGCTGGAGGCTCGGACCTCGAACGGCGCCGTGGAAGTGGATTCCCTGGAGGGCAACGCGAAGCTGCACACTTCGAACGGGTCAATTCGAGCCGAAGTCACGCACGGACTATTCGAGGCCACTACATCGAACGGAAGTATCACGGCGCGATTGACCGATCCCGCGACCACGTGGCCGGTCCATGCGGAATCGTCCAACGGCCACATTGATTTGAGGATCGACGCCAAGCAACTGCCGGAAGTTCGCGCGGAGACCAGTAACTCGTCCATCGTGCTGCATTTGCCAACCGGGGCCAGCGCCGAAGTGCGCGCGCACACGTCGCATTCGTCGGTGTCTTCGGAGTTCGATGGACTGAACATCGATAATGAACACGGGCATGGAGAGATGAATGGACGGATCGGCGGCGGCGGACGGCTGATTGCGCTCGCGAGCAGCAACGGGTCGATCAAGATCGTGAGGTTGTAGCGCACGCACTCGTGCGTGCCGTGTTAGCACTCCTGCGAACACAAGGTTGCCGAACAATCATCAAGGCGTTCACACGAGTGTGAACGCGGCACGCAGGAATGCGTGCG
>PMUN01000021.1 GCA_003166875.1 Bryobacterales bacterium | reverse complement strand
TCTCGGGCGCGTTTCTGGACCCTCTGGTGAAAGGCAAGTACCCCTTGGCGGCGGAGAAGATGCTGGCCGATGCGGTCAAGCCCGGGGACATGAGCACTGTTCATCAGGGTTGCGATTTCATTGGCGTCAACTATTACACACCTTTCTATCTCAAAGCGGATTTTAGTGGCCCTAGTTTCATAGGCCCGGGCGGAACCCCCGCCGGCGTCGTTCGAGATGCGTCTGGCCGCGAAATAGACCCTTCCGGCCTCCAAGAAGTTCTCAGCCGACTGACCAAGAATTACGGTAACCCGCGTCTTATTGTGACGGAGAACGGTTGTTCCGACCCCTTGGGTGACTATGCCGCAATCATCGATGATGAGTTCCGAATTCACTATCTGAGTACTCACTTACGTGCTGTCATCCAGGCTATGGACAGCGGCAGCTGGGTGGAAGGCTTCTTTGTGTGGTCGTTGCTCGATAACTGGGAGTGGGATCTGGGTTTTACCTCGAAGTTTGGCCTGGTTGCTCAGAATTTCAACACGGGCGAACGAACCCCGAAGAAATCCTATTCTTGGTTTGCCGATATCGCAAAGACAGGACTGTTACCGGCCTAACGAGGTTGTCCACATCAAAGAGGTCATCGTGCCAACAGCTCTCATCACAGGCGGTCACGCCGGAATCGGCCTTGAATGCGCCAAACAGCTCGCGTCTCGCTCGCGTTACAACTTGGTTCTCGCCGGAAGGAGCATGGAACAGATCAATGCCACAGCGCAACAGCTCCGGACGGCCTACGACATAAGGATCAGCACACTTGAGCTCGACACCTCCTCGCTGAGCTCCGTCAGAGATGCAGCAACAAAGTTTCGTGCGATGCTCGACACTGGCGAAGTCGCCTCATTTGAGGCACTCCTGTGTAACGCAGGCGGATATTTCGGTGGGCCGCTTTCCTATAGCAAGGACGGCTATGAGACAACCTTCGCGACCAATTGCCTTGGACATTTCCTACTGATCGAGCTGCTCACTGAGCGAATGGGAGACAACGGACGCATCGTGTTCACTGCGAGCGGAACGCATGATCCCGACACGGCGGATGGAAAGATGGTCGGCATTGTGGCTGAACCGGACGCGATTGCTCTTGCCAACGATGGAAGAGACGGCAAGAAACCCCTTTCCGCGGGCAAGCGCTACTCGACGTCAAAGCTCTGCACCATCCTTTATGCCTATGAACTGCACCGTCGGTTACGGCGGGCCGGGAGCTCAATCGCATCGATCGCCTTCGACCCCGGGGCCGTGCCCCAGACCGGGCTGCTCCGGACGATGCCGAAGCCTGTGCAGTGGCTCGCGAAAACTCGCTTCATGAAGTGGATCACGAAACGAGTTGGTGTAACTCAGGGCTCCATCAGCTTCTCTGGCGCATCGCTTGCTAAGGTTGCTGCTGATCCCGCCTACAGGAACGCGTCTGGCAGGTATTTTCAGTCGAATAACGGCGCACTCAGTGATACGCGATCTTCTAAACTTTCCTATGACGAACAGCGGGCACTGAAATTATGGAACGACTCAAAGACGCTCGTACGATTGCAGCCAAACGAAGAGTCCGTTCAGCTGCGATGACAAAGGACAGAAGATTGATTATCGCCGCGACAGCGTTGGTTGACTCCGGTGGCGAGGGCGGCGTCACCCTCCGGACGGTCGGCCATGCTTCCGGAATCCCTCACAATGCTCGCTACAAGCATTTTGAGAGCCGGATGACTGACCGACAGTCACAACACGAAATTTACTTTGAGGTCCCACAATGAAGCGGAAATCCAAGATCCTAATCGGCTCGGCGATTGTCTTTGTCGCCTTACTCGTCGCACTGTTCCTCGCAAGAAAACAGTTTGTCGGTGGTCCCGGCAGCCCCACCGTAGAAGGCTCCCGGGCGGTAACAGATGGTGGTATTAAAATTTCTGGTTGGAACGGAAGAGTCGATGCTGCTGAAGAGAGGGCGGGCATGACCCTCGATGCGGCTCGGCTTGTTGAAGAGGGAGAGGCCCTTCATGTCACAACCGGCCCCGCCACCAGTTACTGGAAGACCGACGCGATGGCGTCAGGGGACTTCACGGTCAAAGCGACATTCACAGAGCCAAAATATATGAATCTCAACTCTCACCCGCATCCCTACGGAGTGTTTATCGGAGGGAACGACATGGGTACTCCTAGCCAGACCGAGCTCTACTGCGCTGCATCTGGAAACGGGAAGTTTATCGTGCGCGGATTTGGACCAGAGCCGTTCAGGATGACCGGCCTGCTGGGTCAGAGCAACGCCGCGATTCATAAAGCAGCCGGGCGCGGCCAACCAGTTACTCAGGACATCTCGCTCTCGGTAAGAGGGGATAAGGTGGTGTGCTCCATCAATGGCTCGAGTGTTGCAAGCTACGACAAAACTGCCCTCGTAGGCTCCGGTAAGCTGAAATCGACAAACGGCTATTATGGCCTCCGCTTCGCGCATAACACGGACGTGTTCGTCCAATCTTTTGGCCACGTCAATGAAGTGAACGCCGCAGGAAAGTAAGGGAAGGTGCAGTGCGACCGCTAGGCACACAAAATAAGGAGAGCATCTTGGCCGCAAGAATTCTCATGGTTTTTAGTGCGAGCATTGTCCTTACGCTTGGAGTCCTACACCTTGTCTATACGTTCTGGGGCCCAAGCCTCACGCCCCGTGACCCCGCGCTGCAAATCAGCATGAGCCAGAGTTCACCTATTATGACGAACGAAACAACCATGTGGCGGTGTTGGGTGGGCTTCAATGCCAGCCACAGCCTGGGACTTATTTTGTTCGGATTGGTTTTCGGTTATCTCGCATTAGCTCACGGTCAACTCCTCTTTCGGTCACCGTTTCTGCTCGTTGTCGGGCTGGCAATGCTTGGTGGTTTTGTTGTGCTCTGCAGAGTTTATTTTTTTAGTTGGCCTCTCACAGGCATCAGCATTTCTTTGGCCTGCTATGTGGCTAGCATTGCGCTATCGCGGGCCTAACAATGCGCTCTTGATGCAAACAGGAATATGGAGATGCGGGACAGGAGATGCGGGACAGAGGTAGTGGTGCAGTTTGAATACTGCACCAGTACCGGGACAGACGACACCACCTCTACCCCATCACCGCCGACTGTTGCGAGCTGGGCATTGGCGCTTCCATTTGGGGAGGCTTTCGAAAGTCCGAAACGATCGGCTCTGGGATCTCCCAAAATTAGGATTGTAGTTGCCAAATCGATTAATGTGCTCGGTCGGGTAAGGACTGAGCGAGGCTGCCAACTCATCGGAGACGAGATGCCCGTCGGCTGTATGCACCACGTGAACACCCGCTTAAACGGGCAGCCCGGCCCGAAGGAAAGTCGCTTCTAAATCGCGATCGCGATCCGCAGCTCTATCAGCAGGGCACGTACGCGCCCGATGCGTTCTACCGATGGTTAGGCAGCATCGGAATGGATCGCAAAGTCGACATCGCGATCGGTTATTCGTTCGGCGGCGGCCCGAACTATTCTGGCCAGCGGCTCACCGCGCGGCTGGTGAAGGATCCGAAAGGTCAGCTTACGAAGCGGCGCTGGCCGAGGGAAAAGCGGCGCAAACCGGCAGCCTGCGCTGGAAGGATTACACGAGTACTGCCCGCGATGCCCCGGTGCATCTGCGTCGAAATAAAGCCTGGCTGCTGCTTCATCCAGTTGGCGTCTTTCTCCCAGGCGTTGAGGAATGCCGGCCTCTCGCCCTCAGCGACCTGAAAGATGTTTACAAGAACGACCGGCGACAGATCGCTTTGGATTTGCTGGAATATCGAAACGTTGGGGTCGAGGGGCCGAAGTTGAACCATTTGGGATCTCCTTTGAGGTAAGCGGTCTCAAATAGGGCCTCTGCACTATATTGTCACATTGACAGTATGCTGTCAATCTAAAAGTCTTGCTGAGCGGTGCTAGCTCGCGCCTCTCGCTCTCCTGTCCACCGATGAAGTCATCTCATGACCACATTTGGGCATAATGACGCTCCGCGCTCGTGATCCACCAGCAAGGCGCGGCCCCAAGCCTGGGGGCGTCCCAGATGATGACGCGACGCCGCCCTATAGCGTTTGGCGGGTAGCAGCGTTGGAATTCCCGCAAAAACTGTCGTCGGCCCTTCTCGTGCTGTAGGAAACGTCAGCCGGAACGAGTCAATCGCCAGCAGCATTGGGATAGAGTAGACTGACGGCCACGCGCCGACGCGCAGTTTCAAGAAGAGAAGGAGAACGACTGAGATGAATCCCGTGACCGAGGTGAAAACGAATCCAAGTCCCGCCGTCATCACCAAGACGACTGCGTGGAAATTAACTCCGTCCACTTCCCCGTCGTTCTCGTTTCCGGTCGGGTATCACGATCTGCACCCGGACATCAGCATCAATTTTCAACTGAACCGCTTCTATGGCTGGGTCGGCGACGACAGCATGCTGACCGAGATGCGCAGGGCGTTGGCCGGCGTGAACGACTATCCGATGTTCACGAAAATTGTTCTCGACTTGGGAGAAAAGGCGCTCGCCCGGCACAAGGTGCTGAAGGGGGCCTACTATCTGCGTCTCGCCGAGTTCTTCTTGCTCTTCAGCGATCCGCGCAAGCTGCCCACACGCCAGCGCTTTGTCGATCTGCTCCTTGACCAGCTCCAAATTGCGCCGTCTGCATATAGCAGAATTCCATTTGAGACCGGCTGGCTCCCCGCCTATCGCCTCACGCCGGAGAAGCCGAGGGGGACACTAGTCGTTTTCGGAGGGTTCGACAGCTACATTGAGGAATGGTTGCCCGCAGCGCTGGTCTTTCGCGATGCCGGGTACGACACGATTCTATTCGAGGGCCCCGGCCAGGGAGCGGCGCTCGAATTGGCGCACCTGACCATGACTCCTGAGTGGGAGAAGCCGGTCAAAGCCGTGCTGGACTTCTTCCACCTTGACGCGGTCACGTTGATGGGCTTCTCCCTCGGCGGCGGGTTGGCCATTCGCGCCGCCGCCTTCGAGCCAAGGGTGTGCCGGGTGATCGCATACGACATTATGACCAACGGGCTCGAGTGCTTCCTTCGCCCTCTGCCCCCACCGGCACAAAAGGAGCTCCTTGACTGGATCGACACTGGAAACGAGGGAGCGGTCGACAAGTTCTTCGCCGATGCGATGGCCAAGAGCCTGCTTCTGGATTGGATGGTGAAATTGGCGATACACAACACTGGCGTTAAGACGACGTATGAGATGATGAAGCACTATCAGAAATACGAAACCGCTAGCATCTCGTCCCAGCTGACCCAGGACGTACTCCTGATGGCAGGCGCCGAGGATCATTATGTCCCGGTGCACCAGCTGCCCGACCAAATAGCGACCCTGACGCATGTACGCTCACTGACCGCGCGCCTGTTCACCCGCGCGGAGCAAGCGCAGAACCACTGTCAAGTGGGCAATATGGGCCTCGCGTTCCGCACCATGATCGACTGGATGACTGGTCTTTGGCCGATCGAAAGTCCGAACGGAAATTGATCTGATCCGCGCCGATCAACGCCGCTTCCACGCGCGAATTCGCTGAGCGTGATTTTTTTGTAAATCGGAATAGTGTTCAAGAAACCCTGTCAGAACCTCGAGATCCTTTTCGCTGCATTTTTCCAGCAGGGCAAGCCCGTCTAGACGGATCGGCCCACAATTTCCTCGAGGGCCTTCTTCGACGGGGCGAGGCCGGAGGCAGAAGAAAATTCTACTACTACCCCGCTAGTCAGGATATGATTTCTTGAGTCGGCTTAGGCCGTCGCCGCACGTACGACGTGGCCGCCCTTTTCCGAAGAAATGGGCCTATTGGGAAAATAGCGACCAACGATCTGAGGCGGCCCCAAATCCTCGACTTCCCGAAATCCAACAGTCAGTAGCTTAGCCAGCAATTCTTCGGCTTCGAGGTGCGTCACCCAGGGTTCTCCAAGCTTTTCTACGCGAACCGCGCGCATGTCATGCGATGACCGCGATTCCGGTGATAGCGAATCGGGAGGATCGCTGTAGTCGAATACGACTTCGGCGCCGTTCGGCAGCGCTGCGATGAAGCCAAGCGTCGACCAAATAGCTTCCTTGGTGAGGTAAGGCACCACGCCCAGCCAAGTGAAGAACGTCCGTTGCGATGGATCAAAACCGGCGGCTGTAAGTCCTTCCGATAGGGTATCCCGCTCAAAATCGATGGGAGCGAATGTTTGCCAGCTTGGTATCGGTATAGACGCCTCGGTGAGCCGATGGCGCTTCCAAGCTTGGGTTGACGGATGATCCACTTCGAAAATGCGCAGTCGCTCGCCAAATGGGCTGCGGTAGGCATAGGTGTCGAGGCCCGCTCCCAGCACAACTAATTGGAGTGCGCCGCGTTCCACCGCGGCTGCCAACGCATCTTCGGCAAATCGCGACCTCATGGCGATGAATAGTCGCATTCGCCGGCTGAGTGGATCTTCGGCAGCTTTACGTCGGACGGTTTCCTGATCCTCGCCCAGGATTCTCAACGCGAGCGGATCGGCAAAGACGCGGCCGCCTTCGAGGAGCTGGTGAGCTGCGCGATGGGTAGCGGCGGCGAATGCGGTCCGGCTGGGTTGACCCTGCTCCATCGCTCCAAGTTAACAAAACCCAGTAGGTTTTAACAGGATTAAATCGCCGAAGGCGCGCAGTGAATACCTTAGCGCCTGAACCTCGGGCGAAGTTCGGGCTGCGCGCACCGGCTGAACACGGGCGCGATGTGCGCCGCGAGCGGAACGTTGCGCTCGATCACAAATACCTCTAGTCGACGGGAGAGATTTTTCGCGTAGCAGTCACCCGACGCGTAGAATCCTCGAACAGCAATCCAAAATTCGGATGTTTACGAATCGCTTCAAGCCAGACATCAGAGTTCAACGTCTCCGGAGCACAGACGAAGCCGGCCTGCGCGCCGCGTTTCAACGCATCGATAGCGAGTGTGGCGAGTCCCATTTCTGAATAATGGCGAGCGAAGTAGACAAGGATTTCGGGATCGCGGGCAGCGTCCGTTGTCTCCATGTGGCGGATCGATCCCTCGGTATCGCCTTCGAGAAGAGAAAGCAGCGATTTCATCAGTCCCGACAGTAACTCCGAGAGAGGTGTTTTGTTCAGGCGTTCCCGAAGGAGAGTGCGCGCACGATGGTGGTCGCCAAGTGCCGCCCATGCGGCCGCGTCGAGATAATAGCTGGCGCGTCCGCCGTAGGAAGCGATGGCGGAAGCGTAGTCCCCTGCCAGAAAAAGAGTATGCGGAATGCTGGTGACAATGGCAGGGTCGAGATCCGCTGCGCGATGGTGCGCGTCAATGGACTCCTGAAGCAAACCGCGGAAGCGTAAAACATGCACGAGGCCCGCAAGAGATTCAGCCTCGCCCGGGTGACGTTCCAGCCTCTCGACGAGTCTGACGCAGGCATCGCGGGCGCCACCCGTGTCGACCTGCATGAGCGTGTAGAACTGATGCGCGCAGGCCAGATCCGGATCGATTGCGAACGCGCGGCGGAAGGCCGCCGATGCGAGATCGGCTGGTGCGGCTTCGAGGGGGCTGAACTTGGCGAGAAACCAGCAACAACGGCCGAGCCAGGCCCAAGCAGGCGCGAACCCGGGGTTCTCGGCCAGGCAGATCCAGAGCAACTCACGAGCTTGGCTGACCGAAACAAGCGATCGTTGGGCCGTTAGTTCCTTGGCGCGCGAGAACCGTTCGTAAGTCGTCCCGGCAACCCCGGGGCTCGCCGTCGACAGGCAGCACAAAACGGTAGCCGTGTTTGGAAACGGTGCGTATCGCGTCGTAGCCGATGAGTTTTCTTAAGGCAACAATGGTGTTTGTGAGGTTGGCCTCACTTACGTGAACGGTCGGCCAGAGCGTTCTAGTTAATTCCTCTTTTGTGACCAGACTCTCCCCTCTCCGAACCAGGCAATGGAGGGCATCGAACAGCTTCGGCTGAAGGGGAATCGTGTCATTGCCCCGTCGGAGCAGCCGTTCGCGAGGGTAAAGCTCAAACCCGGCGAAACGGTACGCCGCCTCCGCCGGCCAGCTTTGAATTTCCTTTGAAGATCCCTGTGGCATCAGTGGATAAATCGCCGCCGAAACGGGCTATTCTTGGGGCGGACGTGATTGCCAGAACGTATCACGAGCGCGCCGAAGCGCTTGATACCGAGCCTGGCCGGAGAAACAGCATGACCTCAATTCGCATCTTGTTTAACGGCTTGCGCATTTTGACTGCCGCCATCGCGCCGACGGCACAGGCAACTGCCTCCCTTCAGCTTATCCTTTCGACATGCTAACCCCGTATGGCCAAAAAACTCATGCGGCCCGCCGGTAGTAGTACTTGAGAAGACCGCCGACTCCCTCCCGAGACTCGATCGATGGTCCTGGGATCTCCGCCAGTTCGTCTGTCCTCGTAAATAACAGCATGTTCGCTTTTCCCTGGTGATTGCGTTCGAAGAGATAATGCTCCTGGAATTGGGTTAGCGCTCTCGTCAATGAACCTTCGCCGAATAGGATCAGCTTGGACAGGCATTCCTCTTTAATCGATCGCACCCAGCGTTCCGCAAAAGCATTCAGGTTCGGACTACGCGCTGGAAGTCGCAGGCACTTCACACCTCCTGCTGCCAGCGTCTCCCGGAACTCCTTGCAAAACTTCGTATCGCGGTCGTGCAGCAGATACCGTTGTTGGCGCAGAGATCCCGACGTCTCGTCGATCGCGTTCCGGCCCATTTGCGCCATCCACTCTTCGGTGGGATGCCGGGTGATACCGGCCAAGCTTACACGCCGGGTCTCCAGATGCAGGAAGAACAGAACGTAGTAAGTGACCAGACCTCGCCACGTCAGCACCTCGACGGTGAAGAAATCGGCACCGGCCAACACCGCCATATGCGCTGCGATGAAGTCTTTCCAGGTCGTGTTTCCACTCCGTTTCCGTGCGGGCGGAATACCTACGTCGTCAATTCAGGTTCTGACAATATTTCGATTATCGATATCGCGAGCCGTACGGTCGTAGCTACCGTGTCAGTGGGTGCGGGGCCCTTTGCGGCGGCCGTAAGCCATGACAAAGCCTTGTTGTACGTGACCAACACAGGCTCTAACAACGTCTCTGTTATCGACGTCAAGAAGCGAGCAGTGTTAAGCACTCTCTCCATCAGTGGAAGGTCACCCTCAGGCATTGCGCTGAGTCCTGATGGAGCGCGTGCATATGTGGCTAATTTGGAGTCAGGAAACATTTCGGTTTTAGACTTAGGCAAGAAAACTGAAATTGCAACGATTGCGGTTGGCGATGATCCCTTCTACGTTGCCTTAAGTCGTGACGGGCGGAAAGCCTACGTAACGAACGCGGGATCGGATAAAGTGATGGTTGTCGATACATTAGCCCAGGTTGTTGCGAAGAAAGTGCCAGTAAACCAGTCGTCCATGGGTGTGGTAGTAACAGAGGACGGGCATCAAGTTTATGTAGCGAATACAGGCACAAACACAGTTACTGTTATTGCCACGAACACAGATACTGTAGTCAAAACGCTGGTAGTCGGATCTAAAGCGGTTTCAGGACCGCAACAGTTCGCGACCGATCCGAATAGCGCCGAGGTCTACGTCAGTCTTTACTTTGAACCCTTCGTTGCCAGGATAGACTCTTCGACCAATGTTCCGCACCCGCCCGTTCCAGTGGGCAAAGACCCGATGGGGATCGCTGTGACGCCTGACGGAAGGATACTCTGTGTGACCAACCAAGACTCCAATACGGCTTCTTTTATTGATATAGAAACTAAGACGATTCTAGCCACAGTGCCAGTAGGTGAGAAGCCGACGTTTGTTCTGATATCGAAGTGAAGTGATTGATCGGCTTTGTTCCAAACGACTGATTGGGGCAAGAATAGAAGCCCAATTTGGCGTGAGACGCAAGGTTAAGGGGGTCATTCCGCGCGTTTTGTCGGGGCATATAAAAAAGGGAACCATCCCGCCAATTTGCCGTCGTGAACCAACCCGCCAATTTGCCGTCGTCCCCACGGCGAGAGACGCCGCTCCGCCTAGTCGCCAAAGATTCTCGTTGCAATTTCTCCGAACCTGAGTGATCGATGTGACGACCGCAACCCGGTCAGGAGAAGCACGATGAACACGAACGCAATCGATATGGAGAAAACCACGACCCCGGAACCTGGCCCTCGGCTCGCGAAGGCCAGGCGCACCGCCGCCAAGAAGGCCAAGCCCGCAAAGAAAGCAGGTCCGGCCAAGAAGGCCGCCGGCAAGCCGAAGGCAGATCGTGCCAACAAAAAGGCCGAGGTTATAGCGCTGATGAAACGCGCCAAAGGCGCGACACTGGCCGAGATCATGGCCGCTATGGAGTGGCAGGCGCACACTGTTCGCGGTTTCGTCAGCATCCTCGGTAGCAAGGGTGGGGAGAAGATCGAGTCGTCCAAGAACGCCGCGGGCGAACGGACGTACAAGATCGCCAAGTAGCCCGCACACAATTCCTACAACCAAACGCCGCTTCCGATCACCAGGCCGGGGCGGCGTTCTTGCTTGTGTAGGCCATATTGCTCATCCAGTGACGTCACGGACCGGTCACGTCACTGGTTCGGCGGAATTGGGGGATAAACCATTCGCACCCCGGAATGTTCGGAGGCGTCGTGGCCCAAAATGCCGTTTCCTGGGGCAGAAAGCGCCCTCAGTGGCGTTTCCGGCGAAGGGGTGGCCTGTCGTCCCCGTTCGGTGCCTACGCGCCGACACGGGGAAAAGAAACAGCCAGGCGCGGCCGACTGGCGCGCCGGAAGTTGCGAAGCACAAATTACGGAGGGGTTTTCGTCGAAAAAGGTACCGAAAAGTACACGATTGGTACCGAAGTGGGCCGCAAGTGTGTGATGTTTGGGGAATTAAGCGGATGCCAAATCGGGTTGGTGCTCGGCAAAACCCGCCTTCCGGATCGCGCCAGGACTCGGCCACGTGTGAGATGATTTCCCGTCAACGGGTGGCTTGCTTCAGGATGCGCGCCACGTGCTCCAACCGCCAGGCTGAGCCGCGTCGCGTACGCAGCGCTCGGTGGTTCAACGCCGCCGCAATTCCCCGCAAAGTGTGGCCCCCCTGCCGCAGTTTGCGTATCTCCAGTAGGACAGCCTGTTCGGCGGGGTCGGGCTCGACGTGCTTCCTGTCGGTGCACAGGCGGTAGCCGAACTGGATATTCCCCACGCGCTCGCCGTTGGTACGTTTGTGGCTCATGGCATCCCGTGTCCGCTCGCCGATTGCCTCGCGTTCCCATCGGCGCATCGAGAGAGCGGCGCATATTCGCCGCGAAACCGCCGAAGCGTATCTTCGGGCTGCGGGAATCGCGGTGCGTCCATCGGGTGGGTGGGGACGGAATGCCGCAAAACCGGCCATAGAGGTGTCCACCGACTCTGTGGCCGAAAAACCGCCTCGGCAACCAGGCCGTAGCTCCTCGGCGAGCGCCTGCGAACCCTACCGGGAGGTCATTGAAGCCGAACTAGCAAAGGGTCGTAACGCGATGGCGATCTGGCAGGACCTGGTGGACGGCCACGGTTTTGCTGGACGCTATGCCAGTGTTAAGCGCTTCGTGCGGAAGCTGTGCGGGTCTTCCGCGCCCGAAGCCCGCGTGGTGATTGAAACCGCTCCGGGCGAAGAGGCGCAGGTGGAATATGGCACCGGCCCCATGGTGCGAGATCCGCAGAGCGGCAAGTACCGGCGAACGCG
>PMUN01000202.1 GCA_003166875.1 Bryobacterales bacterium | reverse complement strand
CAGGGGGTCCGCCCCACCAAGAATGCAGACTGAGCAGTTTTGGAAAACTAAGTGGCATTGGGCGCTTTCGCCTGCGAACCTCACCTCCATTCGTGCTATCGTTTCGATATCCCGACAAATTGATTTCGGAGTACCCCCGGAGCGAGCGTGTCAAAATTTCGTTTTGTCTTCATTTTGTCTATCTTATGTCTACCTGCCGCCGCAGCCACCATCCAGGGGACTGTTCGCGATCCCAGTGGTGCATTGGTGGCCGGCGCCGAAGTGACCATTTCGAACACAGCCAGCGCGGAAGCCAAGACCACAAAGACGGATGCGAAGGGTCATTTTTCTATTGATGACCTCGCGCCCGGAGATTATCAGATCACCGTCCGGCAACAAGGTTTCGAAACCGCCCAGCGAACCGTCAGCGTTGGCCCGGAACCAAAGCTCGACGTTGACATTCAGCTCAAAATCCAAACCCAGGAAACAGTGGTCGAAGTTACCGGGAAGCGCTCTTCTCTCGCGAATTCGAACCCCGAATATCGCGCCCTGCGAGACGCGCGCACCGTTGAGATCTTTCGCGTGGAGAATATCACCTTGCGCCGCGATGCCGGCGAACTGCACCTGCGCTCGGGACTGATCGGTTTCCTTCCGCCGGTGCTCGGACGCGTCGCGATGGGCGTTTTTCTTGGGCAAGCCACATTTCATCTGGACCCGGCCGTCGTATCGGAATCCAATTACCTTCAGATGATGACCGGAAATCGCACGCTGGACGAAGAATTCGACTCCGCCGTGCTGTGCTTCACCGATGGCACATACCAGGAATTGAAGAGCCAGGGCACAGCCGTATCCGCCGGTCCAGGTGTTGACGGCGTCTTGAACGATTTCCATCGCCACATGCGGCATCGTACGGAGAACCCGCGAAGCTACCTGGAATACACGCTCGGCGACGAGGAAATCCCAAACGTCGAGGCCGAGCTCCTGGGCGAGTTGTATAACCCCAATTCCCTGCCCTCGTTCAGCGCTTATCTACATGGCCGCCACTATCGCGACTTGCGCTTCCTGATCGCTCCTCGCGGCGCCATGCGTCATATGCCATCGCCCGAAGAGGTGGGGCTGATCCACCTCGCCCCGGCCGGCGAGCACGAAGGTATTCTCTATCTCACCCACCTCCGCAGCGAATGGCAAAACCATACAGCCAGTTCCAATGAGGACAAACGCATCATTGCGCTCAAGAGCTACCGCATCGAAACCGCGATTGCCGGCAACGGTCATCTGACCGCCAGCGCGGACGTGACCTTCCACGCTCTTCGCGATGGCGACCGCGTCCTCGATTTTGGACTGCTGCCCTCGCTCCGTGTCTCGCATGTTTCAACACCCGACGGCAAAGAAGCCGGTTTCATCCAGGAGGGCCGCAAAGAGGACGGATCGTTCTACGCGCTGCTGCCTCAGCCTACCGTGAAGGGACAGATTTATTCGCTGCACATTGAGTACGAAGGCAACAAGGTGCTTGCCGACGCCGGTAATGGCAGTTTTTCCGTCGGAGCGCGCACCAGTTGGTATCCGAGCGTCGCTGCATTCGGCGACCGCGCTACCTTCGACCTGATTTTCAAAGTACCCAAGCGCTACACATTGGTGGGCGTCGGAAAGCTAGTCAAACAGTGGCGGGAAGGTGACTACGCCGCGTCCGAGTGGGTTTCCGAAACTCCCCTCGCCGTGGCCGGATTCAACTACGGCGACTTTAAGAAGAAAGAACGGGAAGACCCGGAAAGCAAGTACGAGATCGAGGCCTATGCCACCGCCGAGGTCCCCGCCTATCTCCAAAACCACGGCTTCGGAACCATGGCTCCATCCGCTATGGCCGACAATGCCGTAGTGGATGCGCTCAATTCCATTCGCCTCTTTGAACATTGGTTTGGCCTGCTGCCCTACGGCCGAATCGCGATCACGCAACAGCCTGAATTCGACAGGGGGCAATCCTGGCCGACGCTGGTCTACCTGCCGGTGACCGCATTTCTGGACGAAACGCAGCGCTGGTCACTGTTGGGTGGAAACGCGTTCCGGTTCGCCGAATTCATCGACGAAGTGGCGCCGCATGAAGTGTCGCATCAATGGTGGGGTCATTTGGTGGGTTGGGCAACCTACCACGATCAATGGCTCTCGGAAGGTTTCGCCGATTTCTCGGCCAGTCTCTTTCTGCAGGCGACCGAGAAGAAACAGGACAAATTTGATCAGTACTGGGAACGCGCCCGCAAGATGATTCTCGAGAAAAATCAATTCGGCCAGAGCGCTAACCAGGCCGGCCCGGTGTGGATGGGGCTGCGCCTGGATACCTATCGCACGGGCAACGCGTTCCGGAAGCTGGTTTATCCCAAGGGTGGTTATACTCTGCACATGCTGCGCTCATTGATGTGGAATTCCAAGACCGCCGACGAGGATTTCATCGCCATGATGCATGACTTTGTGACTACAAATACAGGAAAGAATGCATCGACCGAAGACTTCCTCGCCGCCATAAACCGGCACATGCGCAAAGACATGGATCTGGAGGGAAACGGTCGCGCCGATTGGTTCATCCGCGAATGGATCTATGGCAGCGACATTCCCAGTTACCGGATGGAGTACTCGACCTCGCCTGCTGATCAAGGAAAGGTGTTGCTAACCGCGAAGATCACTCAAAGCGGTGTGTCGGACACATTCCGGATGAGAGTTCCTATCTACCTGGACTTCGATGGAAGCATGATGCGCTTGGGATCGATTGGATTGGTTGGAGACCAGACCTCGCCCGAATTCAAAGTGATCATCCCGAAGAAACCGAAGCGGGTGATCCTGAATGCCCACCATGACATTCTGACGGCGGAAAGCGTGGTCAGCGGGAACTGAGAAGAGCGACCTACCGCGCGCCGCCCACCAATACATCCAGGCGCTGCACCACACTTTGCAATGACTTCGACTCCCCACTGAGGCGCTCACCAACGCCCGAACTTTCCTCGGCGTTCGTCGCTGTTTTCTCTGTCAGTGACCGCATGTGGACCAGGGCCTTTTCGATCTCCTGCATGGACTGGGCCTGCTGCAGGCTGCCGCTTTCCACCAGATCGGCCAGAGTGGTAACAGATTCTGTACCCTGCGCGATTGACCGGATGCGGTCCGTGAGTTGATCAAGATGTGTCTGACCATCTTTCGAGCGGGCCATGGATTCGCCAATCAGGCCTTCGGTATCCTTGGCGGCATCGGCGCAGCGTCGGGCCAGTGTTCGCACTTCGTCGGCTACCACCGCGAATCCCATCCCAGCTTCGCCCGCGCGCGCCGCTTCCACCGCAGCGTTCAATGCTAGAAGGTTGGTCTGGAAGGCGATCTCGTTAATCACTTTGATGATTTTCGAAATGCGCTCGCTCGAACGGCCGATCTCCTGCATTGCGGTCATCATTTGATCCAGCACCTGGTTGGTCTCTAGCATGTGGTTCCGGACATCTTTGATGAGGCCGGTGGCCTTAGCCGAATGTTCCGCATTCTGGTGTGCCGTTCGATTCACCTGTTCGCTCGACGCTGAGGTCTGCTCGAGGGCCGCAGCTTGCTCGGCCGCTCCGCGCTCCAGAGTGTGGCTTGCCAGGCGCAACTCCTCGGCGTCGCCAGAGACACGCCGGGCCCCCTGGTTCAACTCGGCGGCGATCTCACGCAGCAGGCGATTAATTTCACGGATCACAACCACCACCACGATCCCGCATAGGAGGCTGATTGCGATCAGCGCGAGGGTGGTCCACCTGGACCGGCCCACGTTGGTTGCCGCCGAAGCCTTCGCGGCAGTCCGTAGCGACTGCTGTTCCGCCTCCAACGCATCGGCCGCCGCGCTGACGTGTTCGAGCAGCGGTTCCATCTTGTCCGTTACCAGCGCATGACCGCTCGCAAAGTCGTCTTTGGCCGCGAACTCCACATACTGGTCGAATATCTGCCGCCATTCCACGATTGCCGGACCGATCGCTGCTAATGAGCTACGCGCCTTCTGGCTGTGCACCAATGGCCGCAATTCGTTAAACAGTACGGTGGCGCGGTCCGCCAGAACAGCGAAGCCATGCCGGTGTTGGTCGGCGTCGCCAAACGCGTGACAATTCGCGCATTCCCCCAGGCTCTCGACAGTCTTCACTTGGCGTGCGTCCAACTTCAATACGCTGCTAACCGCGTAGGAGAATTGAGTGGCTGTCGCCAGTTCCTTCATTTCATGAAGTTGGAGCTTGATGGCGCCGATCAGATCCGCCGTCTTCGCGTTCTCGTTGACCTCCGTGTCCAGCATTCCGCCCAACCGTCGGACCGTTTCGAGCGAGGAGTAACCCAACAGACAGGAAACTCCCAGCAAAGTCCCGAAGCCGATGGCTAGTTTCTTTCCAACTGTCATGCGACCCAGCAATCTACCCTCCCGGCTATGCGCCTGATTTCCTTATCGGATACATCCAGCAAACTTTATTGGACTTACCGCGAAACGCTAGCCCTTGCCCAGGCATCACAAGTTTGTTAGCTTCAGGAAAAAGGGGCGTGCTTCCGGTAGTACTCTTTGCGCTGCCGCAGGAAGCTCCTGACGAAGAACGTGTTTGGCTATACGGCGATGAGAGCCACCAGGCCATCATCCTATCCCAGCATGAGAACGGTAATCTCAATCTCCGGTATCAGCCTGTGCGCGGATTGCGCCAGGACTCCGACGGTTCGGTTCGCTTCGATCCGGCACAGCTGGATATCGGCTTTCCGCTTCGTCTGTGGGAAGACTCGGATTCCACGCCGTTCACAAAACCCGATACTCGAATGGCATCCTGGCGCTCCACAAACAATTCCTGCGCGATCCGCAATCGCAAGACTTGCTCGCCAGGTTCAATGCGCGAAGGCGGCGGCTAGCCGAGCCGGATTTCCTGCTCTTCGCCAACGATCACTGGAACTTCAACGTTCGCGGCTTCAATCCGGGCGGAAATCATGGCTCACTGCTACGCATTTCAACGCATTCTGTGCTGATGCTGGCCGGCAGAATAATCCGTGAGCTACGGTGCCAGCCCTGATCGGTTCTGCCGCCTGCCGCCTGCTACTTGGCCTGAATCGATTCGATATATTTCGTCAGGTTGCTGATTCGCAGCTGCACTTGTCCCTGATCTCCATGGCTCAAGGATTGAAACACAGTCCCCCAAACCGGCATGTCTTTGGAACCGTGAGCGGGCGTATTCGAATCACCCTTGATTGCTCCGTAGACTTTTAGCTCCGGGAACTTGCCGCCGTTATGCTTGGAAAGCTCAGCCAGGTTGGCGGGCGGCTTGGTCAGAGCCGTGGCAGCGGGTCCACCACCTTTTCCATCCGTGCCGTGACAGGATGCGCAATAAGTCTTGAACATTTCCTCCCCAGATGCAGCCGAGGTCGGCGTCACCGACGTTTTCTTGACAGTTTGCGCGCTCGCCATCACACATGCGAACACGAGGAACAATACGAGCAAAGACGCAATACTTCGCGATGTCATGCGGATCTCCTTCTTNNCTGGGCACACGTTTCTGAAGCACACCCCGGGCCGCTCCGCGAACGGTGGGAGGCTGTCCTGCGCGGCGGCGCGCGGGGTGTGCTGTCCGTGTTGCCGTAAGCAGATGCAACCCAAGGGCCACACGAATTGACCAGAAAACCGGCCCAGCACACTTTCACCCGTAGGGTCCAGCGTAACTTCACCCAATCTTGGGAACGCAAAGCGTCGAAACACCCACCCACTGGCGTGTAGGGCAGGATGTCATCCTG
>PMUN01000005.1 GCA_003166875.1 Bryobacterales bacterium | reverse complement strand
AGACATCGACGAAAACGGATTTATTGAAGTTCGGTATCGGGATCAATTACTCATCATGTTCGCAGAAGACCTTCGTAGCCGTGGCGAACGCGTGTGGGGACAATCGGGGTCCTGTTAACTCGTGGGCCCGCCACGCCGATTCGTCTGGGGACCCAAACGAACAGGCCCACTGTGTGGTTAACGTCGCGGTGAGCGTTGAGTCGGGGTACCACTGGGCTCACGAGCCGTGCTTCTTTTGCGTGCGCAATCCTACTTTTTCAAAATGCGATCTGCCTTGGCGTCAATTCGCTTCTTGTCAGCTGCGCTCAGTTTGCCTTGATGCTCCATTTCAGAGGCGCGAGCCTTTGCATTTCGGGCGTGACTGGCGTCCGGCATCGGGTATTTGCGCTTCTCTGGCAGCCCAAATTCCTTTTTGGGCTCAGTGTTTTTCTTCGCTGCGGTAAGTTTTGCCATGGTAACTCTCCTTCGCTAATTGCGAGCACGTCAGGTTCCATGCGGCCACTGCGCAGCTACTCTATCAGAAATTGCTTTCGCGATTGAACAACGGAATCCCTCTGGGTGGGTTTGACAGACCTATGTCGGTAGCTACCATGCTCATCGACATTCATATGGATGGGGCCTCCCCCATTGGCGATCTGCGCCGTTGCGGCGCATTGTTAACTACAGGGTGGGCCTGTTCATTCGGGTCCCCGAATGAATGGGCGCGTTCGACTCGCCAGTTAACACGGAGGGTGCGTTCGATTATTCTGTTCTCCGCGCCGATTACGCGGACGCAATGCTGAGCAACTCCTGTGGAATCAGTGCATCGGTTATTCCTGCGATGCTAATGCTACCGCTCAAAAAGTGATTCGCCCTCACTTGTCTACCTGTTAACTGGCCAGTGGTCGAGCCGATTCGTCCGGGGACCCGGACGTACAGGCCCACCCTGTGGTTAACAGGGTCTTTTTCGAGAGACGAACGAACTACGCGCATGGGAAATAGTTTCCGGATGGACGACATAACCGGCCACAATCGTCTCAGTTTCGCTGTAGGATCAACAAAAGAAGGTGATTATCAGGTAGGATGATCGACTTGAGCTGCCAGATCGATTGTCCCGAGCGTCCCACGCGAGCACCGCAGTGCTCCCACCAGGCCGTGGGCAGGAGGTCTGGGCTATTTCAGGAAACGCCCCAGTCCCGGTGAAACATCTGATTTCTAAAGTCTTTACGGGAATCGCCGATGGAAGGCGGTGTCCCGGACAACCAGAACTGTTGCGGTTGTGATGGCCTCTCTAGGCCTCCTCCAGCTCATTTCCTCCGTCACGGTATGGTCCTGGCCGCAACCCAAGCTGTTTCTGCTGTATGTCTGTATGGCGCTGGTGTGCAGTTTTCTTCAGCTTAGAATCTCAGGTGCCTTGAGCCCTCCACTCTCTGCGAACGTGCCGGTGATCCTGCTGAGTATCCTGCAATTGAGCCTGCCGGAGGCGGTGATTGTTGGAGCCAGCGCCGCCCTTGTCCAGGGTTTCTTGAATCGACGGACCCGCTCTCTGCGGTTGCACTTTTTGCTCGGCATCGGTGTTGCCGCGAGCGCCATCGCCACCGCCGATTTTATTTACCGGTCACTAATTCCAAATTCAGTGCAGAGCCCTACGCTTCGCCTACTTGCG
This sequence comes from Bryobacterales bacterium, assembly GCA_003166875.1. GTDB lineage: Bacteria > Acidobacteriota > Terriglobia > Bryobacterales > Bryobacteraceae > Palsa-89. The sequence goes on along the minus strand of PMUN01000005.1, from coordinate 2,495 downwards.
GCTTCCCTGACGCTATTCTTTGCGAACACGTTCCCGGTGGCGCTGGCTAGCCGAGGGCATCAACAAGCGAGGCTCGGACAGTATTGGAAGGAATCCTACTCCTGGCTCGTGCCTTACTATCTGGTGTCGGCGGCAGTCGCCAGCGCTGCGAATGCGGCTGCCACCAGTGGCGTTTCCCTCCAGACGATCCTGCTGGTACTGCCGGCGGTTTACCTAGCCTACCGATACTACCGTGTGCAGAAGTCGAACCTGGAGATGCGCGCGAAGACCGCCGAAAACATGGCCGCTCTCCACCTGCGAACGATTGAAGGGTTGGCCCTTGCGGTAGAGGCCAAGGACAGCTTGAACACGCGTGGACATTTACGCAGAGTGCGGGTATATGCGCTCGGCGTCGGTCAGGACCTCGGCCTCAAGGGAGACGAGCTTGAAGCGCTCCAGGCGGGAGCCTTGCTGCACGACATCGGGAAGCTTGCCGTCCCGGAATACATTCTCACGAAACCAGGCAAGCTGACACCGCAGGAGTTCGCCAAGATGAAGGTCCACCCCATCGTCGGCGCGGAGATCGTAGAGCAGGTTCAATTTCCCTACCCGGTTGCTCCCATTGTGCGCGCGCATCACGAAAAATGGGACGGGTCTGGCTATCCGTTCGGTCTAAAAGGACAGGACATCCCGATCGGCGCCCGAATCCTGAGCGCCGTCGACTATCTTGACGCACTTGCATCGGATCGCGAATACCGCCGCGCCCTACCTCTCGACGAGGCGATGAAACTGATTGAGGCTGAATCCGGCAAGGGGCTTGACCCAGAGGTGGTCAAGGCGCTCGGCAGGCGCTACCGCGATCTCGAACAGAGCGCGAGAGCAATCGAAGAAGGAGGCGTGATACTCTCCAAAAACGTCACGGTCGAGCGCGGCAGCGCTCCCGACGCCGGGCTCGATTTGTGGGCGCTCGCGGGTGTGCCCTCGGGCGGCGATTTTGTGAACACCATCGCAGCCGCCGGTAAAGAGCAGCAGATGCTTCTTGCGCTGACGCAGGGGCTTGGTTCGTCCCTCGATCTCGACACGATTCTGGAACACGTCGAAGGCGGCTTACGCCCGCTCATTGCTTGCCAAGCCATGGCGATCTATGTCCCGCAAGGAGACACGCTGGTGATGGCCCATTCCGCGGGTGAGCACAAGGCGATGCTCAGTTCCGAGGTGCGTGCCGGCGAGGGGCTGGTGGGATGGGTCGCACAAAACCAGCAACCTATTGTCAACGGAAATCCGACCGTAGAACGGGGATTCGGTGGCGACGTTGAAAACGGACTGAAAGCGGCCCTCGCTGTTCCGCTCAAACGAAGCAGCGGTTTGGCCGGGGTTCTGGCCTATTACCGGCGGGACCGGGACACCTTCAACGCCGATCAGTTACGGATCCTAACCAGCATCGCACCGAGGATCGGCACTGCGATTGAGAACGCCCTCAAGGTGCGGGAGCTTCATGAACGCGCAAACATGGATTTGATCACGGGCCTGCCGACTTTGCGCGCCATGATGCAAGCGCTCGACCTCGAGTTGATCCGCGCCAAAAGGCAAAACCAACCCCTGGCTGTCATCGTCGCGCAGTTCTCCGGCCTCAGTTCGCTCAAGCCGGAAACGTCTAATTCTGACGTGGACTGCTGGCTGCGCGAGACCGCACGGTTGCTCAAAACTGTTTGCCGGGAGTACGATCACGTCGCCCGAATTGGAGACGACACGTTCACCTTGATTCTTGCCGGAATGAAGCGAGAGAATCTCGGCGACAAGATTGAAAAAGTGCATACTGCGGTAATGAACACCTTTCCGCAGTTGATCGAGAACGGGACGATCCGTTTCGGAGTTGGCTGGGCGGGCTATCCGGACGATGCGGATACGTCCAAAGCGCTCCTCGCGATTGCCGAGGGCCGCAACGAAATGCGAATGGGCAGCTCAACGGAAAACCTTCTAGCGATGCACGCGCACAATTGCAAGGAGACGGAATCCCCGGCAACCGCGGAAACTCAGTTTGAACCAAGCAGCGCCACACGTTCCTGACAGCGTCGCCGGCCTTGTACACCTCACCCATGCCGCCCCGGCCTTCAGTCCGAATGGGCCAGGCGGGGTCAGTGAGACGCTGCGCCGAAGGCGCGTAATAGAGCCGCAAGACAGCTCAGACTCCGAGATTTGCCGATAGTCTTCACGGAGCGCACATTACGCTCGGCAGCATCTGGAAGGGGGCCGGCGTGCCCACGCTGATCTGGAAGTCTCTCACGCTCAAGGAGTGGGCCCCGGTTCCGCAGCGAGAGCACTCGATCTTTCGATTTCCCCGTCTACGCCGGATCCACAGCTTCAGCGTCCTCGCTTTTTCGTCAATCTCGTGTTGGTAGACCCGGTAACCCGGCCAGTCTAGAATCCTGGTGAACTCGTTGTCCGTCGGCAAACTGCGAGTTTAGCCCAAACTCAGCAATCTCGGCGGGTTGCCCGAATTCCCGCGCAGAGCCAAA
>PMUN01000085.1 GCA_003166875.1 Bryobacterales bacterium | reverse complement strand
GGCGTTATCAGCTACTACCGGGTGTACAATAGGCTCCTACCGATAGCAAGACCACGATTTGGCCTTCGCTCTTTTTTCATCGAGTTGAAAGAGGAGGAACCATGCCGCAACGCACCTTCAAGCTGAAAACTTCCACCCTGGCAATTCTGTCTGATGATCAGCGGACCATGGTTACTATTCCTGCAAGCGCACTGGTGGCTCTCGTAGTAGGAGACATCGACGAAAACGGATTTGTTGAAGTTCGGTATCGGCATCAATTACTCATCATGTTCGCAGAAGACCTTCGTAGCCGTGGCGAACGCGTGTGGGGACAATCGGCGTAGCTTCTGGCAGTGTTCACATAAGGCTCATTGACGAGAACTCCTCCGGTCGAGGTAAGGGAATAACGAGTTTCATCGGGTATTGACCGGCCAATCTTTCCTCATTTCGCTGCCGGGGTGAAGTGATCCAGGTGATCAGCGACAGCGAGCAGGCGCCGATCAAGGCGTTGGAGCTGGCGCCAGGTTTTCTGATCGGGGAGCCCGCGCCGGTACATTTCTAGGAGGTGGCGTGTTGCGGCCAGCGCTTGACGGATCCCAGGGAGGTCGGCGGTGGTGGTGTGACTGAGGGTGGGAAGGGTAGGCAGGCGGTGCGGTGGTGCCGCATTTTGGCGGGCTAGGTGGAACTCGCGCTGTAGGTCCTGTTGGGTGACCTGGACGTAGCGCAAAGTCATGCGGATGTCTTTGTGCCCCAGCAGTTGCATGAGAAGCGGGAAGACTGACGCCGAGGCGGATCATTTCGCTGGCGTAGCTGTGTCGTAGCTGGTGAGGCATCACGGGACAGGAGCAACCCGCTCGTCCGGCGGCATCAGCTAGAGCCTAGGACCTAGGTCCCATCATTACTCTAAGGGAAATAGTCGGATATCGCGGAAAAAGACCTCCGCGCCTTCCGATTGGATCAGTATCTTGCCGCTGGATGGATACGCATCTGAGCCTTCGTTCACCAGCTTGCCATTCAGGTACTGTTTCACGTGGCCACCCTGCGCCACCAGTTCCACGAGATTCCACTCGCCGTGAGGTCTTTCGATCTCACCGTTTGGATCGCGGTATCCGGTCACGTTCTGCCAGGGCCCTTCGCCGAACCGGCGGATCCGGGCGGCCGAACCGGGAGGGCCGGTCTCGCGCTTCCCATCAGCCCCGGTCAGGCCCGCGCCGTCCGTCATATAGAAATCGCCGGTTTGTCCCTCACAGATCTGAAATTCGATGGACGTCGGCCATACCTTCTGTTCCCCTTGAATGTAATACAGAATTCCGCTGTCACGCGCCATGCCCTCGCGCGGAGGGTGAGTGGCTTCACCCCACTTGAACTCTGCGCGCAGGTAATAGTTCGCAAACTCACGCTTGGTGATCAGGTAGCCGAACTCCGCGCCGGAGATGTGAATCAGTCCGTTTTCCAGGCGGAACACATGCTCGGGATCTGAGTTCAACCCTTTGGTCTTAAGGAAACTGTCGAAGGCGTCGAGGCTAGAGCCATCAAACAGGACGATGGCCGCGCCGTGCTGTGGGATATCCTCCGTACCTTGACCCGCCGCCGCTACAAATGAGGCCATAAAAAACGCCGCAGCGATAATCACTCGGCAAGTACCGTGCATTGTCTTACTCCAATCACTGACGCGGATCGGCCGCCGAACATGTGTAGAACCGTCCGAGACTTCGCGCATGATATCCTCGATGACCGTGTCAGGCCGCGAATTGAGCTCCTGCTATATCCAGCGCAGGGCCACCCCTACGATATTCACGAGTAGCAAACCTATAATAGCTGACCCGCCACACACTGTTCGAGCCATCATCGGTCACAATGAGTGAGCCGTCCTGCGCTACCGCGACACCTACCGGTCGGCCCCAGACTTCGCCGTCCGCAGTCACGAAGCCCGTCAGGAAATCCTCATATTCGCCCGTGGCATGACCCTCTTTCATCGGGACACGGATTACTTCGTAGCCCGTGCGCACCGCCTTGTTCCACGAGCCATGTTCGCCGGCGAAGATATCGCCCTGATATTCGGCCGGAAATTGGCGGCCGTCATAGAAGGTCATCTCCAAAGACGCGTACTTGCACAGTTGCGAGTGATACGACCAAGTGGAATCGGCACTTCCTCCAACGCCTTTGAGCGCCAACTTCCGGACTGCTACTATCCGATCCGAACGTACGCAAACGCAATATTGAGGTACACTCGTTGCTGCTGCAGTTCCAGAGTACGAAAGGCGCAAAACGAGGGACGACTCAATGAACGAGCATTCGACGCCGGAATCCATTTTGGAGGTGGGCTTGGGATTTTGGCCCTCGAAGGTTTTGTTGAGCGCGGTGGAGATGGAATTGTTCACCGATTTGGCGAAGGGGCCGCAATCGCTGGAAAGCATCCAGGGGCGGCACGGCCTGCATCCACGCTCCGGGCGTGATTTTCTGGACGCCTTGGTCGCACTGGGATTTCTGCTGCGCGCAGGTGGGGAATATTCCAACACTCCGGCCACCGATACCTTCCTCGACAAACACAAGCCTTCCTACATCGGCGGCGTGCTGGAAATGGCGAACCAGCGCCTCTACGGCCACTGGAGTCACCTCACCGAAGCTCTTCGGACCGGACTACCCCAGAACGAAGCACGCGGCGGTGGGGTGCCTTTGTTTGAGGCTCTTTATGCCGATCCCGCGCGCCTGAAATCGTTTCTGGCCGCGATGACGGGCGTCAGTCACGGCGCAAACGTGACCATTGCCTCGAAATTTCCATGGGCCAACTACAAGACTTTCACCGACGCCGGCACCGCGCAGGGCGATCTGGCGGTGCAGATCGCCCTGGCCAATCCGCACTTATCGGGGATCGGATTTGACTTGGCCGAGGTCGGACCCATCTTCGAAGAGTATGTCGAGAAGAACGGAGTGTCCGGCCGGTTGTGCTTTGTCGCAGGGAGTTTTTTCGAGCAACCTCTGCCCCAAGCCGACGTGATTCTGATGGGCCACATCCTGCACGATTGGGGAATGGAAGACAAGCGTATGCTGATTCGGAAGGCGTACGATGCCGTGCCCGACGGCGGCGCGCTGATCGTCTATGAAAGCATCATTGACGACGACCGCTCAAAGAACGCGTTCGGCCTGATGATGAGCCTCAACATGCTGATTGAATCGCAGGCCGGATTCGACTATACCGGTGCCGACTGCCAGGGTTGGATGAGGGAAGCCGGCTTCCGCGAAACGCGTGTCGAGCACCTAGTAGGTCCTGACTCGATGGTGATCGGCGTCCGCTGAAGCCAAGTGATTCGGATCTCGGCGCATGCTCCGCCCTCCACATCCGGTTGGACGAAGTTTCACATTGACGTCGGCGTCTCGCAGAAGCCCATCACGGATTCGCGGAGACGGACCTACTTTTTCAAAATGAGATCTGCCTTGGCGTCGATTTTCTTCTTGTCAGCGGCGGTCAGTTTGCCTTGGTGCTCCATTTGGGAGGCGCGAGCCTTTGCGTTTCGGGCGTGGTTGGCGTCCGGCATCGGATACTTGCGCTTGTCTGGCAGCCCAAATTCCTTTGCGGGCTCCGCGTTCTTCTTCGTTGCTGTAAGTTTTGCCATGTTAGCTCTCCTATGTCAACCGCGAGCACGTCAGGGTCCTAACTTCGACCATCAGCTCTCCTGTCAGACGCTCCACTGCGCGCGGGTCACTCCAGCTGAAAAGTGATTGGCTCGGAACGTAATCATTGAAGTGATTGCCCTTTGGTCCCATTGACTCCTTCCAAACGGGAGTCATAACTGTGCATGCAACGTTGTGCCGTTGCTTTAGTGCTGTGTTTGTCCTTCGCGGTGTCAATCCACGCACAAACGGAAAGCTTATGGACAACCTCAACCGTACCTGCTAACACGACCGGCAACGACAGCTCGTCCGTCGAGCTCGGCCTACGCTTCTCGTCCAACGTGGCCGGCAGCGTCACGGGCGCGCGTATCTACTGTGCCAGCAACAGTAGCGGGACCCACACCGTGCACCTGTGGAACTCGACGGGGACCTCACTCGGTACCGCCACACTGCCCGCGTGCAGCGGGTGGACGGCGGTCAACTTCGCGAGCTCCATCGCTGTCACGGCGGGCTCGACCTACACGATCAGCTACCACACGACCGAGTACCCCTGGAATACGGAGTTCTTTACCGCCGCGGTCACCAACGGCAACAACCTAACTGCGCCGGCCAACGCAGGCGTGTACGGGTACGGGAGCTCGCCAGCCTACCCCTCATCCACGTGGGAAGCGACCAATTATTGGGTAGACGTGCTCTTCACGCCCGCCACGGCGACGCCCACCTACACGATCTCCGGAACCATCAGCGGGATCGGGAGCGCGACCGTTGCGCTGAGCGGCGCCGCCTCCGCCAGCAGCGTGGCCAGCAGCGCCGGGACCTACAGCTTTACGGGTTTGGCCAACAGTAGCTACACGGTGACGCCCAGCCTGACCGGCTATACGTTCAGTCCTACTAGCCGAAGCGTAACCGTCAGCAGCGCGAACGTCACGGTGCCAGTGTTCACCGCGACGGCCGTAGTAACAACGCCCACGTTTACGATCTCGGGAACAATCAGCCCTTCACCGGCTGGTAGCGGGACCACCGTGACCCTGAGCGGAGCGGCCAGCGCCACAACCACGGCCAACAGCTCCGGAAATTATACCTTCACCGGCCTGGCAAACGGTAGCTATACGGTAACGCCAAGCGAGAGCGGCTACACATTCACCCCAGGCAGCCAGACCGTCACTCTCAACGGCGCAGACCTTCCTGGGATCAACTTCACCGCCCAGGCCGCGACTCCGGGTTCGATCAGCATCGACACTACCACCTCAAGAGATGGCTTCGCGGCGAGCAGCACGATCTCAAGCCTCGCATTCTCGACGGTCTCCGGGAATGAACTGCTGCTGGCGTTTGTCTCGACCGATTACTTGTCCGGGGCGAATACCACCGTCACTACAGTGTCCGGCGGCGGTCTGACCTGGGTGCTGGTGGTCCGAACCAACGTGCAGAGCGGCGGCGCTGAAATCTGGAGAGCTTTCGCCACAGTCCCGCTAAGCAATGTCTCGGTGACCGCGACGCTCTCGCAGAGTGGGGTTTCCTCGATGACCGTGATGAGTTTCGCTGGCGTGGATACCACGGGCACCAATGGCTCGGACGCCATCGGCACAACCGGAACCGGAAACGCCAAGCCCGGCGCGCCCAGCGCTTCGCTGACTACCACGCGCAACAACTCCTGGGTGTTTGGGGTAGGCAATGATTATGACAACGCCGTGAGCCGGACACTCGGACCAGATCAAACCCTAGTGCATCAAGACCTGGCGCCGACCGGCGACACCTATTGGGTACAACGGCAAACCAGTTCCACGCCGGTCAGTGGAACAGTGGTAACAATTAATGACACGGCGCCCACCTCGGACCGGTACAATCTCAGCATTTGTGAAATTCTGCCAGCTCTCACCAGCGGAACGCAAACTTGGAGCATTTCGGGAACGATCAGCCCTTCGTCGGTTGGTCGCGGGGCCACCGTGACGCTGAGCGGAGCGGCCAGCGTCACAACAACGGCCAACGCATCCGGAAATTATAGCTTCACTGGGCTTGCCAACGGCAATTACACGGTGACACCCACCTTGGCGGGCGATACCTTTACACCCATCAGCCAAATGGTAACCGTCACCAACGCGAACGGCACCGCGAACTTTACGGCGTCGTTGGCGGCTCCCAGCATCACCAGCCTATCTCCGGCTTCAGGCGCAGCAGGCACCCCGGTAACGATAGCAGGGACGAACTTCGGAACTCCTCAGGGAAGCAGCACGGTGAGCTTCAACGGGACTGCGGCAGCGGTGACGAGCTGGACTGCCTCCAGCATTGTGGCTCTGGTTCCGGTCGGAGCCACTTCAGGCTACGTGGTTGTAACGGTCGGAGGGGTGGCCAGCAACGGTTCCAACTTCACCGTGTTGCCCCTTCAGACCTCTCTGCCAACTAACGCGCAGGTCCTGGCGGCGATCGAAAAGGTGAACTACTATGGGATCACTAACAACCCAACGCCGGGAAATAGCGACTGGACTCAAGCCACTTATTTTACCGGCGATCTGGCGGCTTACGATGCCACCGGACAGTCCAATTACTTAAGCTTTGCGCAGTCCTGGGCAAGCCAAAACAACTACAGCCTGGACAGCGGAAATACGACCAACTACGCCAACTACCAAGCGGCCGGGCAGGTCTACATCCGGCTCTATCAATTGAACCCAGTCGCTTCATACATCGCGGGGATCACGGAAAGCATAAACGGAATGGTCACCAGCCTCAACAGCAGCGGCGTGGACGACGAGTGGACATGGATCGACGCGATCAACATGTCCATGCCCGACTTCGCCGAGCTGGGATCCATCGACAACAACACGAACTACTACGCCGCGATGTATTCGTTCTACAGTTACGCCAAGTATACGCTGGGGCTCTTTGACCCAACGACCGGGCTGTGGTGGGAGAATAGCACCTACGCCAACACGAGCACCTACTGGTCGCGCGGCAACGGTTGGGTCTTTGCTGCCCACGCGAAGGTGCTCTCCGTGCTTCCGACATCGGATCCGCACTATGCTGAATATCTCAGCACCTTCATTGGCATGGCGCAGGCACTGGCCGCGCGCCAGCAGCCCGGCGGCTACTGGAACGCCGACCTTGGCGGGACCGACTACGCCGGGCCCGAGAGCAGTGGTACATCCTTCTTTCTGTATGGATTTGCCTGGGGTCTGAACAACGGCGTCCTGCCGACCACCTATTTGCCGGTCGTCGAGAATGCCTGGAACTTCTTCGCGAACACGGCGATTCAGTCTTCAGGCCTGTTAGGTTACGTGCAGCCTACGGGCAGCGCTCCGGGGCCAACAACAGCCACCACCACAGAGGACTTTGGCGTGGGTGCGTTTTTACTGGCGGCGCGCCAGATGGCGCTGCTAACCAACTAACGCAGGCCCCTCGCCTGCCTTCTTCGCGGGCTGGACTTTCTTGGCGGGCGCGCGCGCTTGAAAAGCTGGTAGTTCTGCGCTCGGACGCTCCGCCGCTTTGGCCCATTCATGGATGAAGGGTCGTGTTAACTATCGGGTGGGCCGGTTCGTCCGGGTCCCCGGACGAATCGGCAGTTCCGCGCGCCAGTTAACACGCCGCCGCACCCGACTGCCTGTGTTCTTGGCACCGAACATGCGGACGATAATGCTGGGCAACTCCTCTGGAATCAGCGCATCGAGAATTTTGCGACACGAATGCTATGGCTCGCACGCGTTTCAACTCCGGTTGTCCGCCTGTTAACTGGCCGGTGGACCGAGCCTATCCGTTTGGGGACCCGAATGAACAGGCCCACCCTGTAGTTAACAGTGCGCCCCAATGGCGCAGATCACCAGCACCGCTCTTGTCGACTTTCTCATGTCGGCGCAAAACCCGAGCGGGGTTGTTGCTCCACGAATGGTCCTAGGGTTTGCGGACTAGGGCGCTAGCGGATGCTGCTTTTTCCAGTTCAGCTGCCTTTTGCATGTGTTCGCGGCCACCCTTTTCTCCCAAGAGCTGCAGTGTGGCACCCAGGTTCAGGTGCGCGTTGGCGTAGTCCGGATTCAATTGAATGGCCGTGGTGAAATCTTTGAGCGCGTCCTGGTATTTGAGGGTGCGCAGCTCGGCGTAACCACGGGAATTGTAAGCAAGCGCGGAAGAGGGATCGAGCTGGATGGCCTGGGTCAGGTCGAGGATGGCGTCTTCGAATTTTCCTTCTGCGAGCTTCTGGCGGCCGACGTACATCAGATGGCGGAACTGCTTCACCTTCATGGCGTCTGGTGACGGTTCCGTATTTGCCGATTGAGCGACGGCGAGAGTTGCAGGCGCAATGGGCGTAGGAGCAGCAATTGCGGTAGCGGGCGCTGACGGAGGGGGAGCAACTGCGGTAGCGGGCGGAGCTGGAAAAGGACCGGCCACAACGGGCGGTGGTGACGGAGGTGCTTGCTCCGGCTTTGATCCGTCGTTGAGCGCTACCAGATCGCGCACGGCGGCGATCATCCTGGAGGCCTCCACTGAGCTTGGGTTTAATTTGAGCGCTGTATTCAAATCAGCGATGGCGGCAGGTAGCAAGGTCATGCGCACGTGAGCGTCGGCACGGCAGACGTACGCCTCTGCCAGATCGGGGTGCGCAGCAATCGCGGCCGTGCAATCGGCTAGCGCGCGGTCCGTCTGTTTGAGCTGCTCGTATGCCCTAGCGCGCTTGAGAAGAGCGACCGATGAATTGGGCTGGCGCACAAGGGTGGCGCCATAAATGTCGATGGCGGTTTTCAAATTGCCGCGTTCCTCTTCGATGCCGGCCTGGGCAAGGAGAAGATTCGGGTTGTAGTCGCGTTTTAGAGCTTCGTTGAGATCGGCGAGCGCATGTGGGTAATCGCGCAAGCCGCGGTAAACGCGCGAGCGAAACTCGTAGGCTTGAGAATTGTTCGGCTGGATGGAGAGCGACTGATTGACATCGGCCAGCGCCAGGTCGAGCCGGCCGGCGTAGAAGTACGCATAGGCGCGATGCAGGAAGGCCGCGTCGTTGTGGGGATCGAGCTGGACGGCATTGGAATACTCTACGATAGCGGGATCATAAGAGCCGCGATCCTCTGCAGCGTGTCCGCGCTGGTATGCGTCTTGGGCCATGGCCATCGTGGAGGCTGGGATAGTTTCGGGCGAGGGCTGGGCGGATGCCTTTTGCCCTTTACTGGCACTCTTGCTCTCTTTTTTCGGAAGTTCTTTGACCAGTTGCTCGACCTGGGCGAGGCGGGTGTTGAATTCCTTAAGGGTGTTGCGCATGTCCTTGAGGACGGCGATAAGGTCGGTGTCGCCCTGAGGGTAAAGCGCGAAGGCTAACGAGAGGAAAATGAGGGCAGCGAGTACTGCGAATACGACACGTCGAGGCACTAAGAAATAGTATAGATTGCGCGCCGGGCTGCCGGAAGTGAGGAGAAGGTTAGATCGAAACAGCTGCTGTTAACTGGTGGGTGGGCCAGACGATTCAGCCGGGGACCCGAATGAACAGGCCCACCCTGTAGTTAACATGACCCATCATGCGCGTGGGCTCGGTTGGGAGAAACATCAAGGGAAATCTGCGGGCGATTCGATCGATGAGGCGAATGGCGAGTAAGGATTAAAGGCAATTGGCGGGATAGCTACACCCCCTTTTTTTGTGTACCCGACGAAATCACGTGCTCCTTGGGATTTCCGGACCGGGCTTTCCGGCGCGTCGCCTGGCGCAACCGAAAAAGTCTGCCGAGGCGATCGCGGTCGCCCCAGACGGATTCCGTATGGTCCATGATTTGTTGCGGCGAGAACCAGAATTGCTTGAGTTCGCCGCGGCTGTGCAGTTTGGTTTGATCGTTGTAGTGCGGCGACGCAGGGTCCTCCGACTCGCCATAAGGCAGCAGGCTCCAAATCTCCTTGGACTCGCCTTCCATGACGATCATCAAGTGGCCCCATCCGTCGTTGTCGAAAATCTTTCCATTGCTCTGCTCCGGCCCGCTATCGGGATGCAGAACATCATACGAGCCATTACCGCCCATGGGAAACGCTCCGCCGCGCATCGTGACATTCACCCGGCCCCAGGGGACTTCAGTGCTTCCGAAAAGCTCTTGCATTCGGTCCAGAGCCGCCTCCAGAGCTCGACGGGCGCGGTGCTGCTCCAGCCAGGAATCAATCTTGATGTTCCGGCGGGAATACTGAGTGAATCGTTCAAAACTCGTGGCCGAGTAGAGATCCTTGTAGGCCACACCCCAGAAGTACAGGTACGTGAACCCGACGGAATCTTTTGCCGAGCGACGGTTCCAGGAGTGCAGCGCGTCGAGAGCGCGGGAGACGCGCGGATCGCGGCGCGCAGGCCACAACGAAAAAATCCCCGAGTATGCGCGGTCGAGCAAAGGAACAATGACATCGGCGGGCAGGACATAAGTATCCAGGGCGAGTGCCCGCATGTCGTTGAATGAGAATTTGGTGTTGCCCGAAAGCGCCTGAAACACCCGTTCCCCCCTCATGTTCAGGGCCGCTTCTCCTTCGTCGGATTCGGAAGTGGATTGCAAGTAGTAGGGCGTGGGCCCCAGCGGCTTTAAACCGGAATTCCTGGTGGCCAGCCACGGCGGATTGTTGCAGTTTTGCAGGAATCCGGTGGGTGGATTTAATAGCTGCGGATTGTCGCTGAAAGGGAGATAGGGTCCCCAATCGGTGGCGCTGGTCCAGCCAGGCACCGGTTTGGTCCAATCGTACCCCTCCGGCCGGCGAGCGACGACCGCGTTGTGCACCCAGAAAATATTGTTCTCATCCGAAGCAAGGAAATTCCAGCGAAGGATCAGTTGGCGGCTCAAGGCGGCTTGGAATTCCGAAAGACTACGAGCCTTCATCAGAAGATACATTCCCGTGGAGTAGTTCACCCCGTGCGCATTGGGCAGCTTGATGGAATAGGCCGTGTTTGTTCTTGGATCGAATTCTACAATCGGACCGTGACGAGTGTAGTAAACGGGCAGCGTGATTTTCTCCATGCCCGCTGCCGTTTTTACCCTGAATGTTTCCCTTTCAACGCGAATGGGATTCCAAGTTCCATCAAACAAGTATTGCATCCGGCTGCCGGGATTGATCTTCTCGATGTAGACGTCGGAAATGTTAGGACGATTCCAGGTGGCCGACCACGTGATTCGGTCGTTGAAACCATCCAGGAGAAACGGGCTGCCGAACCAACTGATGCCTCCGACGTTGAGTACGCCGGGAACGATCAAGTGAGCTTCATAATTTTGAAAACGATTGTCCCACGGCATGTGCGTGCTCTCCACGTGGATCACGTGGCCGGTGGCCGACCGGAAAGGAGAAATCGCCCACTGGTTGGAGCCGAATTGGGGAAACTTGTACGCTTGCCGCCGGATTTTCTGAAGCGCGTCGTGAGCGCTGTAGAAGCGCAAATAGTCGCTGCGTTGCAGCGCTTCGATATCTTCCGGCACGATGGAATCAATCCAGGCCGGAATCTGCGAGCGGTGCTCGGAGATATAGTCATTTACACCGCGGGCAAAGGCGGACAGCACCTGGTAGGTGTTTGGATCGATACTTTCCTTATTTTCCGTGACATCCTGCTTTGCTCGGAGCAGCCGCTGCAGGTAATCTCCGCCCCAGCGGTAATCGTGATCGTTAAATTCCAGCCGGTCCCCCAGCGCCGCTTTTCCAAGCACTTCCGCGCGGCGTCCTTGGGCATCCCTGTATTGCAGCATCATCCGCTCCAGATGGTCCTCCGCCTGGGCATATCCGTATCCGAAAAACACGGCCTGCTCGGTCTCGCCGACGATGTGGGGGACGCCAAAGTTGTCGCGGTAGATGGTCACCAATCGAGCCAGCGAGTCGGCGGACCAAGCCGAGGGAACCAGGCAGAAAAAGACGAAGATTAATGGTGCGAGGAGACGTGTCATCGGAGCCGCCGGCCGGTCTCAAATTCCGATCTTCTCGGGCTCTTCGAGCGAGGCTTTATCGTCGCACCGGCTGTGGAACTTGGCGATGCGCGGCGAGGGATGGTTTGCCATCCGGTGCGGTTTTCGAGCATGCCTTGAGCTTTCAGATAATCGGCTTCCCGCTCGTTCTCTCTTGAGGACCGCTGACGCTGGGCTCGAAAATGCTCACCATCGCTCTTTCGCGCACTTGCGCTGATTGCTTCCTCATTCTTATGCGGGATGTGTCCATTTCTGCTCGGCTTCAGTATTGTACTCTAACTTGTGTAACCGCGGCGCCGGGTAGTTGTCCTTAGCCCGATATACCTCCCCCATGCCGCCAACACCGATGAACGCGAGAATCGCGTAGGGTGTGGTCCGCAAGAATAGTAGTCGTCGTTAAGCGGCCTCCTTCACCAGGCGATACTCATGATGTAGGCCGCCGAGCACAGACGTCTTCACAACACAGTAACCGGCGGGCAGCTTGTGTCTGTGGTCGCTGGCCGGAACAGTGTCCTGGTTTGGCTCCGGAATTTTCAATCAGTGGTTCGTTTATCGTGTGCCTTATTACCGCCGTCTTTGCGACCGAAGCGGAAACAATGGACGCACAAAGGATTCCATGCAACAATCGGCCGAGCAGTTGAAACAGGAAATTATCGGAAAACTTTCCACGCTACGTGAAGAGAACGGCGATGCGCCGATCCACGCCGTTTACGCCACTCGATCGCTGTACCGGGGTCTGTATCTGGATGCCGCGCCGGATTTTGTGGTCGGCTACAATCCGGGATATAGGTGCTCATGGGATGGCGCGGTCGGCAAAGTTGCTACCCTTACGCTCGAGGACAATCAAAAAGCCTGGAGCGGCGATCACTGCGTCGATCCGGCATTCGTTCCCGGCGTGTTGTTTTCCAATCGCAAGGTCGAGGCCACGAACCCAGGCATTGAGGCTCTTGCGCCCACCGCACTCGCTCTGTTTGGCCTGCAGCCTCCCGGTTGGATGGAAGGCAAGCCGCTATTGTGAGCATCAAATTAAATAAAGACCTCTGGGCGAAGGTCAAGAAAGTGGCCATGGCCGCGGGCTACAGCTCTCCGGAGGAATTCGTCGAACACGTGCTGGAGCGCGAGATCGCCAAACTCGAAGACGCCCAAACGGACCAGGAGATTGTCAACAGGCTCAAAGGGCTCGGCTATATCGACTGATGCTCTCCGCGGCGCATTCCCTGAGCCTGACGGCCATCGCTATGGCCTACGGTCTGGCTGCGTTGTGGGTCTTCGCACGGCTTTCCGACCAGAAGCGGATTGAAATAGCCAAGCGCAAAGTGCGTGCGAATCTATATGCATTCCGGCTATTCGTTGACGAGCCCGCTCTGATCTTTCGGGCGCAAAAGCAGCTGCTGATTTGGAATGGACGCTATCTGGCGCTAGTGCTTGTTCCCGCCATCATCATCGGCATCCCAACATTTGCTTTACTGATGCAGCTGGATGCAGTGTATGGGCGCCGGGCGCTGGCTGCCGGCGAATCGGCCATCGTCACCGCGCGCTTCGATACCGCCGCAGACCTGCGCCAGATTTCTCCTATGCTCGAAGGGCGCGGCGTCGAGGTGGAAACCCTGCCTGTACGCATTGCGTCGGAGCACCAGGTCTCCTGGCGCGTTCGCGCGGCATCTGGTGCGTCCGGCAGTCTGCTGCTGCATGTTCCCAAAACTAGCGCCAGCAAAACCATACAAGTTGGCCCGGGGCTGAGATACCTCTCCATTCGGCGCGTGGCTTCTGTCGTCGATTGGCTGCGCTATCCTGCCGAGTCCCGCTTGCCTGCGGGCGACGTTCAATGGATCGAGGTTTCCTATCCGGATGCCAAGATCTATATTTTCGGCTTCGGCATGTATTGGTTGCTTTGGTTTTCGATCGTCTGCCTGATCGCCATGCTAGTATTTCGCAGGCGTTTCGGCGTGACGTAGCGCACGCACTCGTGCGNNACGCACGAGTGCGTGCGCCACATCTCAAAACACGATCTTTCCGTCCATCCCCGCGCCGGGTCCGGCGCCAAACAATCCCAGAATCGTTACCGTCAGATCCTTCAAGCTTGGATGATCCGCCCGGATGGTCCGATTGCTCAGCAGCACTCCCGGCACGTCCGCCGCGTTAATGCAGTGGTCGCCGATCCAGGCATCCGTATTGTCCTCCAGAACTGACTCCGGAACCGCGCCCAGCGCTGTCTGCCAGGAGCCGCGATAGCCGCGGGCGTAGCCGACGATCATGTCCGGTCCAGATTCGGCGCCGGACGGTGGCAGGGTTTCCACCACCTGCTTGGAATTTTCCGGATCGATGAAGCGCACCAGTTCCTCACGCAGTTTATTCGCGATGGCATCCGCTTCCGGGCCGCGCTTCACAATGCCATGCTCTTCGCGCCCGGCGATGTTCAGGTAGAGTCCGTTCAACCCCAAAGCGTAAGCCTGTGTCTTCGACCAATCCACGTTCCCGAAGCCCTCATCGCCGTGCCTGGCAGCTCCGCGCAGCGCGAGAAAGCCATGTTGCCAGAGCCAGGTGTTTAGATTTACGGCACGGTCGA
>PMUN01000322.1 GCA_003166875.1 Bryobacterales bacterium | reverse complement strand
ATCACCCGATTTCGGAGCTCATTACCCAGCCTACAGATACCCCTGTCGAACGCTTCATGTGCAGCCTTACGACTGCCCTCACATGGCTCGGGGCCAGGGTGGTTCGCTATTCCTTCCCTGTACGACTCTTTCATTCGCTACTCCATGCCGGTTTATCCCGGCGCTATCCAGACCAGGGGGTCCGCCCCACTTTGGAGTGCGTGCGCTACATTTGCGGTTCCCGGCTGCAGGCGTTTACGATACGCTGATAGATTGATGGACGAAAAAAAGATCCTCACCAAACTTCGTGAGATCTGTCTGGCGCTGCCCAAGACCAGCGAGACGGTGACCTTCGGACACCCCACTTTTCAGGTTGGGACCAAGACCTTCACCGTGCTCGAAACCTACAAAGGCGAACTCTCTATCTGCGTCAAGGTCGGCAAGAAGATGCAGCCGGTTTTTCTGGAGGATTCCCGCTTCTACCGCACTCCTTATGTGGGCCAGCACGGCTGGGTGTCGCTTCGAGCCCATACCCGCCTCAACTGGGAAGAGATCCACGAACTGGTCCGTGGCAGCTACGACTTAGTGGCTGTCAAAAAGAAGCGCGCCGCAGTGAGGCAGAGGTGACAGCGGACCGCGCCGGCCGCACTGTCGCTATTGCCAGCATGCTGGTCAGCGCGGCCTTGGCCACTGCGAAGATCGCGGTCGGCCTCAATGCCAATTCCACCGCCGTGGTCTCGGATGGCCTGGAATCCGTGGGCGACGTGCTTACTTCTGGCCTGGTATTGTTCGGACTGGTCATCGCCGCCAAGCCACCGGATTCCGAGCATCCCTACGGTCACGGCCGCCTGGAAACCCTCAGCGCCCTGGTGGTGGGCATGATTCTGATCGCATCCGGCTCGCTGATTGCGTTCCGATCGCTCCAACGCGCCTGGGAATCGCAGCACGCCCCGGCTGCCTACGCCATCTGGCCGCTGGTCGCCTCCATCGCCGTAAAGAGCGCGATGAGCCTCTCCAAGTGGCGTCTCGGCCGCAGGATTCGAAGCGCCGCTCTCACGGCTGATGCCTGGCATGACACTGTCGACATCCTCTCCGGAACGGTCGCCCTCATCGCCGTGGCGATTACGCTCGCCGATCCTGTTCGCTTCGCCGCGGCCGACCATCTGGGTGGCTCGGCCGTCGGCTTCATCGTCATCTTCGTCGGTATACGCGTGGTTCGCGACACTACGCTGCAGTTGATGGACACCATGCCCGAGCCGGAGGACATGCAGCGCATCCGTGAAGTGGGCCTCAGCGTACCTGGCGCGTTGGGGATCGAGAAATGTTTTGCTCGCAAAACGGGACTGCAATGGCATGTCGATCTGCACCTGGACGTAGATCCAGCCATGAGCGTCTTCGCATCCCACCAGATCGCCAGTGAAGTTCGAGCCCGCATTCGCGAAAAGCTGGATTGGGTGGCCGACGTCCTGGTGCACGTCGAGCCTCACATGCTGGATACAATCTCAAACAGCAGGCATGGAAAATCGTGAAATCGCGCGGCTGCTTTCCGAAGTAGCCGACCTGATGGAAATTGGCGCCGAGGATGGCTTTCGCATCCGCAGCTATCGCAACGCCGCGTCCACCATAGAAAGCTATCCGGAACGCATTGACGATATCCTGCGCAATCCCGAACGCAAGGTCACCGATATCCCCGGCATTGGTAAAGGCATCGCGGCGGTTCTCGAGGAAATCGGCCAGCGCGGAACATTTCAAAAGCGCGATCATCTGCTCGAGCAATACCCGGCTACCCTGCTCGAGCTGCTGCGCATCCAGGGCTTGGGATCGAAGGGCGTCGCGCTGCTTTACCAGCATTACAAAGTGGCCACCATCGACGATCTGGAACGGATCTGCAAGGAGCAAAAACTGCGCGAGCTTCCTCGCATGGGCGCGAAACTTGAGGAGAAGGTCCTCAAATCCATCGCGCAATACCGCCAGCGCGCCGGCCGATTCCTGCTGAGCTTCGGCAAGAAAACCGCCGACGAACTGATTCCGTATTTGTCGGAAACCGGCGGCCTGGATCAAATCGCGGCTGCCGGCAGCCTGCGGCGCGGCAAGGATACAATCGGCGACCTCGACCTGCTGGTCACCGGGCCAAAGGCGCCCGAAGCCTTGGAGTGCTTCGTGAACCATCCCAAGGTCCACGCGGTTCTGGGCAAAGGTCCCAACAAAGCCAGCATCCAGTACGGACTGGAAGGCCTGCAAGTGGATCTGCGCGCCCTACCGCATGAAAGCTACGGCGCGGCGATGCAATATTTCACCGGCAGCAAGGAACACAACATCATCCTGCGCCTGCGCGCCCAGAAGCTCGGCCTGACGCTCAATGAATACGGGCTGTTCCGCGTGGACAACGAGCAGCGCGTGGCGGGCGAAACTGAGCAGGATGTGTACGCCCAACTGGGCCTCGCCTGGATTCCTCCGGAGCTGCGCGAAAACTGCGGCGAGATTGAGGCGGCTCTCGAGGGACGCCTCCCGAAACTGGTAGAGCTGTCCGACATCCGCGGCGACCTGCATATGCACACCACCGAGACCGACGGCCGCGCCTCGCTGGAGGAAATGGCCGAAGCCGCCCGCGCCCTCGGCTACGAATACGTCGCCATCACGGACCACTCGAAAGCTCTCGCCATGGCCAACGGCCTGGATGAAACGCGAGCAGTGGCGTTCGCCAAGCGAGTGCGCGAGCTGAATAAGAACGGGCTCGGTATCCACATCCTGTCCGGATTAGAGTGCGACATCCGCCGCGACGGCGAAATGGATCTCGCCGAAGACGCCTTGGCTGAACTCGATATTGTGGTCGCGAGCATCCACAGCCACATGAATCTAGAATCCGCCGAGATGACCGATCGCATGCTGCGCGCTTTGGAATCCCCTAACGTTCGCATCCTAGGCCATCCCACCGGGCGCATCCTGATGCATCGCGATGCTTATCCCTTCGATTTTGAGCGCGTCGCCGCCGAGGCAGCCCGCCGCAATGTGTACCTTGAGATCAATGCCAGCCCCGAGCGCCTGGATTTGGGAAGCGCACACATCCGGACCGCGAAATCACTCGGCGCCAAGTTCGCCGTTTCCACCGACGCCCATCAGACCAAACACCTCGGATTCAACATGCCCTTCGGCGTCATTACGGCTCGTCGAGGATGGCTCGAAGCCGGCGATATATTAAATACCCTTTCACTCAAACAACTACATGAAGCTAATATCATCCGTATTAAAGTATAAAAACAAGCTATTTTCTGTTACCCAGGATCACGTGGTGGATCCGAGCGGCTTTGAAATCCACCGTGCTATCGTGCAGCATCCAGGGTCAGCTGTCATGATGGCGGTGGACACGCGCAAGCGCATCCTCCTGGTGCGCCAATATCGGGTTCCGGCTCGCGCTTATTTATGGGAATTACCGGCCGGAAAACTGGATGCTGGAGAAACTCCGCTCCAAGCCGCGCGCCGCGAGCTGATCGAAGAAACCGGTTATCGCGCCAAACACTGGAAAAAGCTGGTTACGTTTTATCCCAGCCCCGGCTTCGTCGCCGAGAAAATGACCATCTTTCTGGCCACAGGTCTCACGGCCGGCGAAGCAACTCCCATGGGCGATGAACGCATCGAAACACGCTGGTTCACGGCTAACGAAATCGAGCGAGCAATCCGGTCAGGAAAAATCGTTGACGGCAAGACCATGCTAGGCTACCTGACCTGGAAGAAGTGATAGCATGTTATACTGAAATATAACCGGAGGAAAGACTCCCATGCACACCACCAATCTCCGCAAGGTGGGCGGCTCCATTATGCT
>PMUN01000077.1 GCA_003166875.1 Bryobacterales bacterium | reverse complement strand
CCAGGGGGTCCGCCCCACTAGCGTGCGCTACGAGCGTCTTGAGGATCGCGCCGACTGCGTCTTGGCGGCTTCAATCAGTGCGCCGTTGGCCATGGCGAAGGCCGGAATCGAAATCGACCGGTCCACCAGATCAGCCATCGCATGGACAGCCAGTCCTTCAGCTTCCTTGACGAACGACAATACTTTGCGCTCCGGATCGAAATCCACTTGTACGCAATCGCCACCGCGAACCTGATCGGTCGCGATGAGATTGGACATGGGCTGAACCAGCAGCCGTTCAATCGCGCGCTTCAGATGCCGGGCGCCATACTTGAGGTCGGTTCCTTCTTGCAGCAGGAAGCCTTTGGCGTCATCCGTAGCTTTGAAGACGAATGACTTCTCGGGCGAGGTGTTGAAGATTCTCTGCTGGACCATGTTCAGCTCGATGTCCAGAATCTTCTTGAGTTCCGCAGTACCAAGCGGGCGGAAGGTTACGATCTTGTCGAGCCGATTGATGAACTCCGGAGTGAACTTGCGCCGCGCCGCGTCAACACCAGTGCGAGCCATCTTTCCATTCAGCTTCTCGTCCACTTCACCGGTCTGCGCCTGACGCGCCGCCTGGGGGGCATTGAAGCCGAGCCGAGGATTGGTGAGCGCGCTCATTTCGGAAGCGCCCAGGTTGCTGGTCATGAAGATCAGCGCGCGAGAGAAATCGACTTTGCGATTGTCGCCCAGAGTTAGCGTTCCTTTGTCCAAGATGCCCAGCAGCAAGTTCCACAACGCGTCGCTGGCCTTCTCGATCTCGTCAAAAAGAACAAAGCTTAATTTGCAGCTCTCGGTGTGATACTGGCTCAGCACTTCCTGACTCAGCAGCGGATGCGTTTCGCGATGCCCAAGGTATCCGGGAGGCGAACCGATCAGCTTTGCAATCTCGTGGCTGTGCTGGAACTCCGCGCAGTCAATCTTGATAACGGCGCGCGCATTCTTCAGCATCGACTCAGCGGTGGCTTCCACAATGCGAGTCTTGCCGGATCCAGTAGGTCCAAGGAAGAGGAAGTTTCCAATCGGACGACCTGGCGCGGTCATTCCGGTCAGATACATCTGATAGATGTTCACGATCTGCTCTATGGCTTCATCCTGGCCAATAATCAGTCGGCCCAGGCTTATCTCCAGGGCTTCCGCCTCTCGCCCCGTCCGCGTCGGATCTAATGGAACATTCACCCGTAACATTTTCTTGGTCCTTCTTTCACTACTACTTCCAACTCCCAGCCTACCTAGAGCAACTTGCATGCCAAATCTGAATCAACCCTATTTGCGGGGTTTCGACGGCCTCATCTCTATACGACTAATCAGAGTTCTGACGGGCGTTTTCAACAGCATGAGAACAGCCTCCGCAACATCTTCCGGTGCGATTTTCCAGTCCGCACCGTTCTGGTCTCCCCTTCCAAATTCGGTATCAACACTTCCCGGCATGACACAACTTACTCTCACTCCTTCATATCGGTGATCCAGCATCATAGCTTCACTAAAACCATTCAAACCAAACTTCGAAGCATTGTAAGCTGCCCCGCCCGCGAACGCATTCTTGCCAGCCAGGCTACTTATATTGATGATGTAGCCGCCTTCCCGGTTCCTCATCCTTGGCAGAGCTTCCTTCGAACAGTAGAAAGCACCCGACAGATTCGTTTCCAGCGTTTTGGTCCAATCGTCCACACTCAACTCCGCCGTGCTCTTGAAGACTCCGATTCCCGCATTGTTCACAAGGATGTCCAATCCCCCGAGCTCGCTATCTACAAACTGAAAGAAACTCGCAACCTCTGTGCTATTCCTTACATCGGCTGCTTTTCCTACCACTTTACTTTTCGACGACTTGGCCAGTTGTGTTACGGCATTTTCCACACTTGTGTGGCCTCGGCCACAGACAGCTACCTGAGCGCCTGCTGCCGCTAACGATTTGGCGATAGCGAAACCTATGCCACGGCTGCCGCCGGTGACGAGCGCACGCTTTCCCTGGAGCCAGGAGGTGGTCGCTTCGTGGGTCATGACAGGAACCTCGCGATCTCGTGCCCGGTGTCCTCGTGCATCACGACGCCGTNNGCCTTCTGCCGCCTGCCTCCTGCCGCCTGCTTTCTGCCTTCTGCCTTTTGTCCTACGCGCCCCGCGCTATCATGGATGTTTTGAAGGGAGTTTTACGAATGCACAATTCCGTGCTGGTGCCGATGGTAGTGGAACAGACCTCGCGAGGCGAGCGCGCCTTCGACATCTACTCGCGTCTACTCAAGGAGAACATCATTTTCCTCGGGACGCCCATCGACGATAACGTGGCCAACCTGGTGATCGCCCAGATGCTATTTTTGGCGGCTGAGGATCCGGAGAAAGACATTTCGCTTTACATCAATTCCCCTGGCGGTTCCATCACCGCCGGTCTTGCGATCCTCGATACGATGAACCTCGTAGAACCAGACATCGTGACGTACTGCGTCGGACAAGCGGCTTCCATGGCCGCAGTTCTTTTAGCTTGCGGAACTAAGGGCAAACGCTACAGCCTGCCCCACTCCCGAATCCTGATCCACCAGCCCTCCATGAGTGGATTGGGCGGACAGGCGG
Source organism: Bryobacterales bacterium (assembly GCA_003166875.1). Lineage (GTDB taxonomy): Bacteria > Acidobacteriota > Terriglobia > Bryobacterales > Bryobacteraceae > Palsa-89. The sequence continues at coordinate 864 of PMUN01000077.1, read as the reverse complement.
CGGACATCGACATCTACGCACGCGAGATCCTGCGCATGAGGGAATCGCTGAACCAGATTCTCGCCAATGCCACCAGTCAGCCGGTAGACCGGATCGCGCGCGATGTGGATCGCGACTACATTCTCGATCCCGATCAGGCGCTGGAATACGGCATGATCGATCGGGTCATTTCCAGCCGAGATGGGCAGCCGGTGCTGACGAGGTAGCCGCGGCATGCACCGCGGCTAGAATTCAGAATCCAGGAGTCAGAATTCAGAAGATGGTGGCGCTGTGCGCGTTCCTTCTTCTGGCTCCTGAATTCTGGCTTCTGTATTCTTCCTCTCACGCCCCGAACATTTTCGGCAATTGCGACAGCTCCTCATCCGTGCTGTCATTCGGCACCGAGCAGCCCGGCGTCAGAATGAACTTCGCCCCGGCGGATTTCTTCGCATCCACCCATTGGCGCTTGAGATCCAGCCGCGTCAGCTTGCGATAATTCACTTCATCCAGGCCGCCCAGGATCACGCCCGAATACTGCGCACGCACTTTAGAGATCGGCACTCCCGTTCCGTGCGTCGAATAGTTGATGGCCTGCGCCGCGAAGCCTTTATAGAAACGGTCCAGGTAGACTTTGTCGCCGTGCAGATGCAGGATATTGAGCGGCGCCGTTCGCACCGCGTCGAACACCATCTTGTCGAACGGCTCGCTGAACTTGGCGTAGTCCTCCTGAGTCATGTATCCGTCTTGCGCGTTCGCGATCGCCACGAACACACCCGCCGCTCCTGCCGCTATGGATCGCCGCGCGTGATTCGCTTCCGATTTCGCGATCACCTCCAGCGCGTCCAGCAGCGCCTGCGGTTTCTCGTGCTGCAGCTTCCGGACTTC
>PMUN01000301.1 GCA_003166875.1 Bryobacterales bacterium | reverse complement strand
CCCATGCTGGGCACACTCCGCGGCCGACGCCCACGTCGGCCTGCTGGTGAAGTAGATGAAGCCCCAAGAACGGGTCCAGGGGGACCCGCGCGGACGAGGGCGTCCGCCCCACGCGCGCTTGGCTTCCAATAAGCTCCTAGCGTTTGTATAAGACGAATTGGCTATTCTCATAATCTGGCTTCCGATCCACCAAACGATGACTTGGCGAGAGCACCAGATAATCAATTCCCATTTCCACCATTCTGCTGACTTCCGCCGTATCGAAACGCAGCGCGTTCGTCGCTTGCCAGCGCTGCCACCACTCTCGCGCTAGCGGCTCACTGAAATTCATCTGGCCGCCTGATTTCCAGTCGACATATACAGCGCGTTGGCTCTCGGCGCGGAAAATGCTCGGATCGGGACTGCTTCCCGCGTCGCCGAAGAGGAACACCGCGTCCTTGGGAGTTTGCGTGCGGGTGAACTGGACCAGGGCCTCGAGGCCCGCGAGATTAGGGCGCGGATAGTTCCGGACGTGCGCCCAGTACGGCAAAACGAAGCTCGGTGCGATCGCCGCCGCGGCCAATAGGGCCGGCGCGAAACGAAATCGCTTCAGCGCCAGCGTGCCGCACAATGCAATCGATAACGCCAGCAACAAAAGAAGATTGCGCCCGGAGATTGAAAATAGGGGCACAGCAGTGGGAACCGCGAGCACCATCACGAACCAAAACACGGATTCAATCCATCGCTTTTGCTCAGCCGCACGGACACCGGCCGCCGCGCCCAGGATCACAGCAAAAGCCGTTACGAAAACAAGTGCGCGCGCCGGTTGAAACTGTGGAATCAAACCCCATTTCAGTTGATCGAGCAAAATATACGAAACGGGCACGCTCAGGATGCCGAGTGCGGGCATGCCGATCAGAAAAAGGCGCGCCGTCCTGGGCCGCACTCTCCAGAAAGCTACCATCGACACTAGCCAGAGCAGGAGGTACTGCCAGATCAACTGGGCCGGCCAGGTGGAGATCCAGTTGTAGGAAGCTCGCATGCGTTGCAGTTTCTCGAGCTCCGGACTCACGCGTGTGAAGAAAACTTGCGGCTCGGCTGCACCCGGCTGCAACCGCGACGATACGAACAGCAGTACGATACCGGCCGCGAGCGGCCACAGATCGCGATAATCCCGATGCCGCAATGTGAGCCACAAATACAGCGCCCAAAATACCCACACCGTCGGCGGATGATAGAGGAACGCAAGGGCTGCGGCGACGTCGGCCCACATTAAATGTTCTTGTGCCACAAGTCCGATGGCGAGAAAGACCAGTCCCACCGCGAACGCCCGCGGCACCGGCTCATACTCGAACGTCAGTACCGCTGGTCCCGCTATTGTTGCGCCCAACGCAAACAGAGCCGCCACCACGAGCGCCTTTCCGCGTGCCAATGGAAACGATAGGGCCAGCAGATAAACGCCTAGAATCTGAAGCCCGCGGAACAACAGTTGCTGAGCGATCAATATCGCTCGAAAAGAACTGTGCGTGAGCCAGCGGAGAGCAATTGCGATTTCGTCGTACAGCGTGTATGCAAGTGCGGCTTGGTGGCTACCAGATCGCGCGTAAGCGCGGAAGGGTCCCAGATATGTTCGAGCATCGGCACGTAGATTTGCGTGTCCGATCCTAAATACGTGTGGCCAGGAAACTGGAAATAACTGAGAAAAGTGAGCGCGATGATCGCGGCGCCGATCGCGAGCCGATCGCGCATCAATTGGTCGGGGTCTTATCGAGCTGCTGTTTGGCCCACAGCCGGTTTGGATTCAGCTCCAGTGACTTCGCGATGGCCTTGCGGGCTTCGTCAGGCTGGTTCACCTTGCGTAGCGCGATTCCGAGCCATAAATAAGCGTCCGCGTTCTTGCCATCCAGTTCGATGGCTTTCCGGAAATCTTTGATCGCCAGGTCGTATCCGCCGCCCAGGGCCGCGGGCAAATAATAGTTGCCGACGCCGTGGCTCAAATAATTGATGGCGGACTTAGGATCCAGTTCGATGGCCTTGTTGACCGCGGTGAGGGCGCATTTGCCGTACTTCAGGCCGGCTAAGCCCATGCCGGAAATCATTTGACCGCACAGTGTGCCCAGGATGCGGTGATTCTCGGGGGAATCGGGCTTCAGTGCGACAGCTTTCTCGGCGGCGTCGATACCCGCTTGCGCCGCGTTCTTCGCGGATGGTTTGTCGTGCGTCTCAATGGCCACTTCAGCCGAGTAGGATTCAGCCAGCGCCAGCCGGTATTGCGCAACCGCATCCTTCTGATCTTTGTCAGCGGCAGGCTTGAGATCGCCGACCATCTTTTCAAGCGCCGCCTTGTCCTGCCTGTCGCGCGCTTTGATCAGGTCGGAATCGTTGAATCCGTTAATCGCAAATAGAGCCGAGACGACCAATAATGACTTCATCATCTACAATTCTACAGCGCAGCAACCTTTCTCTGAACCAGCAGGAAGTACAACCCTAAGATCGCCAACAAAACTCCATTCCAGGCTATAACCACGGGAGCGGTGAACTGTTTCACCAGCGCACCGACAATCAAGCTTCCGAAAGGCATCCCGCCGCGAAACGCCACGTTATACACGCTCATCACGCGCCCGCGCATTTGATCGGAGGTGATCATCTGCACCAGAGAGCTGATGGTGACGAAAGCCCCCAGCAGGATTCCTCCTGCCAGGAAGATGAGAACACAGCTCAGTACCAGGTTGCGCGAAAGCGCGAAACTGGTGATCAATGCGCCCAGGACGATGAGCATCAATAAAGCCGAACGGCCTTGGTGGCGATGCTTGCCGAGTCCGGCTACCACCAGCGCGCCGGTGATGGAACCGCAGCCGGAGCACACCAGAAAGACGGTGTAAAGATCCGGGCCTCCGTGAAAAACATCGCGCGCGAATACGGGCACGAATACGATCAGCGGAAAAGCCAGCAGTGTCATAGAGAACGCTAGTACGATCAGCCCTTCCATAGCTGCTTGCTTGCGGATGAAGCTGAAACCCTGCCGCATGCTGGTGAGCACGGATTCAGCGGTCTTCGCAGGCACGAATTGCGGCCGAATAATCAGCAGCGAGGCAATCGCCGCGATGAACGAAAAACCATTCAGCGTGAAGCACCAGGAGGCCCCAAGTTTCGTCAGCGCAAGGCCGCCCAGCATGGGCCCGATGACGCGCGCCACGTTGAACTGAATGGAATTCAAACCGATGGCGTTCTGCAGATCTTCCGGCTTCACTAGCGACGGTACCAGCGCCTGATAGGACGGCCCACCAAATGATTGCGCAGTACCCACCAGGAACGACAACGTCAGAATGGGCCACACTCCTTTGAGACCCGTGGGGCCGCCTACGTGGATCACGCTGGTCGCGAACAGCGCGGCCAACAAGAACGCGCAGGTCAACTGGACCACCTGCGAGCCGACCAGAATTAGCTGTCGCGACATCCGATCGGCAAGCACGCCTCCGACCAGCGAGAAAAGAACGATCGGTATGCTGCCGAGGAACGAGTCCATCCCCAGCCAAAAGGGCGAACCGGAAATCTGCAACACCAGCCAACTTTGCGCCATGACCTGCATCCAGGTTCCGATGCTGGAAATACACGCGCCCGTCCACAAGATACGGAAGTCGCGGTATTGGAANNTCGGTCAGAAATTGGACCCCCCGGTTGCGCAGTTCGCCGAGCGCCGCATCGAAATTATCCACGCTCACGGCCAGGTGCCGGATGCCAGGATCCTTCATCTGCTGCGGCGCGCGCTCACCTTGCGAAGGAATGATTTCGAGCATCGATCCATCGGAGGCGCGAACAAAATAATTGCCGTCATAGGTGTAATTGATGCGAAAGTCGAGTTTTTGCACATACCACTCGGCTAGGCGGGCAGGATCGGGAGACGCAATGGCGGTGTGTTCCAGTCCACGGAACATAAAAGAGGATTGTAGCACTGAAGGAGCCGGGAGCCAGAATTCAGAAACCAGAATGAGTAACATCGGGTTATGCGTGGACGGTGGATGC
>PMUN01000352.1 GCA_003166875.1 Bryobacterales bacterium | reverse complement strand
GTCAGCGTCCAGGCAGCTTTCACGGCGCAAGCAGAATCGTTCTTGCACTCCTTTGTCAGCCGGCCCGCAAACGCTTGCGATTGTTCCTGCATGAAGTCGCTGTTCATCAGCGAGAGCGCCTGCAGCGGGTGCGTACTGATGGGCCGCACGGGGCAGGATGTGATGGCATCCGGTTGATCGAACGACGTGAGTAAGGGGAGGCGCACGCTGCGCTTGTTGTAGAGATAAATGCTGCGGCGATCCTGCACGCTCTTGTCGGGATTGACGGGCCACAATCCGTCGCGTTCATGCTCGGTGAAAATCAGGTCGTATACTTCCGGCTCAATCGGAATGCGCACCGGCCGACCGCCGAGTTTCGGATTCAGCGTCCCAGTCACAGCCAGAATCGCATCGCGCAACGTTTCACCGTCCATACGCTTGCGGTTCATCCGCCAGTACATTCGATTCTCCGGATCGCTGGCCTCGCGGTTTTTATCCGGCTGCGCACTTTGCCGATATACGCTCGACGTCACCAGCATGCGATCCAGCGTCTTCACGCTCCAACCCTTGGCGGTGAACTCGGATGCAAGCCAATCTAGCAGCGTCTGATTGGACGGCCGATCACCCATCACGCCAAAATCGTTGGGCGTCCGAACGATTCCAGTGCCCATCCGGAATTGCCAGATGCGATTCACCATCACTCGCGCGGTCAACGGATTGTCGGCTGACGCTAGCCAATTGGCGAGCGCCGTGCGCCGTCCCACGCTCTCTCGAGGGATTTCATACGATGCTTTGAGCACGCGCGGCACGGACGGTTCCACTGGATCGAGACGATTCTTCGGATCGCCCATGCGCAACACGTAGGCCTGCGGCGCAGCCTCTTTATTATTTACGTACGCATAGGCCTTCGACAGCGGATCCGGCTCGGTGGCTTCAATTTGGTGCAATTGGACGCGAAGCGCGGCTCGCTTTTCTCGATCCTCCTGCGTCATCGCCGCCACCACGATGTCCCAGGTGGGCTCAACCTGCGAATTGGCATTTTCTGCTAACACTGCCTGTTCCGGAGTGCGTTTGTCCTTGGGGATTTTCCAGGCGTCCTGCAATTTCGGGTCAAGCTTCGCGAGTCGTTCCTCGATTATCCGATCCGTGTATGGCTTGGCGAGTTGCTCCAGTGCGTCTGTTACGGGCTTGAGCCGCTCCTTGTACGCTTTGTCCGCTGCTTCCCACGCCGACTTTTCCGCGTCCGTGGCGATCTCCACTTCCTTGCCGGAAGCGCCGCCAAAAATGGCTTGCATGCGGTAATAGTCGGCCTGCAGAATCGGATCAAACTTGTGATTGTGGCAGCGCGCGCAGTTCACGGTTAGTCCCAGGAAGGTCTGGCCAACCGAGGCCGCGATCTCAGTGAGAACTTCCTCGCGGCTCATTTCCGGATCGATATTTCCAGCTACCAGGTGCTCCTGACCCGCGCGAAGATATCCGGTGGCGATGAGCGCTTCCTTGTTGCCCGGAAAAATTTCGTCGCCCGCGAGCTGTTCCTTGATGAACTGGTCGTACGGTTTGTCGTGATTGAATGAATCGATCACGTAATCGCGGTAACGCCAAGCGTGCGGCCGGTCGGCGTCCAATTCGAATCCGTTCGTTTCCGCATAGCGCACCACATCCAGCCATTTCAGCGCCCATCGCTCCCCGTAATGCGGCGAGGCCAGCAACCGGTCCACCACTTTTTCGTAGGCATCCGGAGACTTGTCACGAACAAACGCTTCCACTTCGGCCGGAGTGGGCGGCAATCCGATGAGATCGAATGTAACGCGGCGAATCAGGTGAATGCGATCCGCGGGCTCCGACGAGGACAGTTTGTTGGTCTGGAGTACGCTCAGGATAAATGCGTCGATGGGCGTTCGCACCCACGCAGCCGAGACTTCGGGCACTGGGGGCCGGATGACTTTTTGAAAAGCCCAGTACTTTCCACGCGCGCCGATGAACTTCGCTTCTTTGTCGGGAGTAGGCTGGTCCGCGGCGAACGTGGTCGCGAGAGCCACCCCTAGTAAGATGAATCTTCGTATAGGCAGCCTCACGTATTGAATCTTACACTATTACTCATGGATTGGCTACCGTTTTGCGGAAGTGTGCGTGCGCTACAACTGATGGTATGACGCGCCGCAAGTTTTTGGGTAGCACCGCCGCGGCCGGATTCGTGTGGTCATGGCCGACGACCGCAAGAGGCGCGCCCGTGCCGTTTCCGGTCCATTATCGCAAGCCGAATCCCTACGAGAATCTCCGTGCGCTGATTGAACCCGGCCACGATGCCTTTGCGGTGGAGGCGGAGGCGGCCGCGATCACAGCGCGATGGAACGGTTGCGTAGTCAACGGCTCGCTTCCCATTGCAGATGGATTTCGCGGATCCACGCCGTTGCCGAAAAGCTATAAGAAAATCGATGACGGTGTTACCGTGGCCGAGTTTGATAAGTCGGATCGCGGTTTCGAGAGCGGTCTGACAGCCTGGATCGCAAAGCTGGGCAGCATCCGTAGCGCGCGCTTCATCCCGCTTGCCGGCGATCGCGTCCGTTTCGAAATTGCGAGCAGCGCCGGCGGACTCTTGAATTATCGCGTGGGACTCTGGAAGCAAGTGTGGCGCGGCGAGCAGCTTGCGGAATTTGAGCCGTTGGAAGAAACGTGGGTCACTTCGCCCGGACCCCTGTTCCGTGATGTCACTGGCGAAATGTTCGGTTCGGTCCGAACGTTTCAGGAACAACTTCTGAAAGGCGTTCCCTATTGGCGAGGGCGCCTGGATTCCGCGTCCGGGATTGATGTTTACGGCAATAACGGGATCGCCGTAGGTGATATTGACGGCGATGGCAGGGACGAAGTGTACGTCTGCCAGCCCGGTGGGCTCCCGAACCGGCTTTACAAGCTTGATGAAAACGGCCGGATGCAAGACATCACCGAGCGTTGGGGCGTTGGCGTGTTGGACGATTCGACGGCAGCACTGATTCTCGATCTGCGCAATTCGGGCCGCCAGGATCTGGTGGTGCTTACAACATCCGGTCCTTTGCTCTTCATCAACGATGGCGCAGTTTTGAAGCACAAACCTGAGGCCTTCCGCTTTGAGAATCCACCGCAGGGCACGTTCACCGGCATGTCCGCCGCCGACTACGACAGGGATGGCCGGCTGGATCTTTACCTGTGTACGTACGTTTATTTTCAGAGCGAGGATCAGTATCGTTATCCCGCGCCCTATCACGACGCTCAGAACGGCCCGCCCAATTATCTTTTCCGCAATCGTCTGACGGCCGCTGGCGGAGGCTTCTTCGAAGACGTAACAGGTTCCACGGGGATCAACGAAAACAACAACCGCTACAGCTTTGCTCCAGCCTGGTGCGATTACAACGCCGACGGCTGGCCGGATCTTTTCGTCGCCAACGATTTTGGCCGCAAGAATCTCTACAAGAACGAAGGCGGCCACTTTCGCGACGTTGCGCTGGCCGCCGGCGTCGAGGACATGGGACCGGGAATGAGCGCGGCCTGGTTCGATTACGACGGCGACGGCCTTCCGGATCTCTACGTGAGCAACATGTGGACTGCTCCTGGCCAGCGGTTGGTTGCGGACAAGAATTTCTCGCCCGTGGCTAAGGACGGGCTCGGGGAAGCTTATCGCCGGCACACGAAGGGCAACTCGCTCTATCGCAATCGCGGCGACGGGACCTTTGAGGAGACAGAATCCCAGGAGCACGTGGAAATGGGCCGCTGGGCCTGGTCGGCCGATGGCTTCGATTTCGACAACGATGGCACGCCTGAAATTTACGTCACTTGTGGAATGGTCACCAACGCATCGGAGCAAGACGCGGCCAGCTTTTTCTGGCGGCAGGTGGTGGCCAATTCGCCGCCATCGCAGTCGCGGGCTTCAGCCTACGAAAACGGATGGAACGCCATCAATCAGTTCATCCGCGAGGATTGCAGTTGGAACGGGCGCGAGCCGAACGTGCTTTTTGCGCGCCGCGCTCGACGCTACTACGATTTTTCCGGTGTTTCCGGCATCGACTTCGCCGACGACAGCCGGGCCTTCGCTGTGACAGATTTTGACGGCGACGGCAATCTCGATCTGTTTCTGAAGAGCCGTCTGGGGCCGCAGGTTCGCGCGCTACGCAACGAATGGGGAACGAGGCGCAAAGCGATCGCCATCAAATTGACCGGCACACGTTCCAATCGTGACGCGATCGGCGCCTCGGTTACCGTGGATCATAACGGCCGGCGTACCGTGGCATTCGTACAGGCCGGCTCCGGCTATCTTTCGCAACACACCAAGACCTTGCATTTCGGCTTGGGAAACGAGGGGCGTGCAGAGAAAATAGCGATACAGTGGCCTTCCGGGCTCCGTCAGGAGTTCCGTGATCTGGATGCGGGCTTTCGGTATCACCTCACTGAGGGAGACGCCCAGCCGCGCCGTGAGCCGTTTGCGCCGCGCCGCCAACTACCGCAGGCCCCTCGAATCTCGCCCGACAATCGGCCGCCGTTTGAAGAGACGTGGCTGGTCGTTCCCGTTCCAATTCCCGAACAGCGCCGCGGTCCGGGATTCCTTTTGCTAACGGTGGATGGCAAGATCGGACTTCCTTCGGGTGTTCCTGGCCAGGTGTTGGATCTGAGCCGAGAATCGCCGGACGTGGCCGCGTGCTTCGCGTTGTTCCGACGATACCTATTCGATTACCGGACCGACCTCCTCTTGCCGATGCTCATACTCATTGACGAATTGGGTTTGGCGCACAAGGTCTATCCGGACGTCCCAAGCGAAAGCCGTTTGATGGAGGACTTGCGTCTCTCGAAGACGAAAGACCCGCAGCGTTTGGCTTTCCCATTTCCGGGCCAATACTACAGCGAGCCTCAGCGCAATAATTTTCGGCTGGGCGCAGCATTTTTTTGGGCCGGCTATCCGGAGCAGGCGTTAGTCTACTTGAACGAAGTGATTCGCGAGCAGCCTGACAATGGCAAAGCCCAGCTTGCAGTTGGATACATCCATCTGGAAGCGGGGCGCGATGCTCTCGCGCGGGAACATCTGGAGCGGGCCGTTCTGCTGCTGCCAAATGATCCCGACGCCTGGATCTATCTGGGCCGTTTAGAGACAGCGGTGAAGCAGTATCGCACTGCCCTGAAAGATTTCGAAAAGGCGCTCCAGCTGGATCCCAAGTCCTCCTTTGCCCTGCTTAGCTCCGGCCAAACCCACGTCGCCCTCGGTGATGATGCGGCCGCCGAATCGCTGTTCCGCCGCGCGCTAGCGAATGAGAGTAGCGCCGCCGACGCCGCCACGCAACTTGGCTTGCTGCTGGTTCGCCAAAACCGCTTGGAGGAAGCGCGCGAGGCATTTCAAAAAGCCATCTCGGTACAGCGCGACCACGTATGGGCGATCAATAACCTGGGCGTGCTCTACATGCAGATGCACAAGGTGGACGACGCGGTTGCGGCTTTCAAATACGGGATAGAGGTTGCGCCTGAAGATGAAATTTCATATCTCAATCTCGCGCGCGTCTATGCCCGCGAAGGCGATCGCATGAAAGCGCGCGACATCCTGCGGCAGTTACTCGCGCGGAAGCCTTCTAATGCAGCGGCCATCAAGTCACTTCGAGAGCTGGAGCAATAGTCCAGTACGGAGTGACTGAGGTCGATCCAAAAAATTTTCTATCGGAAACGGCAAGGTTGGGCTATAATCACCCAAACGAGGAGGCAACACTTCAAGATGGCAAGGCGCACGGTTTGTGCAATTTTTGTTTTGATGGTGTGTTTGGCGCCGCTGGGGGCTCAAACCACGACGGGTGAGATCGTCGGAACAGTAACGGATCCTACCGGGGGAACAGTAGCTGGCGCCACCATCACGGTGACCAACATGGACACCAGTATTGCGGTTAAGGCCACGGCGAACGCTTCCGGGAACTACGTGGTTACGGCGCTGGGCGTGGGCCGATACTCTGTCACGGTAGAGGCGCCGGGCTTCAAGAAATCGTTGCGCAATGACATCACGTTGAACGTCCAAGACCGGCTGCGCGTGGACGTGGCGCTCGAGGTAGGCTCGGTCAACGAAACGGTGGAAGTGGCTGCGGCCGCCCCGATTCTCGAGACCGACACTTCTTATCTCGGCGAGGTGGTGGAGGCCCAACGGATTGTCGACCTTCCCTTGAACGGCCGGTTCTTCACGCGGCTGGCCGTGCTCACGGCCGGAACCGCGCCTACTCCCGCCGGCGCCCGCGACGAGAATACCGGCGGATTCAGCGCCAACGGCGTGCGCCCGTACCAGAACAATTACCTGCTGGATGGCATGGACAACAACAGCCTGTCGGAGGATCTGGTGAGCCAGCAGAGTTTCGTGATCGGTCCGCCGCCCGACGCTATCCAGGAGTTCAGGGTCCAAACCAATTCCATGAGCGCTGAGTTCGGCCGGTCCGGCGGCGCGGTGCTGAACGTGACCATCAAGTCCGGGACCAACCTGCTGCATGGAACCGCGTACGAGTTTCTGCGCAACAGCGATTTGGACGCCAACAACTTTTTCAACAACGCCAACGGCGCGCCCATCGCTCCGTTCAAGCAGAACCAGTTCGGTTTCAGCGTCGGTGCGCCCATCATGATTCCGAAAGTCTACGACGGCAAGAACCGCACTTTCTTCTTCTTCGACTACCAGGGCACGCGCATCCGCACTGGGCAAACGTTTCTGGCTTCTATTCCGACCGATGCCATGCGCGTGGGCAATTTTGCGGGATTCAACCAGATCTACGATCCGAACAGCACTGTCACGGACGCGCAAGGAAATGTAACACGCACTCCGTTTGCGAACAACCAGATTCCCCTGTCTTTGCAGAATCCGGTCGCGGCGAAGCTGATGAGCATGTTCCCGCAACCGAACGTCCCCGGTCAGGCCAATAACTTGGGAGTGTCGAACAATTACCTGAGCAATCCGGTTGAGCCGAACGATACGAATCAGTTCGATCTGCGTATCGACCACAAAATCTCGGATTCCGATTCCATCTTCGGCCGGTTCAGCTACTCCAATAACACCGACAACCCTCCGGGAGCCATTCCTCCACCCATTGATGCCGCGTCATTTTCATCAGGCAATTTCATCAACAAACCCCGCAACATCGTAATTGGTGAGACGCACATCTTCAATCCGACGTTGATCAACGAATTTCACATGGGATACTCGCGCAACCATTCGGAGCGGCTGCAATTCGATGCCAATGAAAATCTGTCCGCGTCGGTGGGTATTCCCGGCGTTCCCTATAGCACCAATAACGGAGGCTTGCCGCAATTCTCCGTGGCCGGGTTCAATACCTTTGGCAGCTCGGAATATCAGCCTACGGTGGAATCGCAAGAGGTGTACCAGTTTGTCGACAGCCTGACGCTGATTCGTGGCCGCCACACGATAAAGTTCGGCGCGGAAATCAAACCCCGAGTGAATTTCTCCATCTTGCAGCCGCCGGTGCCGCGCGGCGCTTTCAACTTTACAGGCCAGTTCACCACCGACGGAAATCCCAACCACGTCTCAACCACGGGATTGGGGCAAGCCGATTTCTTGCTGGGATCTGTCGGCGGGGCGCAGATCTCATCGTTCATCAACGACGAGTTCCAGCAGCCTGGCCAGTTTTACTATGTACAGGACGATTTCAAGGTAAACAACAAGCTGACACTCAATCTGGGTCTGCGCTATGAATTCGTGGAGCACGTGAAAGAGAAGTATAGCGCGGAGGCTAATTTCAATATCGATACCAACACGCTGGATATCGCTGCAGGCCGGCAGGATCCGCTGCCTCCGAATTTCTATCCCCAGATCGCCATTAATCGCAATGCGCCGCAAAGCCTGGTTCCCAACCAGAAGCTGGATTTCGCGCCGCGAATCGGCTTTGCCTACAACATTTTCAAGAACACCGTAATTCGCGGTGGATATGGGGTGTTCTATTCCTCCTACGAGGCTGGCCCTCTGAGCATTCCCAACCCAGGGAACAACCCGCCATTCTTCGAACAGGCTAACTACAACACGCTGAGTTTCACCCAGCCGAATCCAATAACCACCAATCTTTCGCAGGGATTTCCGCTGAACGCCTTATCCAATCCGTCGCTGCCGTCGCTGTTTTCTCTAGACCCGCATTTCACTAATCCGAACGTGATGCACTGGCAGTTTAGCCTCCAGCAGGAGTTGGGTTGGAACACGGTATGGGAAATCGCGTACGCCGGTTCCAAAGGCACGCACCTGTACGAATTCCGCAACGTCAATCAGGTACAGGCAACCTCGAACCCCAACGCGAACTACCAGGATCTCCGGGAGCGCCCTTATCTGGGCGATCTGCCTTATTGGTGTGCTTGCGACAGCTCCACCTATCACTCGCTGCAGACCAAAGTGGAAAAGCGGCTGTCGAACGGCTTGAGTTTCCTGACCGCGTTTACCTATGGCAAGTCCATTGATGAGCAGTCCAACGCGTCTTTGGGATTCCACAACGGTGGCGGTTTCCGCGACAACAACAATCCCGAATGGGAGAAAGGTCCCTCCGATTTTGATCAGAAGTACCGGTTCGTCAACAGCCTGTCGTATGCCTTGCCGTTCGGCGCAGGGAAAGCCATACTGGGCAACTTGAAAGGTGTGGCTAACGCGATCGTGGGCGGCTGGGAACTGCAGGGGATCCAGTCGTGGAGCAGCGGCTTACCCCTTACAATTCTGGCGTCCGTCGGCGAGTCCAATAGCAATGGCGATGCCGAGGAACGGCCGAACCGCGTGGCAGGCGTGTCGGTTTACCCGTCCAACCAAAGCCCGAATTTATGGTACAACCCGGCAGCCTTCGTCGCCACGGCGTTCGGCACTTATGGCAATTCGGGACGCAACATCATTTACACTTCGCCGCAAGTGGATTTCGATACTTCGCTATTCAAGGACTTCGCGTTTCGCGAGCGCGCGAAGCTGCAATTTCGCGGGGAAGTGTTCAATATGTTCAACCATCCGAATTTCCGCGCTAACAGCCTGATCAATTACTTCGACGCCCCCGGCGCGGGCTCTTATACGGCCGCGCAACCGGCCCGGCAGATCCAGTTCGCGCTGAAGCTGATTTTCTGAAAATGCACCGACTCCCTTACGGTCGCGGTTCGGAAAGAGGCACCACCGAACCGCGACCGCGACTGGGAGAAGAGAGTGCTACCGAACCGCGACCGTAAGGGAGCCGGTGCTTTTTATCGCGTACGTGGCAAATCCACCGCTGGATTTCTCGAGAAGAAATCAAACGGCCGCAGCTCAAATTCATGCCAGGCCGTCGGCATGATTGGAAAATCCTCCGGACGCGGTACATGGTGGAAGCCCAGCGTGTACCACACCACAATATCGGTATTCTCGATGGACCTGTTACCTTTGGTCCACGCCGGTAGCCCATCGCCACCGTGGCTCTGTGTCGGATAATCGCCGGCGGCATAACGCTCGTCTTCGTGGTACGGCGTTACCCACAAATTGTGTAGGATGAAGCCCGCGCGCCGTTGCGGATAGTCGTCGTCGGTCATCAATGAAACTGCGTTGTGCATCGGCGCGATTTCGTAGCCGGTGGGATACCCGAGTGGACTCTTGACATTCGGGTTGATGACGCGCCACAGCGCGGGATGCTCCATCATCATCGTGAGTTGGCCGTCTTCCTCCACCTTGGCGATTCTTGGCTCGGTCACCCAAACACTTTTGCGCGGCGAATCGCCGGTGAGCTTCTGAGTCTTTAGCTGTTCTTTCAGGAAGCTATTCTGGGGTCCATCGACGTCCAGATCCAGGCGGAAGCAGAAGTAGTGATCGTGATTGACTCCAACCGTGTTGTCCGCGACAAAGTGGCCATAGCGCCGGTCTTTGCCGTCGGTGTCTTCCGCCGCGGTCTTGCTGCGCACGGCTTTTACCTCGACGCTTCCGGTAGCGCCCACGCCGATCTTGATGCTCCCGTCTTGCTGGAATGTCCAATCCAACGCATAGTCGTAATTGCCGTAGGTGGTGATCATGCGTAGAACCAGGTCGCGCCGGCGCCGGCCCTCCCCAATCACTCCGCCAGCCTTGTGGCGCCAGGCAAAGTCTCCAGTTTCGCGCTCGAACAGGCACGCCGTATGAGGCCAGTTCCGCGCGATACCGCGCGAATCAGCCACCACGGAATCGAAGAACACGGCATTGTCCGGGCAATCAGAATTGTCCAACCTGCTGGCCGCGCTGCCCCACGTGTTTCCCTCGCCCATATCGATAAAAATCCAGTGATACCATCCCTCCGCGGGATCCTGATAAGGGACGAAGATTTCCGAAAGCGAGCCTTCGTAAAGAACAGAGCGCAGTTTGCCGCCATCGTCGTAGGCGACGTTGGTCACTACCACGCCTACTCTGGGATCGATGCGGAAGTGAAAATGCCAGTTTTGCCAACTAACCTGGTTGCCTTCGAGCCGGAAACCAGGGACCGGCTGTTGAATGGTTATCGGCCCGGGGACCTGTCGCGGCGGAATGGCATTGCCCATGTAGTCGGCATTACCGGGCGGTATTGGCACCACACCGGTGTCGATCACTCGCATGATTTTCTGTTCCTCGGAATCGAAAACTATGACGAGTCCCTCAATGGGGTACGCGCCGACGTTGGCATGGCCCCGCCCATCGGAGCAGATCACACGCTGCAATCGGCGCCCTTGCTCTTCCGCGGTCCCGAAGTAGCCCGGCGAGCTGCCGTCGCAACTAACCGTCTCGAGATTCGTAATGCCGCGCTGGCGGAGAGCGGCCTGCACTTCGGGATTCGCCTTCACCAGTTCTCCGACTCCATCAGATTCGTCCGCGATCAGCATCGGTTCGACGCCTTGGATCTCTCTCCATGAGATGAGCTTGCGATTCGTCACGTCCACCACAGCCTCGAACGTCCTTCTACCCTGCTTGATGATGGCCAGCGCCTCCCGCCGGAACGGATCGCCCTGCTTCCACCGCAGCACTTCCTGCTTGGGAGGCTCGTGCAGGTTGACCCCGGCAAAGCGGCTAACGGCGTCGAGGTGTCCCGAGGCCTTCATGGTTTCGAAAACCGCGGTGTACTCGTCAGCAGTCAGCGCGTCGAGTGGATGCAGAAATTCGGCAGCTCGGCCCAACGAGGGAACCAGCAGGAGGACACCACACCAATAGGCGCGTCGCATCAAAGACATGATTGCGTTATTCCTGGTTGAAGCCTGTCGTGATCCGGAACGCCTCTACGTAGTGCCCGTCTTTTTTCAAGATCTGGGCTCGCAATTCCGCTTTTGTCTTCTCCAGGTCCGCTTTGTCCCAATCCGGCCGGTAATGGTGAATGGATGGTTCCCACTGGCTGACGTGCGCCATCGCCGCGTCCAGTTTCTTTTCAACGACGCTATCGATGTTCACCCAATAGTTAGCATCTTTGTCGGTCACGTAATAATAGAATTCTTGAGGCACCAGCCATGGCTGCAAGCCTTCGTGCAGTAGTTGATTCGGGAAATAGAGGTGCCACTCCGCGGCTCGAATCGCGTCGAGGGTATTGTTCGCTGCCATTCGATGGTCGGTTTTGTGCCAGCGGACATAGGTGGTGCCCGGATCGATGGATAGCACCACGTCCGGACGAACCTGCCGGATGACTCTGGTAACTTCCTCCACCAGATCGCGCGTATTGGCATATTCCAACATGCCGTCGTGGTATTCCAGCCAGGAAATGCTTTCCTTGGGGATGCCGAGGATGCGGCAGGCATCCTCTTCTTCGTGCATCCTGATTCGGGCCAGGTGCTCGCTGGTCATTTCCGGATCGTAAGAACCCTTGTCGTCGTTGGTGTAAATCACGATATGGATGTGGTTTCCCCCTTTGGCGAGGAGAGCGAGCGTGCCCGCGCAGCAGAACGTGTCGTCGTCCGGATGCGGAGTGAAGAGCAGGATAGTCTTGCCGTGCAAATCCTCAAGCCGGTTTTGCGGCTGTGACAAGAGGGATAAGGCGCAAGCGCCCGCGAGAATCAGAATGAGCCTGAGAGTTCGAACCATAGAAGATGAACTATACCCCGGCTGGCGCGGCTTTGCAACCGGCTATTGGACTGGTGTCGCCGCGGCCCATCCAATAAAAAATGATCCCGCTTATCGCTGTTGGTATGGCATCGCAATCCGCTTCATTTTCCGGCTACACCACGGATTTCCATGTTACTCCCCGAGTAATGCGTGCCCGGCCGCCCTCTGAGATCGAGTTTTTGCCAGCGGCAAAGTTATAGCGAAAACTGCTCTGATTGGGGATGCGAATTCGTGCCGCCGACGGTGGGATGCCGTGGTACTGCGGCCGCCGAACCTGCACCCTTTTAAGCTGGGGCGAGTCATCCAGGAACCCTGCCAGTTTTCGTGCCAGGATCTTCAGGTTCGTTCCGGTGTTGATAGTCCCGTGATCTCCGGGGACTTCTTCGATCCACAAATCAGAAAGAACCCCTGCCCACCCTAAGCCCGGATCGGCGCCGAAAAACCCAGGGCGCGATTCCGCTTTTAAAAGATAGACGCTTCCAGGATAGGATTTTGCGCGATAATTCTCGCAAGGAGTCGGCCGCCGCCGATGTCCCTCGCGATTTTCGGAATTTCGACACCGATGGTTGTGGAAACCCTGTGCATCAAGCGAAATGAGTATCCGCGCATTCGCTCCTTTAGATGACCCAGGCGCTTTGCGCCGTGTGCCAGTTCAGGCTGGTTCAGATATCCGCGAGCGATTGCGACGCCCCCGAGGTGTAGTTCACCCGCGATGCAGATAGGGACCGGTGCCAGATGGCACTCTAATATGTTCGCTTTGACGTTCGCGATGGGACGCCTGATGTGCCGCTCCGTTATTGGGCAGAAGGACCGCCGGGTCCTCGTGGTACTGTTTCTGGGCTTGTTCGAGACTGTTCTTCATCTTGCTTCCCAGGACGCCGACATATGGTTCCTTGAACATTCCATCGTGGCCGCCGACGATATCGTGGCTTTCAAATGGCCCGCGTATCAACCTGTGCCAGACTTGTCGCAGATCCCAATGCCGACCGGATGGTCTTTCAACGGCCTGGAAGAGCACCACCGGGCCGCGATAAGGTTGGGGCTCATAATCAGTGCAGGCGATGAAGAAAACGGGATTCAGTTCCATCTCCAATGGCCCATCGGGATGCTGTATCGAGCGAAGGTAGTCCAGCCGTTGCCAGAACCTCACGGCTCTGCCGCGAAGATTCTTGATCCGCTGCAATAGGTAAGCCGGGATCTCCACTGCTTTTAATCTCGCGACTAAAGACGCGTGATAGGCCCACTTTTGAAGGGCAGCTTGTATTCGTGCGAAGTAGGACAGCTGCGCTCTATGGGCGGGGTATAGGCTGTCGATCATAACCAGCAAAGCGACTTCGCCACCATCGGCAACGATCTGCTGCGCGACTTCATACATGAGCACGCCATACAGGCACCAGCCCCCGAGGTAATAGGGGCCATGAGGCTGGAACTCACGGATTGCCTTTGCGACGTACGCGGCAATCTCCTGGAGCCGGACGGGGGCAGGAAGCCTGTTGGTTTCCAATTGAGTCAGGTCCACCCCCAGCAGAGGCTGATCGCTTCCCAGGTGGCGCGCCAAGGGAAGAAAATACGGTCCGGCGCCCAGGCAAATGAAAGGCGGCCGCGTTCCTTCCGCCTGAATCGGGATCACTCGATAAGGTTGAGTCCGTGCTTTCTCGTCGCGAAGAAGATCGGCCAATTCGGCGATGGTTGGTTTCTGAAACACTGTGGCCATCGACAATCTTTTGCCGAACGTTCGTTCCATTTGAAAGAGCAGTCTTGCCAGCAACATCGAATGCCCGCCCAAATCGAAAAAGTTGTGATTCACGCCGATGGGACGCGTGCCCAGGAGGGCTTCCCAGATGTCAACGAGCTGACGTTCGATCGAATCGTTGGGTGCAGTGTATTGTTCCTGAGGCGCAGCCGTCCAATGCTGAGGAACTGGCAGACCGCCCCGATTCACCTTGCCGTTAGGCAAAACGGGCAGGGATTCCAAGAAGACGAAATGCGACGGAATCATGTAATCGGGCAAGCGCTGCTTCAAGAAGGTCCGAATTGCTTGCGAATCCAATCCCGATACGGCAGGGACGACGTAAGCGATAAGGCACTTATCGATGGGGCTCGCTTCGTGCAGCGTGACCACGGCAGACTGGACTTGATCCGACTGCAGTATGGTGCTCTCGATCTCTCCAAATTCTATGCGAAAGCCGCGCAGCTTCACCTGATTATCGAGCCGCCCAAGGTACTCGATATTCCCGTCGGCTAGAAAACGCGCTCGGTCGCCAGTCTTATAAAGACGCGCGTGCGAATTTTTATCAAATGGATCCGGAATGAACCGCTCGGCGGTGAGTTCAGGCCGATTCAGATATCCGCGAGCGATTGCGACGCCCCCGAGGTGTAGTTCGCCCGCGACGCCGATTGGGACCGGCGCCAGATGGCGGTCCAGTATGTACGCTTTGACGTTCGCGATGGGACGCCCGATGGGCACGGTTGCGCAAGGCATTGGGTTGGCACAGTCCCAATAGGTCACATCCACGGCCGCTTCCGTGGGTCCGTACAGATTGTGCAACTCCGCTTCGAGCAACCGGTAAAACTTTTGCCGCAGATCAGGCGGCAATACTTCCCCGCTTGCGAAGACCCGCTTTAGCGAGCCGCAGTTCGCCAGGTTGGGCGTCTCGAGAAATTCCCGCAGCATGGAAGGCACGAAATGGATGGTCGTGATCCCCTCGGCGCTAATCAGGTTCGCGAGATAAGCTGGATCTTTGTGACCGCCCGGTTCGGCGATCACAAGCGTGGCGCCGGTGATAATAGGCCAGAAAAACTCCCAAACCGATACGTCAAAGCTGTAAGGAGTCTTCTGCAGGACGCGATCGCTGGCCTGAATCGGGTACTGATCCTGCATCCAGAGAATGCGATTCGTCACAGCCTCGTGGGTATTTATGGCTGCTTTGGGGACGCCGGTTGAACCGGAAGTGTAAATAGCATAGATAGCGTCCCGGGGCTCTACGAGTATCCTTGGATTTGAGCTCGGTTGCCGGTCAATGAGTTCCCCACTGGTGTCGAGCGCCAACGTCTTTCCGGCGTAATCGGCCAAATCGCCAATCAACTTTTGCTGGGTCAGCACCGTGACAGGGCGGGAATCCTCGAGCATCATTTTGAGACGAGACGGCGGCAGCTCAGGGTCGTAAGGGACGTAGGCGGCGCCGGATTTCAAAACGGCGACGAGCGCCACCACCATTTCAAAAGACCGCTCCATGTAAATGCCGACCAGAGATCCGCTGGCGGCTCCATTCTCACAAAGGTAGTGCGCCAGCTTGTTCGAGCGGGCATTCAGTTCGGCATAGGTTAACCGCCGGCCGCCAAAAACAAGAGCTGGATGATCGGGGCTTCTCTCCACCTGCGCCTCGAAAAGCTCGTGAATGCTGAGGCTGGGGTAGTTCTTGCTGGTATCGTTCCAATCCACCAGCAGTTTGTGCCGTTCTTGTTCGGAGAGCAAATTCACTTGCGAGACGGACTGGTCCGGGTTGGTGGCCAGCTCTTCTAACAGCACTTGAAAATGCCCCAACAAACGCTGGATAGTAGCGCGGTCGAAAAGATCACGGTTGTATACGACCCGTCCTGCCAGCCCCTCCGGGTGCTCCGAAAACTCAACGAAGAGGTCGAAATTGGAAGTGCCGCTGTGGACTTCCATATCGGTGACATCCCAGCCATCCGGAAAATCGACAAAAGGTGGCCGCATCGAGAATAGAACCTGGAAAAGCGGGTGACGGCTAGGACCACGCTTGGGGGCCAGTTCGCGCACAATTGCGTCGAAGGGAATGTCACTGTGGGCCAGCGCGCCGAGCACCGTGGTTTTGACGCGGCCCAGGAACTCCCGGAACGAGAGATCCGGCCCAACCTGAGTTCGAAAAACAACCGTATTCAGAAAATATCCGATTAACGGCTCGAATTCCGGACGCGTGCGCGTATTGGTGGTGCCGCCCATGATGATTTCGTCTTGTCCGGAATAGCGATAGAGCAGAACCTGGAACGCCGCCAGGAAGATCATATAAGGCGTCACGCCTTCGCTTTTGCCAATCTCTTTGAGGGGCTCGACAAGACGTGCGGGTATCGTGCATGTTTCCATTCCACCTTGCCAGGTGGGCGCGATGGGACGCGGCCGGTCTGTAGGCAGCTCGAACGACGGCGGATGCTCCGAGAGTGTCTCACGCCAGTATTTCATTTGGTCCGCGTGTCGCCCGCCGGCCAGATGATTTTGCTGCCACAAGGCGTAATTCGCGTATTGTACGGCTAGTTCAGGAAGCGGAGAGGGCTGGCCGTCGGAATACGCATTGTACAAAGCAGCCAGTTCCCGAACCAGCACGCGATAAATGGACACACCATCGAACACCAGATGGTGCAATGTGAGATAGACGCGGTGGTAGTCGTGATTGCATCGAACCAGGCACACTCGAAATAGAGGCGCCTTGTTCAGATCGAAGGGGCGGCGAACATCCTCAGCCGCGATTCGAACAGCTTCTGCTGCGCGCTCTTCGGTAGGAAGATGGCTAAGGTCGATAAACGGAAGGGGCACGTGCAGAGTGGGCTCAATTCGCTGAACGACTTTTCCGTCGCTCATTGGGAAAGCCGATCGCCAAATCTCATGACGCCGGACAATCTCGTTGAGGCAGCGTCCGAGGATAACCGGGTCCAACGGTCCGCGTTTGTGAATCGTCACGGATTCGTTGTATGTGGGAGCGCCGCCTGCCAGCTGGGAGTGGAACCAAACCTGTTCCTGTCCAGGCGCGAGTGGCGCCTGCGCACCCGACGTCCTGGGGAGAGGCGGAAGCGCCCCGTTTGACACTTGTAATTCGCTGCGCCGGAATCTTTCGAGCAGTTGCCGCCGGGCTTCAGAGATGGTGTCGGGGTTTGTCATCCGTCACTCATGCACCAACTCGAGCCGGGATGCCCGCAGTTCCTCAGCCGGCACGTCAAACGTTACCGGCAAACCGCTGAGTCCCCGCAAGCCGAGATTCTCGCGCCAAACGAAATCTTCAGACGCCAAAGCCAGATTCTTCAAGCGCCGCAAAAGAGTGCTAAAGGCGATCTGCCCTTCCATCCGCGCGAGCGGTGCGCCGAAACAAAAATGGGCCGCCCAACCGAACGCCAGATGCCCTTTGTCGCCACGCTTCAGATCGAGCACGTCCGGATTTGGAAAACGTTCCGGATCGCGATTCCCCGCCGCCAGAACCGCCAATACGGACTGGCCGCGGCGGATTTGTTTACCGCCCAGCACAAAGTCCTCCTGCGCCACACGCGCGGTATGCTGGATGGGGCTTTCGTACCGCAGCAACTCCTCAACTGCCAAAGGAATGAGGGACGGATCGTCCTGAAGCATCCGCAGTTGTTCGGGGTGCTGCAGAAGCGTCAGCAATCCGCTACCGATCAGATTCGTGGCCGTTTCCTGCCCACCTATCATCGTGAGTATGGAGTTGGCGATGATCTCCTCTTCCGTCAGCCGGACTCCATCCACTTCAGCATTTACCAAAGAGTTGACGAGTCCTTCGTGGGGATTGACCTCCTGCTCCCGAATGGCCGCCCGGAAGTATTCGGTCATATCGCGGACGCTGGCTGCTACGCGGGAAACGCGATCGGGTTGGTGCTGAAAATTTCCCAGGATCTCCGCGAAGTCGATGGACCACTGCTTCAGCTTTTCGTGATCGCTCACCGGAACGCCCAGCAGTTCGGCGGTAACGATGGCGGGCATCGGGGCGGCCAGTTCAGCCACTATATCCGCTCTTCCTTTGCCGATGAAACGGTCAATCAGGCTGTCCGCTATGTCCTGAATATGTCCGCGCAAGATCGCGACCCGCGCTGGAGTAAATGCCGCGGCGCAGAGGTTTCTCAATCGTGTGTGGACAGGCGGGTCCCGGAACAACATTTGCCGGGACATGACCTGAATGATCGGGTTCATGGCCCCGAGTCCCATTTCTTCCAACTTCTCCGGCGTGAGCGTTCGGTCGGCCGAGTAGCGGCTGAGGACGGTTACAATATCCGCATACCGCGTAACTACCCACGCATGCAGGAAAAGATCCCAGTGCACCGGATCGGCTTCGCGCAACTCCCGATACAACCGGTAGGGAGAAGCCATGATATCCGGCTCCATGAGCTGACATAGACTGAGGCCGGCATCCATTGATTCCGTCCTCAGCTAACTGGCCAGGTAACGAGCGACTTCCTCGTCGCTCATCGAGTTGACCTTCTCCATCAGTTGGCGATCCACTTCGGCCGCCAGGCGCGCCACAGTTTTGGCTTCGAACAAGTGGCGAAGGCCGAGTTGAATACCGAAACGCTCGTGCACTCGTGTGGCAACCTGAGTGGCAAGCAGGGAGTGAAACCCGAGCAGGAAAAAATTATCGTCGGCGCCGACGCGTTCCACCCCGAGCAGCCTGCTCAAAATTTGGACCAGCTGCTCTTCGGTGGGCGTACTTGGCGCGCGATAGCCGGCGTCCTCGATACGATTCTTAGCGTCCGGATCGGGAAGAGCCCCGCGGTCCAGCTTGCCGTTTGAATTGGAGGGTAGCGAGGAAATCTGAACGAACGCGGACGGCACCATATAATGAGGCAGACTCGCGGCCAGGAATTCGCGCAAACTGGATGCCGATGGCGCCAAGCTTTCACGCGGCACCACATACGCAACAAGGCTCTTGGAACAGGCGTGGCCGCGCGCTACAACAGCGCTGGCTGCAACGGCCGGATGACGGTTCAGCGCGCAGACGATCTCGTCGGTTTCCACCCGGTGACCGTGAATTTGCTCCTGATTGTCCACGCGGCCGCGGAACCCAATTTGTCCGTCCGGAAGAAAACAACCCAGGTCGCCCGTTCGATACATACGCGAGCCGGGAATGGGATTCAAAGAATCCGGCAAGAAGCGTTCCGCCGTGGTCTTAGGTTGGTTGCGATATCCGCGCGCGATGCTGGTTCCAGCGATGTAGATTTCGCCTACTTGGCCTCGCGCGACAGGACGTTGGTTGCCGTCGAGAATGTGGATCTGCGTATTCGCGATTGGCCTGCCGATGCAGGGCGGCAATTCCGTTGCTCCTGAGGCTAGAAGTACCCCGGAAGTGGCGACAACTGTACACTCGGTTGGTCCATAATTGTTCACTACGGTGAAGGGCAGCCCCGGCGAGGGATAGCGATGCAGCGCTTCGCCGCCCGTAAGCAAATACCGCAACGGTGTATGGGACGGCCAATGCTGGGCCAGCATGGGTTCGGCGAGGATGGTCGGAACGAATGCCACGGTGATGCCCTCTTTTACCAGCCATTCGCTCAGGAGTTCCGCCGATGTCCGCGCCTGCTCATCCGCCAGCACCAAGGTTGCGCCCGCTGTCAAATGCGGCCAGATCTCCCAAACAGCGGCGTCAAAGCCGACGCCGGCGAGATGGCTGGCCCGATCGCCGGACGTGATACCAAACGTATCCCGATGCCAGGAGATGAGATTCAACAGATTGCCGTGGGTAACCTCTACACCCTTTGGCTCACCGGTGGATCCTGATGTGTAAATAATGTAGGCCAGCTTGTCTCGCGTGATTGCAACCGGCTCGGCCAGAGAATCGCAGCGCTTGATTTCATGGGCGGCCGTGTCGAGATCGATAGTGCGTGCTCCGTTCGCACGCGCGCGCGCCGCCAGGCCGCCACGCGAGATCACCAGAGGAACTTGAGCGTCATCCAGGATCGTGCGCACACGCGCCGCCGGCCACGTCGGATCTAAAGGAAGATACGCCGCGCCCGCAGCCAGCGCCGCAAGCGCCGACACGACGAAATCAGCGGAGCGTTCCAAGCAAAGTGCTACTGGCGCCTCGGGCCCCGCGCCAAGTTCGATGAGATAGCTTGCCAGACGCATCGATTGGGCTGCCAGATCTCCGTAGGTCATCGTCTGCGCACCGGCTGAAATCGCGATGGCTTCCGAGTTTGACCTGGCTGCTTCCATCACTAGGTCCGCCACACAGGCTCGCTGCTTACCGTTGCCCTCGTGGATCTGCAGCGTGAAAGTTCCGGCGGAAGAAGTGTAATTGCTGCCAATGAAATTTTGCTGGGGTGAGATGGCCATAGTTAAGTCAACTCATTATGCCTGCGCAACGCCGAACTTGAGTGAATCTTCAGTACTGTGAATGAAGGCTGGAGTATTACCATGACAGTACTGGGAGGCGGGCGAGCGTGGATCAAACGACAGCGATGCGGTCCGGAACACTACACGGGCAACCAGCAGTAACACTCCTGTTCTCCCATGGCTCGCACAAGGACAGTTCGACCGAACCAGCCCTCGGGGCTTGCCTCTTGAATTGTCTGATTGGCAATTATCTTAGCATTGTTTCTCGTCACTGAAGTGCATTTTTCATGGCTTTGGCGGTTCAGTACTACTAGTACGAAATGGATGTTAAGCGTTTAAGAAAGGTTGAGACTACCGAGGACGGCATCCTTCAACGTTATGAACGACATTGATCTTGTTCCAGGTCATACCGAGGTGCACGTCTGGGCCGTTTGGCTGAACGCTCCGGCGGAAGTGAGCCACGCTTACAGATGTTTACTTTCGCCCAGCGAGGTTGCGCGAGCGGATCGGTTCGTCTTCGAGTATTTGACACGATCCTATGAGTTTTCACAGGGAGCACTACGCCTGCTGCTGGCGCATTTGCTGCAGTGTCAGCCTCGAGACGTCGGATTTGAATTCGGCCCTAGAGGCAAGCCCATGCTCCAAGGTGGCTCCCGGATTCGCTTCAACATGGCGCACTCGGGTGGCTTGGCCCTCTATGCCTTCACGGTTGACCGTGAGATTGGCGTCGATGTCGAAGAGTTGC
Organism: Bryobacterales bacterium; assembly: GCA_003166875.1. Classification (GTDB taxonomy): domain Bacteria; phylum Acidobacteriota; class Terriglobia; order Bryobacterales; family Bryobacteraceae; genus Palsa-89. The sequence continues at coordinate 33,666 of PMUN01000352.1, read as the reverse complement.
GAGACATTCCAGAAATCGAGCAGGTTGCTTCGCATTACTTTTCAAAGGCGGAAGCCGCGGAGTTGTTATCGATCGGCGACAAAGTATCGGCCAGAGACGCTTTCTTCCGCTGCTGGACGCGAAAAGAAGCGTACATCAAAGCGATTGGCGACGGTCTGTACCTTCCACTGGATCAATTCCAAGTTACGTTGTCCCGGGATGCTCCCGCGAAGTTCGTTCACATCGGCGACGACGTCAGCGCCGCTGCCGGATGGACTCTCCAACACCTGGACCCTGCGCCGAAATATCTCGGAGCCCTTGCGTACCAGGCCGCTCCCCGCAATATCGTCTTCCACGGGCCGCTAAATCCGGAGCAACTGCTGAACGGGATTTGAAGCACGCGCTCAAAAAAGGCTTGCCGTCCAACTATCTGTATAGTAGACTAGACGTCAAAGACATTAGGATGCTATGTCGCTGCCAAAATTAACCAAGCTCGAACTTCAAATCATGGAGACTTTGTGGAACCGCGGAGCTTGTTCCATTCGCGAAGTTCAGGAAGCTTTTCCCGAGGCCCACAGGCCCGCATACACTACCGTGCAGACCACCGTCTATCGCCTGGAGTCCAAGAAAGCGGTGCGCTGCGTCAAGAGGATCAGCAACGCCAACATATTTGAGGCAGCCATTTCTCGCGGCGAAGCGCAAGGCAGGTTGATAGACGAATTGCTGGGACTCTTTGGAGGCAGGACCAAACCAGTGATGGCCCATCTCATCGAATCCGGCCAGCTTACGCTTGACGACGTTAAGGAAGCCGAGCAAGCTCTGAAGAAGCTGGCGAGAAAGGACAAGTCAAAATGATTCCGGCGAACCTGACTCCCCTAGCCAACCACCTGTGGCAATCCACTCTGTTCGCGGCTGCGGCCGGGCTCTTGAGCTTGGCGTTGAGAAAGCAACGGGCACAAGTTCGGTACGGCCTCTGGCTGGCGGCATCGGTCAAGTTCCTGGTCCCCTTTGCGTTGCTGGCATGGGCAGTCAATTTGGGTGGCGGACGTCCGCCTCCATCGCTCAATCGCCGTTTCCGATCGCGATGGAAACTATCAACCAGCCCTTCGCGCCGTCGGCAACAGCGCCCCTCTTGGCTGTCCCTTCGGCGGCAAGCCCGGTATCAGCAGTTCTGCTTGCGATTTGGGTTTGCGGCTTTGCGGCGGTCGTTTTTTCGTGGATCTTCGGCGGCCCCATCAAAATCCCCCACTTGATTCGCAACGGCCCAGTTTTCTTCATCAACTACCAGTGGACCCGTAATTGCAACGACACTAACGCAACCGGCCTGATGCCCACCATAGCTGAACGGAACGGAGAGTGGCGACGCGGCACGCAAAGTGCGTGCGCTACGCGCGTAGCGCGAACACTCGTGTTTGCCGCGTTCGCACNNGAACGCATGGGATTTCGATGCTAAAGGTATTTCGCCGGCAGCCCACTAGAACCCCGGCAATGGGTGTATCGTTGGCTTATGGCTCTATCAGCAAGGAATCAACTCAAAGGTCGGATTACAAAGATCAACCTCGGCGACATCATGGCCCATGTCGTGGTCAAGGTCGGCAAGGACACAATCGAAAGCGTGATCACGCGCCGGAGCGCGGAAGAAATGAAGCTCAAGAAGGGTGACACGGTTGAAGTGGTCATCAAATCGACAGAAGTAATGTTGAAGAAGTGAGCTAGGCGATCAAAGGCCTAGCTGCCGAGGGAAACCTGCTCGCCGCGCAGCGACTCCGTTTTGCTGAACTTCGGCCAGTTGAAACCGTAGAAGGCGATGAAGACGAAGCAAACCATCGGCACGATGAAGCCGCGCGACATATCGAATTCATCGGCGACATAACCCATCAGTTTCGGCAGCAGGGCGCCACCGACAATCGCCATGACGATGAATGAAGATGCCTTCTTCGCCTGCGCGCCAAGACCGAATATTCCCAGCGCGAAGATCGTCGGGAACATGATCGACATAAAGAAATAGCTCAGGAAAACGCAAGTCACCGACAACCAGCCGAGTTTGCAGAAGACCAGGAACGTCGCAATCACATTCATCACGCCGTATAGTCCCAGCAGCTTGTGAGCGACGAATTTTCTCAGCAATGCGGCGCCAGAAAACCGGCCCACTAAAAAGCACACAAATCCAAGGGATGCCAGGTTGGATGCGCCTTTGTTGCTGAGCACGAGTACGCCAGCCTTGCTTGTTTCGAACCATCCCAAAAGCCAGCCCTGCAGGATTCCGGCATGCGTCGAAAGTGTGCCGAGACCCGACTGCCACCCGGCCGGAATCGGCGGAACCTCGGCCGTCATGTAATTGATGAAGAAGCTGAAGATGCCAGCCTGCGCCGCGACATATAGAAATTGAGCGACGACAGCCAGAACGAAATGCGGATGCGCCCAGATGGATTTTGCCGCGCCCCGAACAGTGTCGTCGAGATGATAATCATCCTCGGCCTTGATGTCGGGGATATTGGCGAAGTAGAAAACCACCGCCAGGACAATCACCACCACGCCGACGGCCGCGTAGGGAATGTACAGCGTTTGGTTGCCGGTGCTCACGCCTTGGACATTCTTGGAATAAAAAAACAGACTGCCGGCGATCGGGCCAAGAATCCAGCCGATGCCGTTACACGATTGGGCGAGATTGATCCGCGTCGCTGCGTATCGCTGATCGCCCAATACCGTTGTGTACGGATTCGCGATGGTCTCCAGAAACGTGAGCCCGCTGGCGATGATGCAAACGCCGGCCAGGAACGCGATGAAAGCGGTGGTGGAGGATACTTGTCCGCTGTGCACCATGCCATTGATTTTCGTCGCTGGAATGAACCAGAATCCTCCCAGAGCCACCAGCAGCAAACCGGTAATAATTCCGCCCTTATATCCCAGCTTGATCGCCAACCACCCGGCCGGGAGCGACATCAGGAAGTAACCCAGGTAGTGTGCGAACTGCACCCAGGCGGATTGCGCTTTGCTGAGCGAGAGTTCCTCCTGGAAGTGCTTGTCCATCACGTCGATCATCCCGTTGCAGAATCCCCAGAGCAGAAACAGCGAGCTCACCAGGACGAAAGTAACGAGCAGGCTCTTTCCGTCACGGCCGACAAATAGGCCTTGGCTACTGGTGTTCATTTCGCTAAGAGTGGAAGGAGTACTCGCGTCAGTTCTTCGTCCGTCAATCCCGCGGGCTTCACATCGCGATAGAGGGCCCAATGCTCCACCTGTTCTACCGTTTTTCCAGGAAGCACTTTGGTCAGCGGGCCAAGCGTTTCCATCTCGAGAAACTCGTTATTGGTGAAGGTTTCAAACGAGCAGCCGAAATCGGGATAGGTTTTCGAAGCATCCGCCGTTGCCCGTTTCACGAACGCTTCGCCATTCAACAGGTAAGCGGCCCACGTGTCCACATTGAACAGCCCGAGTTTTTGCGCATCGTTGTTATTCGGGTCCTGTCTCAGCGTCAAGTATTTCCGTGTGAACTTCCAGCGCGGATCCGCGAGATTGGTATACGCCCACATCACCAGCGGATTGGTTGCTTCCAGATTCTGCGGGTGATGCCCGCGCGGTGGAAATCCAGTGACAGCAACTCCGCCCTGCGCCATCATTGTTAACACCCAGGGAGCAAATTCCAACGGGAACAAGGAGTGATTCGTGATTCGATGGGACACCGTCACCTCGGTCCCGGACGAGGCTAGAGCGATCTCAATTTCCTTTTGGAGACCGGTTAGCGGCTCAATTGGCGCGCGAGCCACCAGGCCATTCGCAGTCACTCGGATTTCTACAGGAACATTGTCCGGAGCCCAAGTAGCCACCGGATCTTCCGGAGCTTTCCAAACGCGGTCGCCGCCGCGCAGTTGAAACTTTTCTTCCCCGCTTTTTCCAAGCTGTTCCGGATACTCCTTGAACAGATTCTGTCCGCCGATGAATCCGAATCGAATAATCCTAGGACCAACGTCCCCAGTTACGATGAGTTCAACGTCTCCGTTCGCAACTTTGTAGCAGTTGTTCCACCCCTTATAGCTCGTCTTCTCCACATGCACGGCCGCATTTGTACTTGTCACGAAAACTCCACAGAGAATTAGTAATAGCTTTTGCTGGACTCCCACAGTGTCTCCCATTCTTCTCAATTCTCTTCCAAATGGTCTTTGTCAGGAAGTGGCGCAAAGGCGGCGTGCGGCTCGGTCTGATACCAGAAGGCCACCGATGAGATATCGTCCTGCAATGGAAGATAGCGGCCGCCGTCGCGCCAGCCCAAAGCCTGAATGGTCACCCGCAAATCGGTGTCAAACCGGACAGGATCGGCGATGTGCCATCGATATAGGCCAAATCGTTGTTGCGTTTTGTAGAGACCATCCGGCTTGATCACCTGAATCAAGCCGCTATACGGCGAAGTGAACTCCTCATACTGCTTCTTTTCCTGATTCTCGAAGTTATACGATCCGCCGAAATAATCTTCCGTCCCGGTCCCGTTGATCGTAGGGAACGCCTTGTCGCCGTCCATGTAGAACTTGATTTCTCCCTCGCCCCACCAGCCGTTGTTGTGAACACCGTAGGCGAGATAGGTTCCCACGTATTGCCCCTTCCCTTTGACATTGTCGAGGATGGTGTAGACATCTTTATAAGGAAGCGGATTCACCCTTCGGAACTGCGCATGGAAGTACGCGGCGTCCTTGGGAACCTGCGTCTCGGTGTAGTCGATCTGATAGTAGATCACCATGGCCTTGTCATCCAGGTTCTCAACAGTGATCTTCGCTTTTTTGCGGAAGGGCATCGGCCAGTAGGAGTTGAATGCACTGCCCGGATTGACGCATACCGCGAGTGACGACAGCCTGGAATAAACTCCCCACCCCATGGCGAAGAAATCCCCGACGGGCACTTCCACCGAAGGATCCTTCTCGTCATCCCAATACATTCTCAGGATTGAGAACCGCCAGGTCCCGGTGGGCGTCATCCAAATATGCTGAATGGCTCCCTGTCCGTCGATGTCCGCAAGCACAAACGTCTGCTTGGGCTTGATGACGACAAACGGGTTCACCTTCCAGCCTTGCCCAAGGTCGCGAGCCGCGTTTGACGCGCCTCCCTCCAAAGCCGTTCCTCCGTGGCCTTTCGCTCCAGTCAGATTCTCCGGACTAATAGAGAAAGTCTTTGCGTTCGAGAGCCTGTATAAATTGCTGAGATCGGCCGTGAGGCCGTAAGGAGCCTCCTGCGCTACCGCCAAAAGGCAGGCCGCCAACAAAAACGCACCAATCAGGAAATGTTTTAACGTCATTGTGAGATTGTCCTTTCAGAGCCTTGACGCGCGCAAAGTTTCAAGAAGTGATGATACAGCATGGTACCTGAACTTGTCGAGCGAAACGTTACGAGATTCGAGTTGGTTCGCATAACAGCATGTGCCTTGAAATGGTTGAAACGTTTCGATAGCGTGTGCTATCGTTGGGAAGCATTTCGGTATGGAAGGACGCACAAAACACACGATGCGCGACGTCGCCCGGTTGGCCGGCGTCTCCATCGCCACAGTTTCGGCGGTCATCAATTCCAGCGCGAACGTTAGCTCCGAACGAAAGGTTCGGGTTGAAGCGGCCATGGCCGCCCTCGACTATCATCCGGACGAGGTCGCCCGCAGTCTCAAGACGGGGCGCACGAATGTCATTGGCGTTGTCATTCCTGACATCACAAATGCGTTCTACCCGGAGGTTGTCCGAGGGATCGAAGAAGCTGCCCGCGAGACCGGTTACTCCGTCCTGCTCTGCGATTCGAGCGAAGACGCGGCTGAGGAACGCAACCATCTTTCGTCCCTTTTCTCGCGGAGGGTCGACGGGGTTTTGCTGGCCTGCTGTGCGAATTCAACCGCTTATGACACCATGCTCCGACGGCGCTTCCCCATGGTGTTTGTCGACCGTGTTCCCGCCTCAGCCGCCGAAGGAACGGTAAGCACCGACAACATTCAGGCCGGTTATGCGGGAGCGAGGCACCTGATCGAACTGGGCCACAAGCGAATCGCGATGCTGGTTGGACACCTCGGCCTTTCGCCACACCGAGATCGTCTCGAGGGTTTTCGCAAGGCGATGCAGGAATCGCACCTTCCCATCCATGAAGAGTACCTGTCGTGCAACGGCATCGCTATCGAGAATGGAATCCTGGCTGGCCGCGACTTGTTGAACCTTGCGGCGCCTCCGACGGCCATCATGGTGAGCAATAGCAAGCTGCTCTTTGGGCTCATACAGGCCTTGGATGAAAAGAAGGTCAATATCCCGGATCAGGTCAGCGTGATCAGTTTCGACGATTACATCTGGAACAGGTATTTTAGCCCCAGTCTCACGACGGTGGCTCAAGACACTAATGAATTAGGCAGGCGTTCGTTCCAACTTCTCTTCGAGATCATGAACCGTCGCGACGGCGAAGAACTGGCTGAGAAACATGTTCGTCTTCCTGCCGAACTACGCATCAGAACCTCCACTGCACCACCACCAGGGCACGCCGCCAGCCTAACTGCAAAACCGGCGGCCATGTCGCTCGCAGCTTCCTAAAAGACGAACTTGAGCGCTAGTTGCAGCAGGCGCGGTGGACCCGCCTGCAGGATCTGACCGAACGCGGGAGACTCCAGGTCGTTCTCGGGCAGCCCGAAGTTCGGATGGTTTAGCAAATTGAAGCACTCGGCGCGGAACTGTACGCGCCGGCTCTCATCAATGTTGAAGTACTTGAAAAGCGAGAGATCGACGTCCGCGATGCCCGGACCGCGAACCACATTGCGCCCCTCATTGCCGAACTGGCCAGCCTGCGTAACCGGGTTCAGTTGTAGAAAAGGCGCGCGGCTCACCCACTCGTTCGCCGTGTGCGGCTGCCCCGAGTTTGGATCGGAAATCAAGTCCGGCCGGCTGGAGTAGAAACCGGAAATTTCGGGCGCGCTGCCCTGCAGGGAAACATCGGCGCTGTCGTAGACGGTAAACGGCGTGCCGCTGGAAATACTGGTGATGGTATTGAGCTGCCAACCGTTGGTAATCAAGGCTGCGGCTCGCGGTGCGTCGTGCCAGCGCGGCAGGGCCCAGGTTCCGCTGAACACGAACCGGCTTCTGGCATCGAACAGCGACGGCCCGTGCTCGGCCCGCAGATCGAACGGATTTTGCGCCAGATCGTTTTCGCCCGCCACCAGTGTGGGGGCCGAACCTGCGACGTTCAACGTGGAGATATAATCCAGACTCTTCGAGAACCAGTAGGAGGCCAGGAAACTGAGGCCGTGCGAGTATTGCCGCGAAAAAGCAATTTCCAGCGCGTGGTAAGTGGAGCTGGAATCATCGGCGATCAATCCAACCGATCCGTAATTGCAGATGCCGGCGGCGTTGCATGTGGTGTACTGACGGATCTCGTTGTTGTTGTTCGCGTTGACACCCGGCCCGTAGATAGATGGATTGGCTTCGATAAAACGCGGCAGATGCGTGCCCTTGTTACCTACATAGCGAATGTCGAGCAGATAGTCCTTGGCGATGGTGCGCTCGATGGAAAAATTCCAGTTCTGCGAATAGGGCGGCAGCGCTCCCGATTGCACTGTCAGCACCGTGGCGGGTGCGACAAAGTTCTGGCCTCCAAATGGAGTCGGTGAAGTTCCGTAGGGATTGGCCAGGTTGAATCCGGGACCGGGCAACTGGTATGCCTGAGTCCACGGCAGCGCGCTGATGGCCCCCTGCAGCGGACCTCCCGTGCCATTGGTAAAACCATCGTAGAAAATACCGTAGCCTGCGCGAACGATGGTTTTGTTGCCACCGAAAGGATCCCAGGCCAGGCCTACGCGCGGCATGAACTCGTGATAGTCGACCGGCGCGATGCCGGCCGGCACGCCAGGATCGCCGGGAAACAGCAACCCTTCCGGCGCTTGGGGGTAAACCACCGATTGCTTACCCGGCTCCCATGCATTCATCCGATTCCGGATATCGGTGTAGGGCGTGTTGACTTCGTATCGCAGACCGAGGTTGAGAGTCAACCGCGGCGTGATCCGGAACTCATCCTGCGCGTACCCTGCCGTGACCCACTTGCGAAGCCCGCGGTCGAACTGGCCGCCGCCCTGGAAGAACTGCACCGATTGCCCCAGCAGGAAGCTGGCGAACGAATCGCTGGCGGGGAACGGGGCGAACACGAAGAAGCCGTTCGTAGCGATTCCGAAAAGTGCGTTGATCTGCTCGCGGGTGATATCGGCGCCGAACTTGAGGTTGTGACGGCCGCGCGTCATGGCGACGGAGTAAGATCCCTGGAAGTCGTTCTGATAGGTGTTCTGCGGACCAGTAATCGGATTTCCGAGCGATGCGTAACCGCTCACGATCAAATACGGAACACCATCGTTCAACCCCAGCGTGGGCTGGTATTGGAACCCAAGCGCGCTGCCGGGCGTGTGATTCTGCGCCTGTCCATTCAGGAATACATTGCGGAAGAAAGAGCCGCGCACGGTCTGCACGGTTTGGGGCGAAATGAGGTGGACCCATGTCGTGGTGGCGGAGTTGGTGCGTATGTCGTCGGCAACCGGAAAACCGGGAACGCCGGCTCCGGCGATGGGGAGCGGGTCAAGCTGATGCAGAGACGATGTGGAGTACCGCACGAAGAATTGGTCGCTCGATCTGAAGTAGTGATCCAGCCGGAAGCCGCCCTGGTTGTAGTTGGTCGATCCGAGTTGGGTGGATTCAAATACATTGGTGCCGATATTGGGCAGCGGATAAAGTTGCTCTGCCGCGAGAGCGATCGGATTCTGCAACGCCGCCGGAATCTTGTTGCCCGGGAACGGTTGACCGGTGAACTCGTTGATGAGGGGAACGGGCTGTCCAGTGGCCGGATTGGTGAGACCGGAGAAATCGCCTGCACGCTCCGCGGCGGTGGGTACAATAGCTGCCTGGGTTTTACCTTCGGAATCGCGCTGACCTTCGAAGTAGAGGAAGAAGAAATCCTTTTCCTTGCGGATGGGTCCGCCCAATGTGGCGCCATATTGATTGCGGTGCAGTGGTTCGGTCTGCGCGGCGAAGAAATTGCGCGAGTCCATGGCGTCGTTCCGCAGGAACTCGTAGATGTCGCCATGAAACACATTGCCACCCGACTTAGTAACTACTGATGTTGTCGCGCCGCTGGTATCGCCATATTCGGCGGGTGCGTTCAGTGAAAGAATACGGAATTCATTCACGGCGTCCACCGGCGTGCGCAGGGCGTATCCGCCATTCACGCTGTCCACGTTGCTGGCGCCATCCAGCAGATAGTTATTCGATTCCGGGCGCTGCCCATTCACTGCGTAGGCTTGGCCGCTGCGCGCAATGCCACCCGCCTCGGCCAGGCCAGAAGTCATGGGAGCCACTCCGGGCTGCAGCAGGCCGAGTTGCGTCAGGTCGCGCCCATTCAAAGGAAGGTCCACCACTTGTTTCTCGGAAACCACATTGCCGATGGTCGGGCTGGTGTCCACCGTCACAGCCTCTCCGGAGACATTCACCACGCTGTGCTCGCCGGCGATCCGCAATTGGACGGGCCAGGATACGACTTGGCCGATGTCGAGGCGAATGGACGAGGCGGAATACGGCGCGAATCCCTGAGCCTTCACGTCGAGCAGATACAAACCGACCGGCAGGTCGGAGAAATGAAACGCTCCCTGGCGCGAGGAACGGACTGTACGCGTGAGACCGGTTTGTGTGTTGTGTACGCTGACTTCGGCGTTCGACACCAGCGCTGCGGTTGGGTCGGTGATCTGCCCTTCCAGTGTCCCGATGGGGGCCTGAGCCCTCACCAATACGCACAGACACACGAGTAGCAAGGCGAATTTTCGCATTAGTTGTAAAAACCTCCCTGAAACTAACTCTCATCAGTCTACGGATCGGGGGCGGTCACGACAATAATGGAAAAAGACTAGTGGGCTGTCCGCTCTGAATCTTTACGACTGCCGTGCTACGCGCGTGGCGCGAACACTCGTGNNCGTTCGCACTCATGCGAACGCGTGGGATTTCGATGCTAAAGTTCGCGCGCGGACATCCCACTAGTTACAGGGATTTATTGAACGCCGTGCCGGGCTCAACCGCACCGCCGGCGAAGCTTGCGGTTTGAGTGCGCCGGCAGCTTTCGGCCTGTTTGGTTCATCAGAAATTAATAGTGCCCTGCTAGCGTGTGTTCATGCGTCTCTCATCTTTGTGTTGGTTGCGCAAGATAGCCGCGGTGATAAGCCTGGCGCTGCTCAATTTTCAGCAGCTCGATGCCTGGGGCTTCCGCGGGCATACGGTGGCGAACCTGGCCGCCGTAGAAGCGATTGGAGCCGATGGTCCCGCGTTCCTGAAAGCGTACAAGGGATACATCGGTCATCTTGGCCCAATTCCCGACACTTGGCGGAGCCCCAGCGAGCCGTATCTCCGAATCTCCGAGGACCCGAATCACGGCTGGTACACCGAGTCCTTCGACTTCATGAAAGAGATCCCGCGCTCCCGGACAGAGTTTACGTTGCGAGTCTATGACGAGTACCTTCGAGTGAGCAAGTCCAACCCCGAGCGGGCCAAGCTTCTCAATATCCGTTACACCGGGCTGCAAGCCTACTCGATGATGGAAGGATATGAGCGCATGAAGGCCGGAATGCGGCTCTATCGCCTGGCCGATGGAAAGGAGCGAACGTCGCGATACAGAGACATTGCAGGCATGTATGGCTCGATATCGCCTCTGTTTCGCGGCGGCGACGACCCCGTGAAAACCTATCTGGCGAACGACGTTGCGTTCTACATGGGATGGTTGGGGCACTACGTCGCCGATGCCGCGATGCCTCTGCACAACTCCAGACATCACGATGGATGGGAAGGCGAGAATCCGAAAGGCTATACGCGCGATCCGGAAATCCATGGACGGTTTGAGTCGGCTTATGTCGATCTGATTCAGGTCACGGAAGCCGACGTGTTGCCTTACGTGAACAAAGCCCCACGGCATTTGGATGACCCCTGGACTGCGATCCTCGATCATATGATCGAAGCCCGCGGATTTGTCGAGGATGTGTATCGTCTGGACTTGCGTGCGGCATTCAAAGACGGCTCAGATGCCGAGGCGAGGAAATTGGTTTGTACGCGTCTGGCTTCCGGCGCGAGTTTTCTGCGAGATCTGGCATACACGGCGTGGCTCGAAAGCGCGAAGCCTGCGCCCGCTGTGCAACCGATCGACGTCCCCAACAACCCTGAGAATCCGCATTACAACCCGGCGACGGGATCGGCGCCCGCACCCTCGCAGAAGAAGTGAGGCTTCACTGCAGAGAGAGACAAGCACGCGACGCGCGCGCAACCATCAGGGCTCTCGAGTCAGACTCGCGAATCGCAGTTGCGAGCCTGGTGTCGTTAATCCATTGACAGATTTGAAAAGCGGCGTTGCGCTTTCCTACGCCAGCGCTTCCTTCGAAAACTCCAGGCACTTTGCAATCTCGGCCATCGTGGTGGACCCTTCCGGGATACGGTATTCCAGCTCGATGCCGGCCGGGAAGCGGTACTTTTCTTTCTTCATCAGCACCAGGATTTCTTTGAGCGGCGTATCGCCTTGGCCCCAAACCACGTTTTGTCCCCCGTTGGTTTTGAACTTGCGATCCTTCAGATGCAGGCACGTGATTCGATCGTGGTACTTCTGGATGAATGGGATAGGCGATTGGCTGACGGCGGCAGCGAAATGGCCGACATCGAAGTTGATCCCGTTGTACTTGGATTGGGACAAGGCCGTGTCCCAACTAGTGAAGTCGACCTGAGTATGGTTGTGGTAACCCATCCGGATCTTGCGCTTCGCGGCGTAATCTCCGACACGTTGCGTTAACGCCGTGTCGGTCGGAAGCTCGGTCGTGATCTGACGCGCGCCCAGAGCTTCAGCGGTGTTGAAAAAGTAGGCGAGCTCTTGGTCCGTCATGGAGTTGTTCAGCGTCGCGAGCCGGAAAGCATAGATATTGACGCCGGCGTCGCGGTACAGCTTGTGAAGGGCCTTGTACTTGTCCATGGAAACCGCGATGCGCCACTGCTTGATTTCCGCTTGCCGGGCGGCGGCTGGCGCCCCAGCGTAACTCTCCACTCGCACGTCCTGCATTTCGATTCCGCTGATACCGAGCTGAACCAGGTTGTTGAGGATCTGGTCCGCGCCGAGTGGGATATCGCGGAAGTTGGTGGGCGAAATGATAATCCCGATTTCCACGCCAGCGAACTTCGAATTTGGCTTGGCCCATGTCTTCCCCGAGGAGAGAGCGGCCAGAGCAATCTTTCCCAGGTCTCGTCGTGTAAAATTCATTGCGAAGCTCGATAATTCCTACAGTTTCAATTCCCAGCCCTTGCGAAACACGGGCTTCAGGTACTGGTTTGCCTCGGCATTATTCGTAAAGCGTCTGGCCTTAGGGTCATACTCCAGCTTGCCTTCGAACCGATACGCGATGGCTCCCAACGTGACCCATTCGGCGTACGGAGCGGCGACGCTGAAATTCGAACAGGCTGGTTCACCGCCTTTGCACGCGCGAATCCAGTCGCGGTAATGTCCCGGCGAGCGCGGGAGAATCGGCGGCGGAAGTTTGTAATCCTCCCATCGGGCGGCGGGCAACAGTTGCACTCCTTCGCCGCGGCCGACTGTTGCCAGGTAACCCTTTTCGCCCACGAAAATCGCGCCATCCTGGAGAAGCACCCCGGCGCCGCGGCGTGCCGGGGTCCCGCCTAGAGCCGAAGCCGCAACGCTCGAGCCACGGCTGCCAGACCCGAGGTCCGGACGGCCCCGAGCCGCCAGGTTGTTCTCGGCCGGCAGCAGTACTTCGTTCTCCAGTCCCTTGGGATGGTAATAATTTTCCGGATTGCCGTCCCGCGCGCCGTCGGACCAGTAGACCGAAACCGGCGGCATATTTCCACGCGCCGGGAAGTCAAACCGTAACAGCGCGTGCAGCGGGTAAGAAAATTTACTGCGATGTTCCGCCCGCAAGCATTCCACGGCGATGGGCATCCCCAAAGCCAGCGCCTGATTCGCCGGACCCAGCGCGTGAATGGCCGCGTCGCCAAGTGCGCCGGTGCCAAAGTCGTAGAACCCACGCCAGTCGTGCGGCACATAAAAGCCGTAGTTGCTGCCGTTATAGGGGCCGGTGTATCCATTCGGAACATGATCCTTGTCCCAACCGCCGGAAGTGTAGGGACGCATCGGAGCGCAACCGAGCCAGAGGTCCCAATCCAGGCCCGTTGGGACGGGTTCCTCTTTCGGAATCGTCTGTATCCCCTGGGGCCAGTTCGGCGAGCTAGTGTTGGCGTGCACTTCGGTTACATTGCCAATCTCGCCCGACCAAATGATCTCGCAAGCTGTCCGATGTCCCTCGTGCGAGTAGCCCTGGTTTCCCATTTGAGTCGCAACTTTGTACTTGAGGGCTGCTTCGGCCAGGAGACGGGCTTCCCACGGAGTCCGCGTCAGCGGTTTTTCCACATATACATGCTTGCCCCGCTGCATGCACCAGAGAGCCACAGTGGCGTGCATGTGATCGGCGGTGGAAATAACCACCGCATCGATATTCTTCGCTTCCTTGTCCAGCATCTTGCGGAAGTCGACATAGTTCGGCGCTTTCTCAAACCGCTTGAAGGTGCGTCCGCCTTGCCGTGAATCTACATCGCACAGCGCGACGATGTTCTCCGACAAGAAACCGCTGAGATTCTCCGCACCGCGGCCGCCTACCCCGACGGCAGCAATGTTTAGCTTCTCGTTAAATGATTTGTACCCCAGCGCCTTCAATGAGGGAACACTGCCGAAACCAGCGGCCGGAACGGCGCCGGCCAGCAGTGAACCAAAGAAGAAATGCCTGCGGGAAACGTCAAAATGCGACATGGTGTTCCTCCACTAAGCGCCCGCGAACGACACCAGCTTCTCGACTGTCCACTTCGCATCCGGCTCGATCGTGAGATGCGCGCCGACATAAAGTTGACGCACCGCAGCTACATTCGCTGTTCCACCGTTGGCATTGACGGCTCCCGCGAGCACAATCCGCCGGGGCGCGATGGAAGCTGCCACCTCGGGCAGATCCGTGTGATTCAACAGGCCCGGCACAAAGTTCCCGAAAGGATGGCTGTAGATCTCGGTGTCCACCACGTCTCGGAAAGATGTGAGACCGCCGGAAAGATACAGTCCGTCGATGCGCTGGTCGAGCGCGGCGGCAAACAAAGCCGGCACGGTGAGTTTTTGCGCGGCCGCGACTAAAATACGCCGCTTGGCCGTGGCTGGATGCTGGCGCAACGCGGCGACAATCGCCAGTATGTCAACCACGCGTTGCCCTACCAGCGGCTTGCCCAGCATCAGGGAACCCCAGGCGTAGTTTTCCTCTTGCTTGTGCCAAGCTGCATAGTCCGCGTGGCCCGGGCTAAATTCCGGAACCAGCGCGCCAACTCCGCGAATGTCGGCCGCACAAACCACTGGACTCCCCGGAGCAAGATCCGCATCGGGTTGGAACCAGAGCCGCTCAGAAGCCAGAGTATCCAGCACCAGCAGAACCGGCTTGTCCGGCGCGGTATCTTTGGCGGTGAGCAGCCACGTTGGCAGCCAGACGACCGGGTCCGAACGAACTTCGAGCACTTCGATCGTCACTCTGGGCGTTTGCTGCCGCGCGATGATTTTCGAGGTCGCTTGGCCGCGCGATATGCGCAGCAGCGCATCCAGCGGCGCCGGCGTACGCTCAACCTGCCTGGATTTGTTCAGAGTGAAAGCGGTTGCGCTGTGCAGCGAATTGACGTTGCCGGACTCGGTGGCGCGTAGCGTGGCGGCAGCCTCCGGATTGACGGGGGGCTCCTCGCGCACCGGCTCCGCTGATCCCTTCAACCAACGCGTAAACCAGTTATAGACCAAGAGGCGGCTGTCATAAGCGAGCGAATGCGGCAGTGGAGTATCCGCCCATTTCAAACGGTCGGCGTGATTCAAAGTGACGTATGTCTTCCGTAGCTTTTGAAATTCCTGCCAGCCATTCTTGATGTACTCAGAAGAGTAGGTCGCGTAAAAGTCGCGGTCGCTGGGCCAGATCAGCATCGGCTTAGGCGCGAAGGAATAGAAAAGGTCCCAGCGGTCGAAACCCACAGGTCCCGCGTCGACGAAGTCCTGCTCGGCATCGTCGGTCGAGCCGGGCGAAACGAAGGGCAAGGCGGCGACGTTTTCGAGGTTCCCCATGCACACCGCGGCCGCTGCCAGACGTTGGTCAGCGCCTGAGAGCAGCATCGTCAGCGTGCCTCCTCCGGAGTGCCCGGTGGTTCCCACGCGTTTCGGATCCACGATGGGGAGAGAAATCAGGTAATCGAGACTGCGAATCGCATCCCAAAGCTGGAAGCGCGTCGCGGTGTCGCCAAAGAGGAGCATTTGTTTACCGGGAACAGTGTGCTCCGAGTCCGAATCCTGCAGCCGCGTATGCGTACCGGAGGAATCCGGATATTGAATGCGCTCACCCTCTCCTATGGGATCGAACGCGAGGACGACGAAGCCGAGCTGGACCAATCCTTGGCAGCAGCGCTGGTAATTCGGATGGGCCTTGCCATCATCGGTGTGCCCCATCTGGAACAGGACGGCTGGAAACGGTCCGTCGCCCTGCTTGGGGATATACAGATTCGCCGAAATGAATAAATTCGGCCGGCTCTCGTAGATCACCTTGTCCACCCTGTAACGCTCCCGCTCGAACGATCCGGTGGTGCGCGCGTTCAACGGAGTGCGCTCCGGCATACCGCCGATCAGCTTCCATAGAGTTTCCCGCACCCACTTCTGCCGCGCTTCCACCGCTGGCGCCGTCACCAGCTTCGCCAGTTCCCCGTCGCGCTTTTCGACGGCCTTCTTGGCCAGCCCGCGCAAGTAATCCGGCAGGCAACGCGAGTAGGCATGGAACGGCGTCCCCGGAAATGGCGCCTGCCCAGCGGCACGCAGCGCGCCGGCTAACAGAAATGAGGAGAAGAGCTCTCTGCGGGTCATGATGTCGAGGATGTCGTGGCGCACGCACTCTTGCGNNGCAAGAGTGCGTGCGCCACGGCAGCGTCTTCAACGGAGCGGGTTTTGCCACGCGCCTCCTAGAATATAAACTTCATCGCAAACTGCAGAATGCGCGGATCGTTGGCCGCCAGGATCTGTCCGAAAGACCCATCCGTCACGGTAGTATCGATACCGGGGTGATTCAGACCGTTCTTGGTCGAGAGCGGAAAGTTCACGTTGTTGAACAGATTGAACGCCTCGACACGGAACTGCAAGGAGGCACGCTCCGCCAACTTCGTATCCTTGATGAGAGCCGCGTTCGTCGTGAATGTGCGCGGAGTCCGCAATATGTTCTTCCCCGTGTTGCCAAAGGTCCCAGGCGCATTTACAGTGAACGCAGACGTATTGAAATATTCTTGAACCATCGCCCCGNNTCGTAGTTCCCGCTAAAAGAATTATCCACGCCGCTGTAAATCGAGAATGGGAACCCGCCCTGCCAGGTCACCGTGCTGCTCAGGTTCCACCCGTTGATGAGTTTGCCTGCCAATCCCTTCGCGCCAACACGGGGCAATTGATACAAGCCCGAGAACTTAAAGACATTTCGGATGTCGTCGTCCGACGGGCCATAATCGAAGTGCCGGTCGAAGGGTACAGTGTTGTCGCCGTACGACCCGCTGAGTGGCGCGAAGTCATCCAGCTCTTTGGACCAGGTGTAATCCGCCAACAGCGACAAGCCGTGAGTCAGGCGTTTTTCCACCGTGAGCTGAAGGCCATTGTAGTTCGAGTTAATGTTAGAGTCGATCTCGTTCACCGGGCCGTAGTTCGGATTCAAACGCCTGGCTTGCTCATTGTTCACGTTAGATTGGCCGGGAATGTAAATCACTGGATTGGCCTGGTACAGGCCTTCTTCCTGGTCGCCCGTGCCGGACAGATGAGTTCCCTTGTTCCCGACGTACGCCGCGCGCACCAGCCAACTGGCGCCGAGCTGACGTTCCAAGGTCAGGTTCCACAGATAGATCTCCGGCAGGCGATAATCCTGCGCGAAGATCTGGTAAAACGTGAGCGGTCCCTGCGGAAAGGGTGCGCTTGAAGAGACCGACTTGTTGAGGCCGCCGAAGAACGCCGGAAATGGGTTGGCCATGCCGGCGCTGCCATAGGGATTTTGAAAATTCACACCGGGCGCTATAACATTCCCGCCGCTCACGGTTTGGTACAGATTGACGATCGGAGCAAACGGCGGGATGCCGACTACGTCCTGGAAGGCCACCGTATCGGGGAGTGCGTAGTAGATTCCCGCGCCGCCGCGGATACTGGTCTTGCCGTCATCCGTCAGCCGGTAAGCGAACCCCAACCGTGGAGCGAAGTTCGCCGCCTGGGTCTTGATGGATGCCGACGGGCAACCCGGATCGTGATTGCTGCCGCCATAAAGCAATCCCACGGGCGCATTCGGGAATCGCGTGGATTGCGCGCCCGGCGAATAGCATGCCACCCGTCCTTCACTGTCTTGATACGGGAACCAGGGATCCCAGCGCAGCCCCAGATTGAGAGTCAGGCGAGGAGTGACTCGCCAATTGTCCTGGACGAACGCGCTCCACTTGATGCCGGTAAAGTTCAGATAGATGCCACCGTCCTGTGTGAAGAGCTGCGCCTGGCCCAGGATAAAGTCCGCCATGCTGCTGCCCGACAATGCGCCTTGGAATCCGAATACGCCATTCTCCTGGTAGGTATTGGACATGGGTGCGCGGATGCGCAGCGCCTCCGCTCCGAAGTGAAGCTCGTGCCCGCCCTTGATGAACGTGACGTCCTCACGGCCAGTCTGACTGCCACGATTGAAGGCGCCCAGATGATTGCTTTGGATGCTGAAGCCGCCGGCCACGCCGATGGAGATCTCGCAAGGACTCGTTTGGGCAATTTCCACACCCGCCGCTGGAAGGCAGAAGGGTGCGCCCGACGTCGATCCGCCATTCTGCTGGTTCCAGCCGAACCAGGTGTTCAGCAGCAGGTGTGGGCTCACGCTATACGTGTCGGTGAACGCGATATTTTGCACCCGCACCTGGTTGCCGCCGGCTATCTGCAGCAAGTCGGTCTTCGAAGCATACGCCGGTTGGTTGTAGTTGGTGAAGAAGTACCGGCCGCTGAGTTGATGCTTGCCACGGATGTAGTCCACCTTGATCATGAACTGGTCGTCGTTCTGGATCTGCGGCGCTCCTGGGTAAGTGAGCTGTTGTCCGGGACCATTGGGCAACGGAATATCGTTCAGCAAATACTGGGACACCGAGCTGAGCCGGCTGGTTGGAATCTGGTTATTCGCGAACGGTGCGTTACCGTTCAGCGGATCGGTAAGCTGTACACCTGCGTCCGAAAAGTTGCCAGTCCGCTCGGCAGCAGTGGGCACGAAAGCGATGGAGCCCTGCGCCGTCTGCCGGATTCGCGTGCCCTGATACGTGCCGAAGAAAAACAGATGATCCTTCTGGATGGGTCCGCCGATGCTGCCGCCAAACTGGTTGCGCTTCAACGTATCTTGCGTGGGAGCGAAGAAGTTGCGCGCGTTCAGGTCGCCATTGCGCACAAACTCGAACCCATCGCCGTGAATCAGGTTCGTCCCGGATTTTGTGACGACATTCACCACCCCGCCGACAGAGTTGCCGTACTCCGCGCTCAAATTGCTGTCTGCCACGCTGAATTCCTGGATGGCGTCGGGATTCGGGAAAGGCAGGTTTGAGTTGATGTAGCTGTCGTTGTAGTCCACGCCGTCCATTTGATAATTGATGCTGCTTGCGGACGTGCCATTGGCTTTCGCGTACTGCTCTCCGGGATACGTTCCGCCTTCGCAGTTGGTGGTGCAATAGTGCGTGGAGGCGTCGGTGATGCCAGGAGCCAGGAATACCAATTGTTGGACCTGGCGTCCATCCAGTGGCAGGTCCACAACCTGACGCTGGCTGATTACCTGGCTGACGGTCGCCGATTGCGAAGTCACGAGCGACGCGTCCGCCGAGATCGTGACTTGTTGCGAAACCGTGCCAACGCTCAGTGTGATCTTCTGCGTCGCCGCTTGGCCAACATCCAACTGAATGCCCGACTGCACGTAGGTGGTTAGCCCGGGCTTCTCGGCGGTCAGCTTGTAGTTCCCGACGGGCAAACGGGAGAAGAGATACTCGCCGGCGGAGTTGGAGGTGACGCTCTGAGTAAATCCAGTGTCGGTGTTCTGCACTGTGATCCTGGCGTCGGGCACGACCGCTCCGGTTTGATCCACCACGCTGCCGCTCAGACTGGCTGTGGTGTATTGAGCGATAGCGCCGTCTGTCAGCAACAAGGTTGCGGCCATAGTTCCGGCGAGAAATACGAATAAGCGACGAGCTTTGTATGTCATATGGGTTCATTCTTCCTGAAGCGACGTGAGCGTGAGTTGATAAATGCAACAGACTCGGGGTTGCATCTTGGTGCTATGGATAGTAGATAGAGAATACGGTGATTCGGGCCGGTATGTCAAGAGGCTGACACAAAGAATCTTGGTTTGGCTATCGCTCGATCCGAAACTCATTGCCCGCGATGGCTGCCACTCCGCCGTCTCCTTGGGACGTTGGCGTGGCGAAGGGCAGCAACGGGAACAGGAGTTCAGCCACCCGATAGGACTCCTCCAGGTGCGGATAACCAGAGAGGATGAACGTCTCGATCCCCAGATCGGAATATTCGAGCAATCGCTGCGCGACGGTTTCGGCGTCACCAACCAGAGCCGTCCCCGCTCCGCCGCGGACCAGGCCGACGCCCGCCCAAAGATTCGGACTGATCTCCAAATTATCGCGGCTGCCGCCATGCAGCGCGGACATGCGCCGCTGGCCTTCGGAATCGAAACGGGCCAGCGACTTCTGCGCGTTCGTTACGGTCTCATCGTCTACGTACCGGATCAGCTCATTGGCCGCGTTCCAAGCCGCTTGCGCGGTCTCTCTTACGATAATATGCAGACGAATGCCGAACCGGATGTTACGCCCCAACTCCTCTGCGCGGCGCCGGACCTGCGCAATCTTTTCTGCGACCAGCGCCGGCGGCTCGCCCCAGGTGAGGTAGACATCCACTTGCCTGGCCGCAAGCTCAATCGCGACTTTCGACGAACCGCCAAAATAAAGCGGTGGATGCGGTTTTTGCACGGGCGGGCAAATCACCTTTGCGCCTTCAATGTTCAGATGCTTGCCTCGGAATGTAATGGGCTCGCCCGATAAAGCGCCGCGCCAGACGGTGAGGAATTCGTCGGTGACCTCGTAGCGTTGGTCATGCGAGAGAAACACGCCTTCCGCCTTGGCTTCCTCGGGATCTCCGCCGGTCACCACATTGATCAGCAGGCGGCCTTTCGACAAACGGTCGAACGTCGCGGTCATTCGCGCTGACAACGTGGGGGACATGACGGCGGGACGAACCGCGACCAGAAACTTAAGACGCTCGGTGAGCGGTATAAGCGAAGACGCCACCACCCAGGCGTCCTCGCACGAGTTACCGGTGGGAAGCAGCACACCTTCAAAACCGAGCTGATCGACTGCGCGCGCTATCTGCCCAAGATAGCCGTGATCGGTAACTCGCATCTGGCGAGTAGTGCCGAGGTAGCGGCCATCGCCTTGAGTCGGAATAAACCAGAAAAGTTTCATAAGGTAATTATCGTGGCGCACGCACTCATGNNACGCAAGAGTGCGTGCGCTACAAGCGGGTCGCGTAGAATCATTAATTTACTCCGGTGTCTTCAACGGAGTCGATTTCGCCAGCCATTATTCTGCGGCGGGTCTGATAGGCTTTTAGCGCCATCTGCACCGGGCGCGTCGCTGAAATACCAGCTTCGAAACCGGCATTCGGCTTATTGACGCCGGTGATGGCGTCCAGGAAATTCCGCGTGTGAGCGCCCTCCAGATTTTCCGTGGAGTTCACCGTTTCGCTTGCGCCGCTGCGAGGCGTGAATGTGTACCCGTCGCGGGAAAGATCAAGCAGGCCCTCGGTCCCTTCGAACAGCACGCTAGGACGATCATTACGAATCGAGAGTACGGAGGATTCAAAGCTCAGGTTCCAGTCGCGGTATTCAATCAGCGCGCTAGTGGTATCGGGATTGCGGCGCTCGTCCTTGAGGACATAAATTCCTCCCTGAGCCACGGCGGACTGAGGCGCAGCATCATCCAGCATCCATTGCGCTACGTCCACCCAGTGCGTGAGAATGTCGGCCAGGAGCCCTGCCCCGTACTCGGGAAAATAACGCCAGGAATCATACCGGACCGCTTCGTAAGGAAGGTGCGGCGCGGGTCCGAGAAAACGGTCCCAATCTAATCCCGCGGGCTTTGGCCCGGGCGGGATCTCACGCCTTTGCCATGCGAAGTTGTGCCACACCGAGCGAGCGTATAACACTTTGCCCAAGCGCCCGGTTTGGAAGATTTCCCGCTTCGCCCGCCAATAGTGTGCTCCACTGCGTTGCTGCATGCCGCACTGGAGAATCGTGCCGCTTCTTTCAAGAGCTGCGGCCAGTTGGGTTCGTTCCTGCCATTTGTGGATTGTGGGTTTTTCCAGATACACATGTTTGCGCGCCGCGAGAGCCGCGGTTGCCAGGGTGGCGTGCAAGTGATCGGGGGCGGCGATGACAACCGCATCGACGCCGGCGAGCGCCAGCGCCTCTTCATGCGCCACCAATTGCTTCACGGAATCCGCGATCTTCAACGCTGCCACTGCACGGTTTCGCTGGACATCATAAATGTCGCAGATGGCCACCGGTTCGGCGCGGCTGTCGCCGAGCAAGCCGGCTCCAACTTCACGTCCGCGCCGCCCAACGCCAATCAGCGCCACGCCGATGCGCGAGTTTGCTCCAGCCACGCGGCGATAAGAAGCCGCGGTCATTGTTGTGGCCGCGACAGCTTTCATCACGTCGCGTCTGGTAAGCGGGAGGGGCATCAATTTTTAATATATCCTGTTGTCGATTCGGATTTGTTCAGTTCCTTGTTTCAATCAAACTGTTTGCGCAATGCGGCCATGGCCGGCGCCACCGCGCGCTCACCCGGCTTTGATCCATCTTCTCGCTCCTCTTCTGCCAGAACCCAGCCCTGCCAGCCAGTCTTCTTGAGCACGGCGGCCACCTGCGCTAAAGGAAAATCGCCGGAGCCGAGCGGGACCTGCTTGCCATCGCGATAGTCACGCAAGTGCAGACCAATGATCCGCCGATGATTCTCTTCGAGGAACGCGGGCACATCGGCGCCACCTTGGAACGCATGACCGGCGTCCAGCAGGAAGCCGATCAGGTTCGGATCAGTGAGGCGCAACAGGCCCTGGAATTCCCACGCCGAGTTGCTGAATTCCTGGTCGTGATTGTGATACGCCAGCTTCAGTCCGCGCTGCTTCGCCACCTCCCCGGCCTTGTGCAGACCCTCCACTTTGCGCGTCAACTCATTTTCGGTGGACACCGGTGCCCCACTCAGTATCAGCCGTTGCGCCCCCAGTGCCGCGCTCGTTTGGCAGACTCTTTCATACAACTCCGCGGGTGCGATGTGCGTCTTCTCGTCATACCGCAACAGAAAAATGTGGACACCGAAGAATTGGAGTCCGGACGACGCGATCTTCTGGCGCGCGGCCTCGAGATTCTCGGCTTGCGATTCCAGATTGCGGAAACCGGTCTCGAAGCCAGCGAAGCCGAGCCCGCGAATCTTAGCAAGCACGGAGAGCAGAGTATCGAAGTGAGCCGGGTCGATGGGCCACGCATTGGTCTGGCAGCCGAGCGAAATTCCAGGCGTTGCTCCTGCCAAGAAACATGATGACGTCAACCCCGTGACGAAAGCTCGGCGACCGATCATTGCTAACGTCCTATTGTCAATCTACATGATAGACTAACACTTCAGATGCATGCTCCCAGCGCGCCCGCAACGGATTCACGTGTCTCGGCGCCGGATCGCCTGCGGTGGACCATCCTCGCGCTGCTGTTCTCAATTACCGTCATCAATTTCATAGACAGGCAAACGCTCTCCATTCTGGCGCCCAAGCTAAAAGAGAGTTTTCACTTCAACAGCACCGAATACGGCCGCATCGTGGCATGCTTTCAGTTCGGCATGATGGTGGCGGAATTCCCGATGGGAATGTTGATGGACCGTCTGGGCTCGCGGTTCGGTTTTTCCTTCGCCGTGCTGTGGTGGTCCCTCGCAACGGGTCTGCATGCTTTCGGCCGCTCGGTGTGGACTTTTGGTCTGCTGCGCTTTTGGATGGGAACGGGTGAGTGCGCCAATTATTCCGGTGCGATGAAAGTGGTGACGCGCTGGTTTCCTGAGAAGGAGATAACGCTCGCGGTCGGAGTGTTCAATGGCGGCTCGATGATTGGGTCCATCCTGGCGCCGCCCTTGATCGTAGCGCTCAATCAATGGTTCGGATGGCAGATGGCTTTCCTGGTGCCGTCCGTCTTCGGAGTGATTTGGGTGATCTGCTGGCGCCGGGTTTATCATATGTCGGCGAGCCAGGAGCGTAGCATGCCAGGCAGCGCGGCCACTCAAGCTGTGAGT
Source organism: Bryobacterales bacterium (assembly GCA_003166875.1). Lineage (GTDB taxonomy): Bacteria > Acidobacteriota > Terriglobia > Bryobacterales > Bryobacteraceae > Palsa-89. The sequence goes on along the minus strand of PMUN01000352.1, from coordinate 10,255 downwards.
GCTCTGGCATTGCTGCGCTACCGGCAGACCTGGGCATTGATGTTGTGCCGTTTTCTTGCGGGACCCGTGATGCAATTCTTCTGGTACTGGATGCCGGATTATCTCTACAACGTTCGCGGCATGAGCCTGGTGGCAATCGGCGCTTTCAGTTGGCTGCCCTATCTGTTGGGCGACGCCGGCAGCATCGGAGGCGGTTGGGCGGCGGGCAAGCTGCTTTCAAAGGGCCACGCGCCGGCGAGGACGCGCGGGATCACGATGACGATCGGCGCAATATGTTGCCTCGCTAGCCTGGCCGTGGTAGCTGCCCCGAGTGTCGCTTGGGCCATCGCTATTATCGGCGTGGTGCTGTTCGGCCACACATTCTATTCCGCCAACATGTTCGCTTCCATCAGCGACCTTTTTCCACCCGCCGCCGTTGGGCGTGTCACCGGACTCACGGGCCTGAGCGGCGGGTTGGGGGGCATTTTGTTCCCGCTCGCCACCGGCTATTTGGTGGATCATTATTCGTACGCACCCGCGTTCGCCATTGCCGCGGTGCTGCCGCTTGCCGGAATGTGCGCTCTGTTCTGGCTCGCTCCGGGCCTCGTTCCTGTACGGTTTTCGCACGCGGGTTCTGGCGCCAACAGGCCGTGAGCAGCTTCACGTCAGACGTGAGAGCTATTCTACGCCGAGGCGCTGAGCGGGTAGTGTTGCCATGGGTTGGAGTTGCTGTCCTGTCAACCGGTCACGGTCCCCCCCGGTCCGAAGAATCTCTCGTCTGCCAGCGGCCAAAGTCCCGTTGCTTTTTGCGTTCAGCTTCCTTCATGACGCGTTGTCGTTTCGAGCGTTTTGAGCAGACCGCTATCCGGGTTTTCGAGATAAACAAGGTAAGTTGACTGAACGTGAAATCCGCTAAGTTCCCAAGAAAGATGGAGCGGGAGTGGAAATGGAGTGGAAGAACTTGGATTGATCTGGGGCGCCTAATTATAGGATTGAGGGACCGCTTGTGGCCAGCCGATAGATCTTGAAGTGCGCATTCGAAAAAACGGGAATCGCTTCCAACGAGTGCAGCACCAGTGTTCGATCGACGATCGGATCCATTGCAAACTCCGGACCGTCCAGATGCGCCACGATGACATAAGATGCATGCACGCGCACGAGGTAATTCCAGATCTCGTCCGGGTCCGGATCGCGGTCGAGGTGCATTGGCTAGACCGTGCTGGGATGCTCCGTCAGCAACGCGAGAAGCCGAGGCTTTCGGAAAACCACGATTTCTGTGGAAACAGTTTTGTCATGAATGAAATCGCACACCGCAGCGAATTCGGGATCTCCCAATCCTTCGCGAATCGGCCCCCAATTGGTTTTCCAATAAGCCGTGCCAAACAGCAAGGCGACTGCGCCCATCCCCAGCGCAATCGCGGCAGAGCGATAACGCCAGCCGCCAACGAGATTGAGAAAGCCGATTAGCGCGTATCCTACCAGCAACGGGTAAAGCGGCAGGAGATACAACTGAAATCCAGGCGAGAAGTAGGGCAAAATGACGACCAAGTAGCATGGAGGAAAAAGCTCTGCCGGTCCTACATGCTTGCGAACGTCTCGAAACAACCCCAGAGCTGCAAGAACGGCAACCAGAACAAGCGTGACATTTCCGGGCCAGCGCGGGTCCTTGCCCCACCAAAATATCTCGAATCGCTTGGCGAATGCCAACGCACTTTGCGCGATCCATAAGGGACTGAAGTTAAACAGCTGTGCGTAACCGGACGTGGTATGAAGCAAGAGAATTATCGGGCTTAGCAGCAGCCCCGCGGTTAGAATTAAGATGCACACTTGGCAGCAATTTCACGCGGCGCTGAAAACGGAGACCCATTTATTTTTCATGTCAGCGCAAACGCGGGATTTGCGCAACCGCGGCGGGCCACCGCAACACCGGTTTTGTCGCGACGGGACCGGTTGTGTTCTACCAGATCTGCCCTGGGTTGTCAGAGTCGATTGTGTTCGTGCTCATCGTACTTTCTTCTTGAACGGGGTTGCGATCGTCACAATCGATCCCTCAGGTTCGGAGAAATTACAACCAGAATCTTTGGCGATTAGGCAGGCGAGGGAAGCCCAAGGGCAATCGGTAGGCTGGTTCCCTTTTTTATAGACCGACAAGATGGCGGTTGGAAATCGGCAAACCGTGGAAAGCGCCGATGTCGTACACCGTCATACCGCTGAGATCCTGACCTCGCTATGCAACCCAGCGAGAATCGCTTACAATGAACTTTCTGCGCGGGTGGGGCAACCCGATTGGCTTTTCGGGAAGTTTGGTTTTCTAGATTCAATGAATTCCTCCAGGAGATCACCCGCGCGCGCCCTTCCCCTCGCGCTAGCATTGGCCGCAACGTCCTGCCTGTATCTCGCCACCATTCGCCCGGAACACCATTGGGGAGGGGATTTCAGCGTTTACCTGGAACAGACGCGAAATCTGCTGAACGGCCTTCCTTTTTCGCACACCTCGTATCTGGGGACACCCGAGGCCCTGGTGCAACATCCTTCGCCTTATCCGCCGATGCTCTCCGTGCTGATGCTCCCGGTTTATGCCAAGTGGGGTCTGAACTATGTCGCGCTGAAGGCCCTGCTACAGGTTCTGTTCCTTTTGTCGTTGCCCTGTTTCTATTTCATTGGAAGGCTGTGCGGTCTGGATGTCGCAGGTTCCCTGTTCGCGATGCTGACCTTCGCCTGCTCGTCCATCATGCTGAACATGAAGGAAAGCATTTGTTCGGAAGCTCCATTTCTGCTGTTCAGCGGCGCCGCGCTGGCGCTAATCCTCTGGGTGCGCCAAAGCAAAAACGACGATCGGAGACCGTTGCTGTGGGGCTTGGTAGCCGGCGTTTTGCTGCTGCTCGCTTATGCCAGCCGTGCCGCTGGGATGGCCTTGATTTTGGCATTTGTGCTGAGTGAGCTATGGAGCGCGCGGCGGCTCCGCGTTTTCGGTATTGCCGCCATCTTCACTCTCGCCATCGGCTTGGGCATATATACTCGCTGGGTTTACAACGGCGGCCTGTATGGAAATGAGTTTTATTTCTCCGCCAGCGCTTACAAAAGAAATCTCGTGGGCTATCTAAAAAGTCCGGCGCAGTTGTGGGGAAGCGTCCATGTGAACGTATTGCGCTATGCCCTGGCGGGAGTAAGCTTGGTGCTCGCCGGTATTGCTTTGTGCCGGCGGACTCTCCAGCGGCCCGGTGTGTTGGAATTTTATTTCTGGATCACTCTGGCGATGATCACCAGCCTGACGGCCGGGGCTGGCTACCGCTATATGCTTCCGATTTTCCCTCTCTATTGCGTCTACATGGTGGAAGGAGCCAGTTTTTGCGCTGAGAGGTTCGTTCCCTCGAGGGCGAGGATCGCGGTTGCGGCGTTCTATGGTGTGTTTCTGCTGGGCACGGCATCCAATGTAATCGCAATCCAAACCGGGCCTGTCAAAGAAGGGATCGCGCGGCCCGACTTCGTAGCGGCCTGCCAATTCATTCAGACCCACACCTCCCCGGACGAAGTTCTTCTTTCCTGGAATCCGCGCGTCCTGGCCTTCTATACCCAGCACCGGTCGGGCCTCTACCCCAAGACCGCCGATTTCGCACAATTCCTAGAAAAGTTACATGCGCTGAATGCCGCATACCTGCTGGATTTTGAGGGCGATCCGAACCGGCAGGACGTCGAGAAATTTGTGCGTGCTGCGCAGCCAAGGGAGGTGTTTCACCATGGCGGTTTCCATATCTACCGCGTTCCGGCCGGCGGCAACTCAGGGGTAACGGAAGTACAATAGCAGCGATTGCCGTTTTATCGTCGAATCTGGCCATTTCTTCCGATCCTGCTGGGCCTCCGGCTGATCGTTGAACAATTTACTTGCTGTTTCTCCGAACTGGAGTGATGAATTGTCACGACCGCAACCCGGTCGGGAGAAACGGCATGAACACCACGACTGAATCGGAAAAGAACATAGAATTATCGTGATTGAGAACCATGTAATGCGTCGCGGCCGCGCGTTCCGTAGATCGAGCATCGGAAACACCGGCAGAATGGCCAGACCGGTATTTCGAGTGGCGCACATTCCAAACACGCAGATGCCAATCAGGAAGGCGAGCTTCAAAGACCGGTCGCCGGTGGAAGAAAACGCGCGTTTGGTGAGCCATAACGTCAGCAGCAAGAGGGCGACAAATGGTTTTTCGCCCAACCAACAGAATCAGGGCGTAACGCCACGGTTGGGGAAGCCGATCCGAGAACAGTCCGTCCAAGAAATACAACCCGCCGGCGAAAATCAAGATGAGCACAATCTTCATCGCCGCGAGGTTCAATCCGAAAGCCGCATAGTGAGCAAAATCGTCCCCCCACTGATGGCCGGGCCGCACGAAAACCACTTGCAGAAATGCGACGAGTCACAATAGCAGAATAAGGTAACGGTTCGACTTCGTCACGCGAGCAGAAAATCTATCATACGCGGGAAATCATCCCGGCCCTGGCTTTGATCGCCTATCGGTCCGGATACCATGCCGCGCCGACGTGCAAGAGCGAATCCGAAGGAGCACCCGCGCCGGCTACCCAAGCTACCAAGCCGAGTGTCCAATCGTAGGTAGGTAAGGTTGCTGTCGGCTGCACGCGGCCGTAGGTTAAGTAAGGATCAACGGCGATGCGGAACGGAAAATGTCGAGCCAGGTTCTCGGCGACGCGAACGTGATACCAGGCGCCGCCTTCCTGAAAATTCACAAAGCCGGACTCAGCCGGCCGGGGGCGCGGCGTGGATTCCTGGGAGATCGAACTCATGCCGCCTGACGATTTGAGATAAATTTTAACATAAAACTCCGGCCACTGGTCTTAGCGAAGGCGTGCGAATCTGAATGCAAGCACTTCTAGAATGAGGTCTATCTTTCGAGCCACCACGCCCGCGGACCAGGTCGCGCTCCTCCATCTATTCGTGCGAGCCTTTCAGAACAACGCTTCCAGCGGGTTGCTGGATCCCGCGGTGCTGTTCTGGAAGTATTGGGAACCTCGCGAGGACTGGGACCAACCCCGCAGCTATGTTTTCGAAAATGAATGCGGGATAATCGCACACGCCGGCATCTGGCCAGCCGAGCTTCCAGGGTCCGTACGGGGTATGCACATGATCGACTGGTGCTCCTCGAAGAACTCGCCCGGCGCTGGTTTGGCACTCCTCCAAAAGTTGACGGCCCTGTTTGATTTCATTTACACGATCGGCGGCTCCGACCAGGCGAGCCATATTCTCCCGCGTGCGGGTTTTGTCGAAACTACCCCGATCTGGACAGCCGCGCGGCCGCTGCGGCCGCTTCGCCAGATGTTCACACATCAAACCATGGACTGGAAACTCCCAGCGCGTCTAATCCGGAACTGGCTCTGGTCGAAATCGCCCGCCGCAGACACGACGGGCTGGGTGACGGTCCCGATGCAACCGTCCGAGCTTCCCTCCGATATTGCCTCCGGGTCTAAACAGCTTGCGCCGCGCTCCTCCGCATTCTTCGAGTTCCTGGCGCGATGTCCTAGCCTTCGTTACCAGTTTTACGGCATCGTGCACGAAGGGCGGACGGAAGGTTATTTCGCTCTCGGTGTCCTGAGGGGCCAGGCCAGGGTGGCTGGCGTGTGGCTTCGAGATCCCTGCCCGGAAGGCTGGCGAATCGCTTACGCGCTAGCGCTCGAAGTAGCGTTATGTATTCCAGAGGCTAACGAGATCGCGGCGTGCGGTTCGATGGGGCCCAGCAGAGATGCGGTAGTGGAATCCGGGCTCCGAGTGATCTCAAGTACGCCTGTATACTTGTGGAGCAAGAAAAGCAGATTTACGCTTCCGAACGATTTTCAGTTTCAAATGTCGGATAACGACGCGGCGTTTCTCGATCTCGGCCAGTCGTCATACTACACCTGATTCCGAGCTCGCTCGAGATACTCCACCAGAAGCTTTTCGCGCGTTCTCATCCACGCGATACGGCGCCCTCCGAACGCGATAGCCGGTTGGGGATGGCGAATCAACATGGCCTTGAATGCTTTCATCTTGCTGATCTGTTGATCAAGATCATCCACCTCAAAGCAGAGATGATGCAAGCCACCGCCCTTTCTCTCGAACGCCGCGACAGGCGACTGGGGACCCAAGGGTTCAATTAACTCCAGTTTGACTGCCGGAGCCGGTAAGTCCAAGAATATTACCCGCGCCCCCTGGATAATATCGTCAAAGGCCGGCGAGACTGAAACCGGCGAAACGGCGCTGCGCCAGCCGTCAATGCTCAGGGCGATCGAGCTGACTACGTAGCCGACATGATGCAGCGCGGGTTCAGTCACGGCCTTTGATCTCACGCAAACGATCGAGTAGCGCGGGAAACGACGTGGCTCCTTCGAATTGCTCGAAATCAATGCCGATACCGAACTCTTCGCCGATTACGCTTAATAGGTTGATTTGCGCGATGGAATCCCAGTCGCTTATATTGCCGGCGGCTGCTGAGGGAATCTCATCCAGAGGCAGGTTCGGAAAAACCAACCCAAAACAGGTGACCAGGCGGTCTGACAAGTTATCCATGGCTCACTTCAGTCACCTCATGAAAAAGTGTGGGACGGAGTGCCATAAAAACGTTTGCGCTCAGCTCAAACCGTTCCGCCGTCAGGCCGTGTGGAAAAAAACGAGTGAAGAATTCTTGCAGCGGTCCATTGCGCTCGGTTGGGCGGAATGCAAACTCAATGCAATCGACCCCGAACTTCTCGAAGAGGCGCTCTAAAACGTGGTATTCGATATGTCGTGAGAAAGCCCGGCAACTCATAACCCAGATATCAACATACAGCTTGTTGCGCAAGCACCGCCCCACCACGACAGCAATTTTGCCGAGTGGTCCGAAACGATCCTCGTAGTTTGCAGTGAGCAGGAATGCGCCCGGCACGTTCCTGACTGCTTGCCATTCACTCTCCGTATAGCGCTGCCCGTTTAGGTTAAACTGACTCGTTTTGTTGACCAGCTCGAATGCGCGGTTATCGTTGGCAGCCGTTCCGAATTTCAGCGTTAACTTCGCGTCCAGGCCAGCCAGGAAATCAAGAGGATCACCGGAGGATTGCGTCTGGTTGATCGAGGGGGCATTTCGTAAGCTCTCCAAGCGGAGCCGGTCTTCCGCGTGGACGTCAGTCTTGGCGAAACGCGCGCGTAACATGCTTAAGAAATTCACCGCTTCGGCAGCATCGTTGTGAGGAAATCGAAAGCCCTCGATAGCCGGATATTTGGCAGTGACTTCGGCCAGCTCCATTGGGCTGTCGTCAACCATCACCACGTCCTCGGCGGAAAGGTTCCAGGCGCGCAGAATCCTGGCAACGCTGTCGGATTTAGCACCCCAGCCCGACTCGATCGGGAACACCTGCGTTTCCTTTAAGAGCATGTCGCGGCGAGCGAAAGCTTCGCGAACCAGTGCAGCATCATTCTTAGTTGCCACCGCGATCAGGATACCGGATTCTGCCAAAGATGCAAGGAGTTGCTGGTAGAGCGCATGCGCCTGCGAGCGGCTTTCCACAGACCAAGAGACTCCGCTCGGGCCGGCCTCCCCCAGGATCCCTTTCCAGAGCGTCTCATCGAGGTCCGTGATGAGGCCTTTCTTTGGGATGGGTGGGTACAGGCATTCCACGCAGAGTTCCGCGAGCGCCGCAGCGTGCGAGGTGGTGTAGGGAAATCCGGCGTGAAACTCCAGATTTACATCGCGCCGGTCTCGAAACGCGGACCGGCTGGCCAACATGGATTCGTTCAGTATTTTCAGCCCTCCAATGCCGCAGAGCTTGCTGAGCAAGCCGATCATTTGGTATTGCAGCTGAAGCTCCAAGCTCCCGGACTGCGCCAAAGGCAGATGTGTGAGGGGCGGGATGGGTAACGTGGGAGCCACTACTACCGTGGGCATCCGGCCGGCCAGCTCTGAGATACCTCGCTCCAACCGGGAGATCGTGGCGGGGAAATGCTCCAAAATGTCGGCCAAGATTGGGCTGTCGCAGCCGGCTGAAGAACGGAGTCCAAGCCGCGCATCAAAATCGCTCCACTCCATCACGACCACTGCGCTTTGAGCTTCTTCCCGGCTGGCGCGCTTCAGATTACCCTCCACATCGCCGAACAAGCCGCTGATTATGCTGGCTCTCTCGCCCGGGAATCGGTTCCGGATGTAAGCTTCGACAAAGGTTCCGAGGTGCAGCGGTGTGAATCCACACACCAGTTGAACCTTTTTGCAGCGGCTATCCGGCGCGAGGGATAGCTGATTGATGCGCAGGGCTTCGCTCAGGCGCATGCACGTATTCGATTCTAACAATCTTGTGCTGAGCAAGCAGTTCCTAATTGGCCACTCGCTTGTTAATTGCAGTCAAGTGCAAACCCGCCAAAAGTTCAGAAGCGAAAAAGTACCCCATCGTCGAGTCGAACGGCAAACGTCTCATGCGCAGCGGATCGGCAGGCAGTGCATTGAGACCGTACATACAGGTGACAGAAGATACGAATCCGGACTGGCGTACGCATTCGACGGCCGAGTCGCCAATATCGATAGCGCGCCCGTTCGGATAGGAGAAGTGAGCGACTTTGTGGGATGATGTTGCCGGAAATCGGCACCCCCGTGGAGGGATTCACGACTTGGACGGGCTGGCCGATTCGGATCGCGGTTTGCGGGTGATCTCGAATCTTTTTTCACGTGGCCGTGCCTTCTGGCCGAGTTGCGAACGCCTTTTTGTAATTGTCCCCCACCACGCTCTCCAGGAGGATGCCCCGCGCATGGCAGAAGCCGTCCACGGCCCGCTTGGCTCCCGGCCAGTCCGGATCGTCATATTCATCGAACAGCATCACTCCCTTTGGGCCCAGCCGCGGATAGAAGAAGTTGAGACATTCCAGATAGGAGTCGTAAATGTCACAGTCGATGTGAACAAAACTGAAGGATTGATTCTCGACGGTCTTCAACGAATCTCGAAAGTAGCCGGGCACGATGTTGACGTTCGTCAGGCCGAAGATAGCGGCCTTTTGTTCTACTAATTGCAAGGAAGTATCCCGGAAATTATGAGGTGTCGTTCCTTCAAATCCGGCGAAAGAATCAAATCCCCACAGCGTCTTCGGCGAACTTCGCTGCTTCAGATACAAGGCCATAGCGATGAGGGTTTGTCCCCGCCATACCCCGCATTCTGCTACGGCTCCTTGTACGGCTTGAGTCTGGTCTAGAAAATCCAACAGGATTCTTACGTTGGCGCCGCCTAAGGCAGCCGGACTCGCAAGCGGCACAATCGCCCTCGGCGTCAAGACGCCGGTGCGCCGCGAAACAAGGGCCGGCCACATGGAGATTGGGACGTGGCGCAGTATCGTTCCGATCGCCTTGGACAATCCCCGCTGAACCATGCAACGGTTATTTTAGCTTAACAGCCTGCCACCAAGGCTTCAAGCGAGATGGCCGTCCACCACCCGCACAAAGGCCAGCCCGCATGCCGCTGCTAACTGCTCGTCGTTATCCGAATCGCCCATCAGCAGCGAGTGCGCCAGATCGATGTTCCATTTGTCGCGCGCGGCGTATACCAGCCCAGCTTTTGGCTTCCGGCACTCGCAGGAATCCTCGGCATGCGGGCAGTAGAAGACATCATCAATCCGCGCGCCTTTGGCCGCCAGTTCCACGAGCATCTTCCGATGAATGCGGGCCAGGTCGTCTTCACTCATCAAACGCAGCGCCACCCCGCGCTGGTTTGTGATCACAATTACCAGGAACTCAAGCGCGTTAAATAGCCGGATCCAGTTGGCTGCGTTCGGAAGCAGGCGGAATTTCGTTTCCGAGCGGATATACTCACCCGGTGCAGGGCTCTCGTTGATAACTCCGTCACGGTCCAGGAACACGTAGCGCGTGCTCAAAGGGGGTGGCCTCCGATGTGCGTCGCGTGTGGTTAACATATCGAGCATTAACACCAGCCGGTCCGAGGACAGCAGCCTGCCCGGCTCCTCAGAATAGAACGGCTCCCTGCCGCCGCTCCGCCTGCCAAGCTAGTTTGAAATGGTGTCCGCGCGATGATCATGGGCCAGGAAATGTTCGATCGCCTTCAGCCGCTCCGGCGTCCCGATGTCGTAAAACCGTTGAGCCGTGACGTAAGCTGCCAGCTGGCGCTGTTGGATGAGTAGAGGAAATATTTCGTTCTCCAGCGATGTTGCGCCGGACTTCGGAATCAGGTCGAGACACGATTTTCGAAATGCAAGGACTCCGGCTTCGACGTAAACCAGCGAGTTCCGTGAATCTTTTTCATAAATCGGCTCTGCGCAGAAATT